>CAYUBS010000004.1:11748-58255 GCA_964443145.1 uncultured Wenzhouxiangellaceae bacterium | reverse complement strand
CGGTCGTTGGGCTATAATCAGTCTAAAGGGCAGAAATTGACCCTAAGGAGTCACCGCTAGATGACTAGTGATCTACAAAAGCTGGGTGGTATCGCCGCACTGATCGAGGCGGCGTTATATGTGACGGGCTTCGGGTTGTTCCTGACCGTACTCGATTCCTCCGGCCACGAAGGACACGTCCAACAGATCGCGTTCGTCGCAGCCAATCAAGTCGCGTCGTACATAGCATACCTACTCATTTATGTGGTGTTCGGCGTGGTGCTCGTTGTCCTGGCGCTAGCGCTGCACGCCCGGTTGAAGAATCGTTCCCCAGCAATCATGCAGACGGCGACCGCCTTCGGTCTAATCTGGGCTGGTCTAGTCATCGCGAGTGGCATGATCGCTAACATCGGAAACTCCGCTGTCATTGGCCTATTCAGCGAAAACCAGGATCAGGCTGTGTCCCTATGGCTGGCGATTATCACAATACAAGAAGCCTTGGGCGGCGGGAACGAGATTGTAGGTGGCTTATGGGTACTACTACTAAGTTGGGCAGCATTGAGAGGGGGCAGCCTGCCGAAGGCGCTAAATTACCTTGGTGTCCTGGTCGGTCTAGCCGGAATACTGACCGTTGTCCCGGCATTTGATGTGCTAATGGATGTTTTCGGGCTAGGTCAGATAGTTTGGTTTGCATGGCTCGGGATTGTGATATTGCGGGAAAGCCCAACCGCGTCATGAGTATCGAAAGCGTTTGTGTCCTGAACGTCTCTTAATGGCCGAAAGCAGCGATACGTGGCGCTGAAATCTATGCTTGGTGAATGACTATATCTGGCCGAACTCGGAACTTTGCAGCACCGTAAATGAACGTTGATCAGGTTCTGCTTGTCGCCAGAAAGCGGAAGGATGTTCCTGACCCTGGATAAAGTCGTTCTCCTACATATAGCCGCCAGGGCTTTATTCGCCGTCGAGTACGGCAGCGGCATTGACCCTATTCTCGACCGCGAAGCATTGCACTGCGGCGTGAGTGCTGAGTTAGCCCCGGGCGACGCGATTCTGCACTGACTTTTTGCTGTGGGTTTCATTGAGGGAACAAAAAAGCCCCACTAATTAATAGTGAGGCTTTTCAGTATCTTACGACTATATTTGGTGGAGGCGGCGGGAATCGAACCCGCGTCCGCAAGCACTCCGCCCTTGGCTCTACATGCTTATCCGGTCTATTAGTTTAGTCGATGATTACCCGACAGGCAGGGAAAACCATAAACGATCCTGGATAGGTTTTAACGAGTCCACACCAGGCGTGCTTCGTCGCGATCCCATATAGGGTGACTCCTGTGATCCGGACGTATGGGTACGAACCGGGCAGAAGGCGCTAAGGCAGGTTTTTAAGCTGCTAGTGCGTAGTTGTCATCATTGGCAACTAAAAGTTTGCAGATAGTTTAACGAGTTATTTGCAGCTCGGCATGCACCTTAGGTTTCATCACCCGCGTCGAATCCAGGTCGCCCCCAAAGTTCGCGCATTGTACCCTTTTTGAACGTTTTTAACAGCTTCAGTTCCCTGCCAGGGGCTTTTTCCAAATATGCATGATCAACATCAGTAGCTTCGTGGCTTTTCAGGGATAACCTTATGTTATCCGGATTCTTTCTTGAACGCGTTACTCAATGCACTGCCGGGTCGGTTAAAAACAAAATGGGATTCATCCAATGATCGAGATCAGGATTCATGGACGGGGCGGCCAGGGTGGCGTCACGTTGGCCAAGCTGCTCGCCGCTGCTGAACATCGTGAAGGTAAATCGGTCCAGGCATTTGGGGTATATGCTGCGGAACGCTCCGGTGCACCGGTACAGGCTTACCTGCGCTGTGACGACGAGCCAATTCACAACCCCAACCAGATTTATGAACCCGACCACCTGATTGTCCTTGACCCAACCTTGATTTCTCCGGCCATTCTTTCCGGCCTGAAACCCGGAGGATGGATCCTGCTCAATTGCGAAAAACCCCCGGAACACTACGCGGGTCAGGAACGGGTTGCGGCCTTCAGGATCGCAACGGTGGACGCTACTTCTATTGCCGTCAAACACGGTTTGGGCTCGAAAACAGTTCCCATCGTCAATACGGCACTGGCAGGTGCTGCCGCGCGCCTGCTTGGCATGAAATTGCCCTCGGTTATCGAAGCATTCGATGATTTCGGTTTCCACGGCGGAAACGCGTCTGCAGCGGAAGATGCCTTTGAGTCCTTGCGGATCCAGGAAGAAAAACCGCTACCCGGCACAGTTCACAAGCAAGAGGTATCCCACGCGCGCGGGCATGGGTTCCTCGATGACAATAGCGGTGCTGAACCGGCGATCAAGACCGGTCAATGGGCGAACCAGCAACCGGTATGGCAAAACGCGACGCCGCCGTGCAATTTTGTTTGCCCGGCCGGTAACGATGTGCAGGGCTTCCTGGCGGCGCTGGGTGAGGAAAATGTCGACGGCGCTCTTGAAATCCTGCTGGAGACTTCACCGTTACCCTCGGTCTGCGGCCGTGTCTGCCCGGGATTTTGCATGTTGCAATGCAACCGTTCCGAGCTGGAAGGTCCGGTCAACGTGCGTGCGCTGGAGCGTTATGCCGGTGATCATGGCGAGGTTAAGGTTAGTGCAGGCGAAAAACGTCCGCAGACGGTTGCCGTTATCGGTGCCGGTCCTGCAGGACTTTCCGGTGCCTACCACCTGGCCAGGCTGGGTTACTCCGTGACCTTGTTTGAATCGGGCCCGGAACTGGGTGGCCTGATGCGCACCGGTATTCCAAATTACCGCCTGCCGCGTGAAGCGCTGGACCGGGACATTGCACGCATCATGGACCTGGGCGTTGAAGCAGTGCTCAATTCTCCAATCGACCACGACCGTCTCGACCAGCTGGCCCACGAATACGATGCGGTCCTGGCTGCCACCGGACTGCAAAGCCTTAGCTCCATCGACCTGGGGCTGGATCTTGGCACCGGCATGGGGCGTGTTATGCAGGGTATCGAGTTTCTGGACTTGGCAAGGTCTGGAAAATCCAATGTTGAAGGGGAAGATATTGTCGTCGTAGGCGGCGGTAATACGGCGATTGACGCCGCACGTTCTGCGTTCCGTCTGGGTGCGCGTGATGTACGTGTCATCTACCGGCGCACCCGGGATGAGATGCCAGCCATCCCTGAGGAAGTCGATGAAGCTATCGATGAAGGCATTACCATCGATTTTCTGTGTTCCCCGGTACGGATCTCCCCGGAACAGGAAAAACGCCATCTGTCCTGCCTGCGCATGGAATTGGGTGAACCCGATGAGAGTGGCCGACGTCGGCCCGTGGCGATCCCCGGGTCAGAGTTTGAAATCCCCTGCGACCGCGTCATTCTGGCAGTAGGGCAGGCCGCGGACCTGTCGTTGTTGCCGACCGGCGCAGAGCTTTCCAGGGAACATCCGATCGAAGCTGAAGGCGAGGCACCTGTCTATCCAGCCGGCGATCTGTTGACGAATGAGGGCACCGTTACCGCCGCCATTGGATGCGGCCGTGATATGGCCCTGTTACTGCATGAAAGGTTCAGCGGGGAAAAATTGTATAGCGATGCACCTGCTGCCGACACCGTCATACGGGCTGATCGCATTCGCCTGCAGCACTTCAAACACGAACACCGGCATGAAGGTGAGGTTCTGTCGTTTGAGCGGAGAAGTACCTCGTTTGAAGAAGTGCACGAGGGTCTGCTGGATGTCGAAGAAGCCAAACGCTGTCTCAGCTGCGGTGTATGTAACAGCTGCGACCGTTGTGTGACCTATTGTCCGGACGGTGTTTTAAAGCGCGTCGGCAAAGAAATTGTTTTTGATTATGACTATTGCAAAGGCTGCGGGGTCTGCGTCAGCGAATGTTCCCGTGCCGTTATTTTTATGAAAGCCGGATAGGCGAAAGGCGATAAAAAGATGAACATGCACCTGGTAACAGGAAATCATGCCGCGGGACACTCCATGAGCCTCGCCGGCGAAGCGAATCGTGCAGCACGCGGGGCGGTGTGCGGAATCTACCCGATAACACCACAAACCGAGATCGTTGAATTCGTTGCCCGCTTCCCATTCTCGAACGGCAAAGTCATCCCGGTTGAAAGCGAACACAGCGCAATGGGCGTATGTATTGGTGCGTCACTCAATGGCGCCCGTACGTTCACGGCGAGTTCCTCAAACGGGTTGGCCTACATGGCGGAGAACGTCATGGTGGCTGCTTTCTACCGCCTGCCCATTGTGATGGCGGCGGTGAATCGAACACTGGGCCCACCATGGAACATCTGGGCGGATCAGGGAGATTCGCTGATGTTCCGGGATTTCGCCTGGATCCAGTTGTATTGTAATTCTAATCAGGACGTTGCGGACACCTCGCTGCTGGCCTTCAGGCTGGCAGAGGATCCACGGGTGATGCTGCCGGTCATGGTCTGCATGGACGCCTTCATCGTGTCACATACAGCGATGGAAACTGACTTGGCCACACAAGAGCAGGTGGACCGCTTCCTGCCGCATTGCGAAGTTCCTCACAGAATTGATAATGCGCACCCTGTCACCATCGGTGGTATGGCTTTTCCGCAGGAAACACTCACCCACCGGATGGATCTGGATGCCGCTATTCGCCAGGTTCCCGTAGTTTTTGAAGAGCACAGGGCCAGTTTTCGTGAAGTGTTTGGCAGGGATGTCAGTGGCGCGGTCGAGGCCTACCGGACGGAAGACGCAGACCGGATATTCGTGGCGTCCGGAACAATCGCGATAACGCTCAAAGACGTGATTGACGAGTGGCGTGAGAAAGGTGAAAAAGTCGGGATGATCCGGATCAAGATGTTCCGGCCGTTTCCGGCCCAGGAGCTTCTGGAGTTGTGTGGCGGCGCCAGGAAGATTGCTGTGCTGGATCGTAACTATTCGGCCGGCACCGGCGGTATTTTTTGCCAGGAAGTGAAGGCTTGCCTGCAAGGGCAGGGAAATCCTTTGGTACAAGGCTACCTGGTGGGTGTTGGTGGTGGCGACGTAGTGCCGGCTATCGTCCGCGAGGTCCTGCAGGACCTGACCGACCGATCAGAACCGGGTGCGCCCGTGTGGAAAGGAATTGACCCATGAACACAGCATCCCCCGAACAAACCAAAGCCGATTGCCTGCTCAGGCCGGGCAACACCAATTGTGGCGGTTGCGGAATGAGTACCGGTCTCACCATGCTTGGCCGGGCGCTTCAGGACGAGACCTATTCGCTGGTGATTCCGGCCTGTTGCGGCATCGTCACGGCCGGTGCGTTTCCGACCACGGCTTACAGCGTGCCCGTGGTTGCCTCGACTTTTGGTTCTGCACCGGCCTATGCCAGTGGTGTAGCCGCGGTGAATGAACTGAACGCGCAAGCGGATACCAAGCCGGAACGCGTGATCTGCTGGGCCGGTGATGGCGGTACTTACGATATTGGCATTGCAACCCTCTCTGCGGCAGCGGAGCGGAATGAAAACCTGATTTATTTTTGCTACGACAACGAAATTTACGGCAATACCGGTGGGCAACGAAGTTCAGCCACACCGGCTGCGGCGAAGACGACCACTACGCCGGGGGGGAAAAGCGAAAACAAGAAGGAAATCATAGAAATTCTTGCTGCACACCGGATTCCTTATGCAGCCACCTTATCCATTGCCCACCCGGAAGACTTCACCCGTAAGGTCAGGAAAGCACTGGGTATGACCGGGTTCCGCTTCTTTCTGATTCATGCGCCCTGTCCAACGGGTTGGAAAACCGAACCTGCCGAGTCAATCGAACTGGTCAGCCTGGCGGTGCGCAGTGGTGTGTTTCCGTTGTACGAGGTGGTCGATGGTGTCGACTATGAAATCAATGAGGAGCCGGATGGAACGGATCCGGCAGAGTATTACAATAAACAGCGACGGTTCAGCGGGCAGGAGATTGATCTGGAGTCCGCGCAGCGTTCGGCTGCGAGCAGGCTAAAACGGCTGAAGCAACTGGCAAGCCTCTGATATCGGACTTACGTCCCTTTAAGGGTCGGTTAACTCACCTGACCAGACCTTGCAGTGTTCCGGGTCGACCGTGGCGAGCTGCTCGCGAAGAAGCAGGTCATTTTCAATAAATAACTCTATTTCGATCTTACTGGCTTCTCGTATTTCACCTTCACATTCTTCCCGGGTGGTTTCGTCCCAGGCTGAATCCGGACATTCCGCAGCGATTAATGCATTAATCCTGTTTGATGCTTTTTCCCAGGCCTTTTCGTTCTCCGTGACTTTGGCCCTCAGGCCACGCTTTTTCTCTTCACATTGGCGGGCATAACATTGGGCAGTAACCGGCCCGCTAACGGAGTATCCAAGGGAAACATAAAACGACTGGAATCGATTGCGGAAAATTTCTTTGTCCGGGCCTCTCTTGAGTTGCAGGTTAACGCGGGATTTTTTTTCCGGCTGGATTACCCCGGTCGGGTTGTGCGTTTCCACCACCTTGTTGGTCCAGGGATCCACTCGCTCGATACACATGGCCCATTTGGCTGGCCCCGGGCAACGATTTTCAAGCACTACGTCAAATTCGCGATAACGGTCAGAGACATGATTCTTGCCCCAGACCCGGTACTTCATGCATGAAAAATCGATTTCAGCGGCCTGAACGACCGTAAAAGGAACCACCAGAAACGCGATGGCAAGAATCGCGGGTATGCCTGCTTTTATCATTTTTTTCATAGTAGGGCTCCGTGAGAGCCCTACTATATCAAAGCTCAGGCGCTTTGTTGCAATGGCGGGTGTGGCTGGATGCTGCCGGGGATGTCCGCGAGGTTTTCAACCACGTAATCTGCCCCCAGTGACACGGCCGGTACGCCCGTGTAACCGTCTGGAACCAGGATGACCGGGACACCGGCTGCCCGCGCGGCACCGACATCGGCTCCTGAGTCACCGACCATCAACGCATCTTCAGGCCGCACGCCCAGTTCCTCCAGGCAGGTTAGCAATGGCAACGGGTGCGGCTTGCGCATGTTGGTTGAATCGCCACCTATGATGCTGTTGAAGAAACCGGTGATGTCCAGCGCGCCCAGAATCAGTCGTGTCACTGCAATAGGCTTATTGGTACACAAGCCCTGCTTGACGCCGGCATGATAGAAATGGATCAGCACGTCCCGGGCGTGCGGTACCAGGTGTGTGCTCTGGGTGGCACAGGCCGTGTACAACTCCATAAAGCGTGGCACGAGTTCATCCCGGGCAGTTTCATCCAGCGGGGCGCCGGCAGTCCGAAATCCCCGCTCGATCAGTTTTGCCACGCCGCCGCCAATCATCGGGCGGACGCTGTCTACTGAATGTGTATGCTGTCCCTGCTCATTCAGCAGGGCATTCAGTGCGGTGGCCAGATCCGGTGCAGATTCGACCAGGGTGCCGTCGAGATCCCACACGATGGCGGTGGGGTAGTTATCGGCAGATTGGGTTTCAGGCTGCAACATTGAGTGTATTCCTCCATCCGGGGTAAAGCTGGTCGGCATCGCCCGGGAAACTTTCAAAGGCCCGTGCGAACTCCAGGTGCTCCTGGGCAAAGGTAATCGGGTCTGCCTTTTCACGCCAGCAAATTTCAGCCTGGCGTAACGAAGTGGCACCCGCCGCCGGTCCGTCAATATGACCATAGGCGCCGCCACCAGCCGTGAGTATCAGGTTGGAATGACCCAGGTTTTCGAAGAAACCAGGCAGGCGTAACGCGTTCATTCCGCCCGAGACAATCGGTGTGGTGGGCCGCATGCCTTCCCACTCCTGGTGGTAAAAAGGACCGTCAGCGCTGTCCTGTTCGATCATGTACGCGATGTTCCGGTCGTCGACTTCGCCTTCCATCTTGCCATGGCTCATGGTGCCGACATGGATGCCGGAGGCACCTTGCAGGCGCGCCATCTTCGCCAGCACAAAGGCCGTATAGCCACGCTGTGTCTGTGGCGATGTGACCGCGCCGTGACCGGCACGGTGGTAGTGCAGGTACTGGTTCGGGAAGTGCCGGCGTGCTGTTGTAATCGCCGTCGGTCCGGCTACATAGCCATCCACCAGGAACGCTACGTGGTCGGCATTTTCTGCAAAGGTTTCCAGGATGAACTCACCGCGCGCGATGATTTCCCGGTAATCGTCAGCGGTGATGTTGGCCGAAAACAGCTTGGGCTGACCGGTGTCATCCTGTGCCCGCTTCATCGCGTCAGCCACCGCAGTAATGGTCTCTTTGAGCCTGGCGAAGACCTGGTTCCCCTGTGGTTCATCGTTCTTGATGAAATCGCCACCCAGCCAGAAGTCGTATGCCGCACGGGCAAAAGGTTGGGGCCGTAGACCCAGTTTGGGTTTAATGATGGTGCCAACGATGAAACCGCCATCAACGACTGGCCGTCCAAGGACACGCCACAGGTTGGAGATGTCCGTTGCCGGCCCGTCGTACAGGCGCAGGTATTCCGGTGGAACCCAGAAATCGTACATCTTGGCGTACTCGACATCGCCCATACCCTGGTTATTGCCAATGGTCAGTGTCAGGAATGATGCCAGCATGGCCCGTCCATCGATCATGTTGCGATCGAACAGGTCGTTGGGGTAGGCGATCTTCATGACCTCCTTCTCTTCGTCGATTTCATACACCAGTGCGTCGATGCCGCGGGTGAAGTCATCGGTGGTAGAAACCTTGACGTTGGTTCCGGTAGATGATTCAGCGGCGAAGTGAGCGGCTGTCTCCAGGTAGTTGCCGAATCCGGTTTTCGGTTTCATGATATAGGCGCACAAAACGTGCTTGCCGCCGGCTATCAGGTCTTCTTCGCGCAGGTTCAGGTCTGCATATCTTGCTGATTGGTCCATTATGGGCTCTCCTTTAGTCAAATATGGGTATCAAGCTGTTTTCTGAACAGCTTGAACGGTTTTGCGCGGTCCGCCGGCCCGGCGGCTGCGCTCCATCAATTGCATGATCATGGGGGTCAGGATCAACTGCATGGCCAGGTCCATCCTGCCGCCCGGAATAACGATTGAGTTGGCCCTCGACATGAAACTGTCGTGGATCATCGAGGTCAGGTAAGGAAAGTCGATACCGCTTGGGTTCGCGAAGCGGATCACGACCATTGACTCGTCCGGTGTCGGAATCCAACGTGCGCAAAAAGCATTGGACGTATCTACGGTCGGTATGCGCTGGAAATTGATATCCGTTTGCGAGAACTGCGGACAGATGTAGTCCAGGTAGTCCGGCATCCGCCGCAGTATCGTGTCCTTGATGACCTGGCGGGAATAGCCCCGGTCCAGGTTGTCGCGGTGGATTTTCTGAATCCACTCCAGATTGACCACGGGCACCACGCCTATTTTCAGGTCGCAGTGCCGGGGGACGTTTACATCGTCGGTAACGGCTGCGCCATGAAGTCCTTCATAGAACAATAGCTCGGTATCCTCCGGAATACCTTCCCAGTCAGAGAATGTTCCTGGCGGCGTACCGTAGAGCTTGGCTTCATCTTCGTCATGCACATAGTGACGGGTTTTGCCTGTGCCGGTCTCGCCGAAATCCCGGAACACGGTCTCCAGTTCTTTCAGGAGGTTAGCCTGCGGCCCGAAGTGGCTGAAATGATGGTTGCCTTTGTCCTCTTCTTCCGCCATCACACGTTTCATGTTGACCCGGTCGTAGCGGTGGAAAGCATCGCCGTCAATAAACGAGGCGTTGAAGCCTTCGCGATTGAAAATGCGCTGAAAAGTCTTCTTCACCGAAGTAGTGCCGGCGCCGGAAGAGCCTGTGACAGAGATGATGGGGTGTTTGATTGACATGGTCTGTCTCCTCTTTTAGCCGGTCCGGAAAAGTCCGCGATTACCGAACAGTTGTGAGCGTTCATGACTGGGGTGAACTTCCTGATAATAGTGATCTACCAGTTGAACTTCTTTTTTGGAACCGAATATCAGCGGCGCGCGTTGGTGGATGTCTGTGGGCTCGACGTCCAGAACACGTTGATCGCCTGTTGATGCCGCACCGCCGGCCTGCTCGACCAGCATCGCAATGGGGTTGCATTCATAGGACAGGCGCAAACGCCCGCTGTGATAAGCGGGGCGGCGGTCGCCCGGATACAGGAAGATACCGCCACGCACCATGATCCGGTGGCATTCAGCGACCAGCGATGCGATCCAGCGCGTGTTGTAGTTTTTGCCATGGGGTCCTTCGGCGCCTTCGAAGCAATCATCGATATAGGCTTTGATGTGACCGTCCCAGCGCCTGAAATTCGAGGTATTGATGGCAAATTCGTGGGTTTCTTCCGGAATCTGCAGACCGTGTGCCGTCAGGCAGAACTCACCGGTATCAGGGTTCAGTGTAAAGACATGGGTTCCTTCACCGAGGGTTAGTACCAGGGCGGTCTGTGGTCCGTAAATGACATAGCCGGCCGCCAGTTGATGGATGCCCTTTTGCAGGAAACAATCAGACTCGGCGTCGCCCTTGTCACAGCGCATTGGCATTATGGAGAAGATTGTTCCCACCGAGACATTGGTGTCGATGTTGGACGAGCCATCCAGCGGATCGATGGCTACGTAGAGCGGCGCGCCCTGGTTGATCGGTACCGGCAGTTCCAGTTCTTCCGAAGCCAGATATGCAACGGGAGCATCGATCATTTCATCGATGATCAACTCGTTGGCCCGCATATCCAGCTCGTACTGAGTGTCGCCGTCAACGTTTTCACCTTGCGCCGTATTCAGGTTTCCGGCCAGTGGGCCGAGTGCGATGATTTCCGCAATCGCGCAGCAGGAATCGGCGATTGAAAGGGTGGTGATGGCCACTGCCTTATTTAATTCGTTATTTCCGGCCCATTCCTGCAGGTAGCGTTTCAGCGTTTCGTGTTCGGTCATGTCCCGTGTCCTCCCGTCAAGTGCGTAGCCTGGGAATTAGTTTAAAAGATGGGACGATTTACCAGACCATCCATAGGGATGGGCAGGGCGGGTTAAACGGGTAGGGTTTTAACCACCCTTAATGATGGGTTCAGGACTGGAGGTAGAGCGCAATCGCCTGGCTTCGGCTGTTCACGCTCAATTTCTGGAATAGATTCCTGACGTGGAATTTGACGGTATTCAGGGAAACACTCATGTCACGGGCGATTTGCTTGTTGGTGCGTCCCGCAGCGAGATCTGCCAGCACCTCCAGTTCACGCCGGGTTAGCGTGGTGAGGGGGTTGTCATAAACGGTGCGGACATCGATGTAGGGGAACACCATCCTGCCGTTTGCCACTGCCTCTATGGTATCCAGCAGGAACGAAGGCTGTTCCATTTTTGATACAAAGGCCGCAGCACCATGTGTCAGCACCATAGAAGGAATCTTCTTACTTTCATGCCCGGTATACACAATGATCCGGGTCGGGCTTTCCCGGGTGTTGAGGTGATCCAGGATGAAGCGCCCGTCGCAGGGCCCGATAATCCAGCCGATTACGCCCACATCAACTGGCGCCTTTTCTATCTGACGAAAAAATTCGGCGCAATTGCTGGCCATGAAAACCAGCTCAAAGCGGTCGTCCGCTGAAAGCAGTTGCTTTATCGCCGCGTGGATCAGCGGACTCTTGTCCGCCAGGCCTACGCGGATGGGTTTGTGTTGCTGTTTATTCATGTCAGCCTTGATGCGATTGGCTTACACAGTTTAGCGACCCCGCGGGGTGGGGAACTTGATTGGGGTCACCCGTGTTTCATGATGCGTGCCTTCTGTCGCTCCCAGTCACGGTCTTTTTCGGTTTTGCGCTTGTCGTGCTGCTGTTTACCCTTGGCTAGCCCAAGCTCGACCTTCACTTTTCCACGGGACCAGTACATGGCCGTGGGGATGACTGTGAAGCCCTTACGGTCCACGGCGCCGGTGAGACGGTCTATTTCCCTGCGGTGCAACAGCAACTTGCGCGTGCGCACCGGGTCGTGCTTTATGTAGGCAGAGGCGGTCGGCAGTGGATTGATCTGGCAACCGAACAGGTAAGCTTCGTTGTCCTTGAGCAGGGCGTAGCTATCGGCAAACTGGATGCGGCCTTCACGCAGGGATTTTACCTCCCAGCCTTCGAGTGATATGCCGGCTTCAATCCGTTCTTCGATATAGTACTCGTACCGTGCGCGCTTGTTCAGCGCGATGGTTTTGGAGCCATTTTTTGTTGTGTTATTCATAATGCAGCCTATTCTACGTTCTGCGGCGTTGCTCATGCTATGCTTGCCGCGCCTTGCTCAATCCTGTTTGTACCGATAACGCATGGAAATCAAGCGATCAGCCCTCGTACTTCACTCAGCAATGGACATGTTCCGGCTGGTTCAGGACGTTCCTTCCTACCCGGAGTTCCTGACCTGGTGCCTGTCTGCCGAAGTACATGAACAATCCCCTGAACAACAGCTCGCGTCCCTGGTAGTTAAAGTAAGTGGGATCACCCAGACATTCACCACGAGAAACCGGTTTGTGCCCGGGGAGCGTCTCACGCTTTCCCTGGTCGAAGGCCCGTTCCAGCGTCTGGCCGGTGAGTGGCTGTTCGAACAACTGGGCGATGATGGCAGCAAAGTGACGCTGTTGCTGGGTTTTGATTTTTCCAGCAAAGTGCTGTCATCGGCTTTCCGCAGGGGGTTTACCCATATCGCCGACCGGATGGTCAACGAATTCAGCCAGCGTGCCGACCATGTCTACCGACGCTGAAACCGATGTGAAAGATATCCGGGTGGAGGTGACTTACGCGACACCCGGGAAGCAATCCTTGATCAGCCTGGATGTACCGGTGGGTTGCACCGTGGCCCGGGCGATTGAGCTATCCGGAATTTTGCAGGAGTTTCCAGGGCTGGAGCCGGATCCGAATGCTCTGGGTATTTTCAGCAGGAAAGTGCCATCCGACCATTGCCTGTCCGCAGGTGACCGGGTGGAAATTTACCGTCCGTTGATAGCTGACCCGAAAGAACAACGCAAGCAACGTGCCCGGAAAAAGGCTGAATCCTCCTAACCGTCGATATCAGGTGTCGACAGGTCGTCCGGAGTCTGGTCCAGCAATTCCATATCCCGCTGATAGTCCCGGTCTTCCGCATTGCGTTCATTGATGGCCTCAATGTCGGGATCCACGCCTTTCAACACTTCATCGCGGGCCGATTCGAGCGCCTCGTCCTGTGGGCTTCCTGACGATGTTGCTTCGGAATCGACTTCAGTGTCGGTGGGTGTTTTCTTGACGAACGATGCAACTTCATTTGAGCCGCCGCTCGAATTGGTGCCAAAGGGGTCAGTCTGGCCGTCGATTTCTGTTAACAGACCATCCTTGAAGCGCAGCGTGACGGTCCTTTGCACGGGATCGTTTCCGCGCCGGCTGAAAGTCTGTACGTAATCCCACCGGTCCGGGTGAAAAGGATCTTTTACCGAAGGCGTTCCCAGCACGAAAAGAACCTGGCGTTCATTCATGCCAACGTACAACTCGTCCAGGGCGTCCTGCTCGATCGCATTACCCTGCTGTATGTTTTGTTTATAAATAAGGTTGCAACCGCTGCAGAAAAGCGTGCACATAATGAGTAGGAACAGAAAACGCATGATCATTGAAATTCCGGGCTGGATTTTTAGCGTGGCACAGAGTGCGTGAATGATACAATATCTGCGGCCTCATAAAATAGTGGTATTTCTGTGAAAGACAACAACCTCAAACAAGCAGGTCTCAAAGTTACGCATCCACGCAAGCGAATTCTCGAGATTCTGGAGAGCCAGCGCGACAAGCACCTCACCGCCGATGACATCTATCGCTGCCTGATCCAGGCCAGAGAAGAGATCGGCCTGGCGACCGTTTACCGTGTCCTGAGCCAGTTCGAATCAGCCGGTCTGGTGGAAAAACACAATTTCGAGAGTGGGCAAGCCTACTATGAACTCGATTCCGGCGAGCACCATGATCATATGGTCTGCGTTGAAACCGGCAAGGTTGTTGAGTTCATCAGCGAGGAAATCGAAGTGGCGCAGCGGAAAATAGCTGCGGCCCATGGCTATGAAATCGAGGACCACAGCCTCGTTATCTATGTGCGCCCCAAGCGCAATTAGTGTCGTGTTAAAGCCGTAGTCAGCAATTCGCTGGCATGCGCCCGGCTTTGCTCCGAAAGCCGCCCCCCCAGCATCCGCGCAATTTCATCTACGCGTTCTTCGTCCGCCAGCAAGCTGGTCTGGATTCGTGTTTCGCTCTCATCAGCGCTTTTTAATACCCGGAATTGATGGTCCGCAAAAGCCGCGACCTGCGCCAGATGCGTCACGCACAGTGCCTGGCCACTGGCCGAGAGGCTTTTTAAAAGGGCACCGACTGCGTTTGCCGTATCCCCGCCGATACCCGCATCCACTTCATCAAAAACCTGCGTGGGCGCGGCGGACCCTGCCTTGGCGGCCACTTTAATCGCAAGGCTGATGCGGGAAAGCTCGCCACCGGAAGCTACTTTGCGTAACAGACCGGGCGCTACACCCGGGTTGGCGCTGACGCGGAGCTCAAGTTGATCGGTACCCCGCGCTGTGGGTGTGGCGGCTGTATCGGCGATTACCTGGAATTCAAACAGGCCACCTTCCATGCCCAGTTGCTGCATCAGTACCGTTACGCTGTCAGCCAGCTCCTGTGCGCGTTTTTTCCTCTGCATATGCAGTTTGGCGGCTACAGCACGATATTGACCCAGTGCAGCGTTGAGTTGCTCCTGTATCTGCGCCAGTCGCTCTTCCAGCGAACCGGCGCGATCGAATCGTGCTTTCAATTCCTCAAGTACCTGCTGCAGGTCATCCGGTTGTACCCTGTGTTTGCGCGCCAGGTCATGTTGGGTGGAAAGCTGCATTTCCATTTCCGCAAGTCGTTCCGGGCTGAGATCAAGGCGCACACGGGCCGATTGGATGTTGTTGTGAGCTTCGTCGCAATTAATAGCTGCGCCACGCAACAGTTCAACCGCGCTGGCGATGTCAGGGTCAAGTGGTGCATGTGATTCAAGCTGGTCGGCAACCCTGTGGATAACCTGGCTGGCGCCTGCGTCGTCTGATTCGAGGGCCTCGGCGGCATGCTCCAATGTTTCCAGAACTTCACCACCCTGGGCCATGATCTTGTGTTCTGCTTCGATCCTGGTGAACTGGTCAGCGGGGATCATGCTGCTTTCCAGTTCGCTGATCTGGTAACGAATCAGGTCCATATCCCCCGCGTCGAGTGGTGTCTCATCAAGCAGACTCTGTTTGTGACGCTGCAGTGATGACCAATCTTCGAAGCCTTTGTCAACTTCGTCCAACTCACCGGGGTAACCGCCGCTTCCATCCAACAGGCGAAATTGTTCTGAGTTTTGTACCAGCAGAATGTGTTCATTCTGTCCGTGGATTTCGACCAGCATCTCACCCAGCGAAGAGAGCTGCTGTAACGTAACAGTGGTGCCGTTAATCCAGGCGCGGGAACGTCCGCCTTCGCTGATCACCCGGCGCAATAGACAGGTGTTCGCGTTATCCAGCTCTGCAGCCCGCAGCCAGAGCAGGGCGGGGCTGTCCTCATGTAATTCGAACTCGGCGCTCAATTCCGCCCTGCTGGCGCCGTCCCTGATCGCTGAGGTGTCCGCCCGTTTACCGCAAAGCAGGCCCAGCGCATCAACCAGAATGGATTTGCCTGCGCCCGTTTCACCCGTTACACAGGTGAAACCGCCCGTGAATTCCAGGTCGAGAGAATCGACGATGGCGTAATTACGGATTTGCAGAAAATTGAGCATTTTTTAATCGTGCGTGAACAGCCAATGAAATTAGCATGCGTCAGAGCATCGGGCAATCGATTCCATGTAGGCAAGCCGCTTGAATCGTAATCCCGCAGCCCCATATTTCGGGAAGATTACAAATTAGCTTTTGTTTGGTTCCGGCGCCATCGCTTGTATCGGGCCAGGGAGATAAGAAACGTGACAGAAATGAAGAACAACCCGTTCGAAGAACCGGTGGAGATAGAAATGGAATCTGCTGGTGACGCTGAATCTCAGGGTATCGACTCTGAGGCAGCCACTGAATCGGAAGATGCTGTCAGCGAGCTTGCCGCAGCTGAACAGGATCTGGCGAAGCATCGTGAGGCGATGTTACGTATGCAGGCTGAAATGGACAATCTGCGTAAACGTCTTATGCGTGACCTTGAAAGATCACGCAAGTTGGCGTTAGAAAAAATCATGAAGGATCTGCTACAGGTCTGGGACAGTCTGGAACGCGGCCTGGGTGTTGCCGGTGAATCAGTGACCGTTGACTCGCTTAAAGAAGGCCAGCAATTGACACTGAAGTTGCTGGAGAAAGTCACGCAGGACCACGACCTGGAGGTCATCGATCCGGTCGGACAGCGTTTCGACCCCGAGTTCCACCAGGCGATGACCATGCTGCCATCGGCGGATGTCGATGAGAATACCGTGCTGGAAGTGCTGCAGAAAGGTTTCAGGCTGCATGACCGGCTGATTCGCCCGGCGATGGTGATCGTCTCGCGCAAACCCTGACCTTTCGGGCTTCGGATCGTTGAAAATGCCCTGAACAACCCCATTTCAGGAGCATCAATTAATTTAATATTTTTTTGGGAGAACAAACACATGGGTAAAATCATCGGGATTGACCTTGGTACGACAAACTCCTGCGTTGCAGTGATGGAAGGCGGACAGCCGAAAGTCATCGAAAACTCAGAAGGTGATCGCACCACACCCTCAATTGTCGCCTTTACCAAGGACGACGAAGTTTTGGTAGGACAGCCGGCAAAGCGCCAGGCCGTTACCAATCCGACAAACACACTGTTTGCTGTCAAGCGGCTTATTGGCCGTAAATTTTCAGAAGACGTTGTACAGAAAGATCAGGACCTGGTTCCTTACAAGATCGTTGAAGCGAAAAACGGCGATGCGTGGGTAGAAGCGGGCGGCAAAAAGATGGCGCCGCCTGAAATTTCTGCACGCGTTTTGATGAAAATGAAGAAAACGGCCGAAGACTACCTGGGTGAAGAAGTCACCGAGGCGGTAATTACGGTACCGGCATACTTCAACGATTCGCAGCGCCAGGCCACCAAGGATGCCGGTAAGATTGCCGGTCTCACGGTCAAGCGCATCATCAACGAGCCTACTGCTGCTGCACTCGCTTACGGTATGGATAAGAAAACGGGTGATCGCAAAATCGCTGTCTATGACCTGGGTGGCGGAACGTTTGATATTTCGATCATTGAGATTGCCGACGTAGACGGTGAGCACCAGTTCGAAGTGCTGGCCACCA
Source organism: uncultured Wenzhouxiangellaceae bacterium (assembly GCA_964443145.1). Taxonomy (GTDB): domain Bacteria; phylum Pseudomonadota; class Gammaproteobacteria; order Xanthomonadales; family SZUA-36; genus JAHEFT01. Next base: position 41,107 of record CAYUBS010000004.1, on the reverse strand, counting down.
ACGGCGACACATTCCTGGGCGGCGAAGATTTCGACAAGCGCGTTATCGATTACCTGGTGGAAGAGTTCAAGAAAGACCAGGGCGTTAATTTGCGTAACGACCCATTGGCTTTGCAGCGACTGAAAGAAGCTGGCGAGCGCGCCAAAATTGAGTTGTCAGCAGGGCAACACACTGAAGTGAATCTGCCGTATATCACCGCTGACGCCAGCGGTCCGAAACATCTCAGCATCAAGTTGACCCGTGCCAAACTGGAATCATTGGTTGGTGACCTGGTCACCAACACCATTGGCCCGTGCCGGACAGCAATCGACGATGCCGGGCTGAAGGTTGGCGATATCGATGATGTCATCCTGGTTGGCGGACAGACCCGTATGCCGAAAGTCCAGGAAACCGTGGCCGAGTTTTTCGGAAGTGAGCCGCGCAAGGATGTGAATCCCGACGAAGCTGTAGCCTCCGGTGCTGCTATTCAGGGTGGTGTACTTGCAGGTGATGTGAAAGACGTGCTGTTGCTGGATGTAACGCCGCTTTCACTGGGCATCGAAACCCTCGGTGGCGTGATGACCAAGTTGATCGAGAAAAACACCACGGTGCCGACCAAGGCATCACAGGTTTTCTCCACGGCCGATGATAACCAGACGGCAGTGACGGTCCACGTGTTGCAGGGTGAGCGCGACATGGCTTCAGCCAACAAGTCGCTGGCGCGATTTGACCTGGCGGGTATCGGTGCGGCGCCGCGTGGTATGCCGCAGATCGAAGTGAGTTTCGATATCGACGCCAACGGCATCATGCACGTGAGTGCTACCGACAAGGCGACCGGCAAAGAGCAGAAGATCGAAATCAAAGCGGGTTCCGGCCTGTCTGACGATGAGATCGTCCGCATGGTGGAGGACGCCGAGACGCACGCCGAAGAAGATCGGTTGTTCCATGAACTGGTCAGCGCACGCAACAGCGCGGACGCCATCGTTCACGCTACCCGGTCCAGCCTGAAAGAGATGGGTGATAAAGTCAGCGACGAGGAACGTGGCAAAGTCGAGAGCGCCATCGAGAGTGTCGAGGAAGCCATGAAGGGTGATGACAAGGAGGCAATCGAAGCGGCTATTGAAAAGCTGTCCGAGGCCGGTCAGGTTATTTACCAGAAGGCTGCCGAGCAGGCACAGGCCGAACAGGCAGATCCAGCTGAAGCCAGCGCTGGTGATGACGATGTGGTCGATGCTGAGTTCGAAGAAGTTAACGAAAACGTTGACGAAAACGTTGACGAAAATAAGAAGCAGGATTGATTTTTCAAAACTGCACAGGAACCAGAAACCCGGCCCCGGCCGGGTTTTTTGGACCTTGAATTACCGGCAGATGGTCCGCAGGTCTGTCGCAGAACAATTGGTATAAGAAGGCATGGCAAATAGGGACTATTACGAAATTCTGGGCGTTCAGAAGAACGCCACTGCCGATGAGCTGAAAAAAGCTTATCGGCGGCTGGCTATGAAATTTCATCCGGATCGTAACCTGGATGACGAATCAGCCCAGGAGCACTTCAAGGAAGCCAAGGAAGCTTACGAAATCCTGAGCAACCCGCAAAAACGTTCCGCCTATGACCAGCATGGCCATGCGGGTGTAAACGCGCAGGGCGGTCCGGGTGGCCCGGGCGGTTTTCAGGGTGATGCCGGAGATATTTTCGGGGACATATTCGGCGATATTTTTGGTGGTGGCGGGCGCCGCAGACAAACTCAGCAACGCGGGTCAGACCTGCGTTTCGCGCTGGACCTGGATCTTGAAGAAGCCGTCAGCGGCATCGACCGGGAGATCAGGGTTCCGACGCTTGGCGAGTGTAAGAAATGCCATGGCAGCGGGGCCAGCGACGGGAAGAAGCAAACCTGCACAACCTGCGGGGGTGTCGGTCAGGTCAGGATGCAGCAGGGGATTTTTTCCGTGCAGCAGACCTGTCCCACCTGCCAGGGTGCAGGCCAGCAGATCAGCAATCCCTGCATGGAATGTAATGGCCAGGGCAGGATTCGGGAAACGCGGACGCTGTCAGTGAAAATCCCTGCCGGGGTCGATAGCGGCGACCGGATCAGATTGGCCGGAGAAGGCGAGGCAGGAGCCAACGGTTCTCCCGCCGGTGACCTTTACGTTGAGGTACGGGTCAGAGCGCATTCGATATTCGAACGCGACGGTGATGACCTGTACTGTGAAGTGCCGGTGTGCTTCACGCTGGCCGCCATGGGCGGTGAACTGGACATTCCGACTCTGGGCGGCCATGTGAGCCTGAAAATCCCTGCGGAAACCCAGACCGGTCGCATGTTTCGCTTGAAAGGCAAGGGTGTGAAATCCGTACGCAGCCATCGCACCGGTGACCTGATGTGCAGGGTGGTGCTGGAAACCCCGGTTAAGCTGACCCGTAAACAGAAAGACCTGCTGAAGGAATTTGAAGATACCTTCACCAAGGACAACAGCCTGCACAACCCGCGCTCGCAGTCCTGGCTGAAGGGTGTGCGTGAGTTTTTCGACCGGATGACCTCCTGAGGTCATGATGCGCATCGCCATTCACGGAACCGGGCGGATGGCAGCCGCAATTGTTTCTGTGGCAGCAGGCAGGCATGACGTGACGATCATCGGCCTGGATGGACCAAAAGAGCCAGAGTGGGAAACCACGGTGCCCTGGTGTCCGACGCTTTCCGGATTGAATGAAAAGCCGGACTTGTTAATTGATTTCACTCTGCCGGAAGGCACACGGACCGCAGCGGCCTGGTGCGCTGAAAATAGCGTGGCCCTGGTTAGCGGTGTGACCGGTTTGCCTTCTGATGTCATTGAGGCCCTGGAGTCAGCAGCGTTACATGTTCCTGTGTTGTGGTCTCCTAACCTGAGCCTTGGTGTCAATCTCCTGGCTGACCTGACCGCTCGCGCAGCAGCTGTGCTGGACGACCAAACTCCGGTGACCGTGGAAGACATCCACCACCAGTGGAAAAAGGACGCGCCCTCGGGCACGGCCCTGATGCTGGGGGAGCGTATCGGAACGGAGCGGAGCGGTGACAGTGCCGTTGAATACCGGTCTGTCCGGGAGGGTGAGGTGATCGGTGAGCATACCGTGACGTTTAAACTGGCCGGCGAAGAATTTGACCTTGTGCACCGGGCCCATGACCGCTCGATTTATGCCAGCGGTGCGCTCGATGCCGGTTCCTGGCTGATTCAACAGCCGGCGGGGATGTACTCGGCCGCTGACTGGTTGTCGGGGATGCGCTAGTTTCCGATAGAATGGTTAGACAAGCGAGGGGCGGCTCCGTTAAAATCTGGATGCTTAGAACACAACCGGAAGCTGAATGGCCAAAGGCACTAGCAGACTAAATTTTTTCTAAGCGGGAATAGCTGAAAAAGCTTTCCCGTTTTGCACATCTGGAGTAAGTAATTTTGACTGATCATGCAGTGCTGGCTTTGGAAGACGGCAGCGTTTTTCGCGGCCTGGGTATTGGGGCAAACGGTGAGACAACGGGCGAAGTGGTCTTCAACACAGCCATGAGTGGCTACCAGGAAATTCTTACCGATCCATCGTATGCACGGCAACTGGTCACATTGACTTACCCCCATATCGGGAACACGGGTTGCAACGCTGAAGATGAAGAATCTTCCCGGCCAATGGCGGCTGGTCTGATTGTTCGCGATTGCCCGGACTTACACAGCAACTGGCGAGCCACGGAAAGCTTACCTGCCTACCTCAAACGCAACGACATCGTAGCGATCTCCGATATTGATACACGACGCCTGACCCGGATCCTGCGGGAGAAAGGGGCTCAGGGCGGAGCCATCATGTCAGGAGAAGCTGCCAGTCCGGAAGCCGCGATCAGACTCGCACAATCGTTTCCCGGCATGAAAGGCATGGACCTGGCGCGCGAAGTAACCACGCCGAAGGCCTACGAGTGGGAGCAGGGCAGCTGGGACCTGGACAGTTGTAGCTGGCAGCAAACAGCGCAGGAAAGACACGTGGTCGCCTATGACTTTGGTATCAAATTGAACATTCTGCGTATGCTGGCTGATCGTGGCTGCCGGGTGAGCGTGGTTCCCGCGACGACACCGGCTGAAGAGGTGCTGGCCCTGCAACCGGACGGCGTGTTTCTGTCCAACGGCCCGGGCGACCCGGAACCCTGCGATTATGCCATTGCCGCTATCCGGACCTTAATCCAGAATAAAATCCCCTTGTTTGGCATTTGCCTGGGTCACCAGTTACTGGGCCTGGCGGCGGGTGCGCGCACCGTGAAAATGAAGTTCGGCCACCATGGCGCCAACCATCCGGTGCAGGATCTGGCCAGCAAGCAGGTCATGATCACCAGCCAGAACCATGGGTTCGCGGTGGATGAAGACAGCCTGCCCGCTAACGCCAGGGCGACCCACCGGTCGCTTTTTGATGGTTCGTTGCAGGGCATCGAGTTAACCAACGCTCCGGCTTTCGGCTTCCAGGGCCACCCCGAAGCCAGCCCCGGCCCACATGACATTGCCGGCGTATTCGACCGCTTTATTGCTGACATCGACGCGGCTCGGGCGGCTGACAACGTTACCGTTTTGCGGGAGGCCTGAAGCCATGCCAAAAAGAACTGACATAAAGAGTGTGCTGATAATTGGCGCGGGCCCTATCGTTATCGGACAGGCCTGCGAATTTGATTATTCGGGCGCGCAGGCTTGCAAAGCACTGCGTGAAGAGGGCTACCGGGTCATCCTGATTAACTCGAACCCGGCCACTATCATGACGGATCCGGAATCAGCGGATGCGGTATACATCGAACCGATCGAGTGGCGAATCGTGGAGCAGATCATCGCCGCGGAGCGCCCGGACGTGCTGCTGCCCACCATGGGCGGGCAGACGGCTCTTAATTGTGCGTTGGATCTGGTTCGTGAAGGCGTGCTGGAAAAATACGGTGTTGAGATGATCGGCGCTTCGCGCGAAGCGATCGATATGGCTGAAGACCGCGAGAAGTTCCGCGATGCCATGCTGGAAATCGGGCTGGATGTGCCCGCCGCAACCATCGCCCACAGTATGGAAGAAGCGCTGCAGCAACAGCCGACCATTGGTTACCCAACCATTATCCGGCCTTCTTTCACGATGGGCGGTTCCGGTGGCGGTATTGCGTATAACCGCGAAGAATTTGAGGCCATCGTCAGTCGTGGACTGGAGTTGTCACCCACCACTGAGGTACTGCTTGAAGAGTCTGTGCTGGGTTGGAAAGAGTTTGAGATGGAAGTGGTCCGCGACCACGAGGACAATTGCATCATTGTCTGTGCAATTGAGAACTTCGATCCCATGGGCGTGCACACCGGCGACTCCATCACGGTCGCACCGGCCCAGACGCTGACCGACAAGGAATACCAGCGGTTGCGCGATGCGTCGATCGCCGTGTTACGCAAGATCGGCGTAGACACCGGCGGTTCCAACGTGCAGTTCGGGATCAACCCGGAGGACGGCAAGGTTGTCATCATCGAGATGAACCCGCGGGTTTCACGATCCTCGGCCCTGGCATCAAAGGCCACCGGTTTCCCGATTGCCAAAATAGCGGCAAAACTGGCCATCGGCTACACGTTGGATGAGCTTCGCAACGAGATCACCGGCGGCGCGACTCCCGCCTCGTTTGAGCCGGCCATTGATTACGTCGTGACCAAGATTCCACGCTTTGCATTTGAAAAATTTCCGGCAGCGGACGCCACGCTGACGACCCAGATGAAGTCCGTCGGCGAAGCCATGTCGATTGGACGCACTTTCCAGGAGTCACTGCAAAAAGCCCTGCGCAGCCTGGAAACCGACCGCGATGGCTTAAACGAGATACTGGAAGGCGATGATCCGGAATCCCGGATGGCCAACCTTCGCCGCGAACTGCGCGAAGCCGGCCCGGAACGTATTCTTTACGTTGCCGATGCTTTTCGTGCAGACCTGAGCCTGCAAGAGATCCAGGAATTGACCGGGATCGACCCCTGGTTCCTGGACCAGATTGCCATTCTCGTGCGTGCGGAGGACAACATTCGGGGCTGCGAGCTTGCATCACTGCAGAAAGAGCAGTTGTTTCAGCTGAAGAGAAAGGGTTTCTCGGATAGCCGGTTGGCGGAGCTGCTGAATGAGCCGGAAGAAAAAGTCCGCGCTTACCGGCATCAACTGGGAATACGCCCGGTCTACAAACGCGTAGATACCTGTGCAGCTGAGTTTTCAACATCGACTGCATATATGTATTCGACCTATGAGGAAGAATGCGAAGCCGAGCCGAGCACACGGGACAAGATTATGGTGCTTGGGGGAGGCCCCAACCGCATCGGGCAGGGCATCGAGTTTGACTACTGCTGTGTTCACGCGGCGCTGGCGCTGCGCGATGATGGCTATGAAACCATTATGGTCAATTGCAATCCCGAAACAGTCTCGACGGATTACGACACTTCAGACCGGCTGTATTTCGAGCCGCTTACGCTCGAAGACGTCCTGGAGATTGTCCACAAAGAAAACCCCAAAGGCGTGATTGTCCAGTTTGGTGGTCAGACGCCTCTTAAACTGGCGCGCGACCTCGAGGCTGCTGGTGTGCCTATCATCGGTACGACGCCGGATTCGATCGACCTGGCTGAAGATCGCGAGCGCTTCCAGCAATTGCTCGAGAAACTGGAGTTGCGGCAGCCCCCGAATCGCACGGCAATGAGTGCCGAACAGGCAGTCGGCCTGGCCGAGGAAATCGGCTATCCGATTGTGGTGCGGCCTTCTTACGTGCTGGGTGGCAGGGCCATGGATATTGTTCATGGTGAAGAAGAGCTGCGGCGCTACATGCGTGAAGCTGTGCAGGTTTCCAATGATTCTCCGGTCCTGTTGGACCGTTTTCTGGATCACGCCAAAGAAGTGGATGTCGATGCCATTTGCGATGGCAAGGACGTATTGATCGGCGGCCTGATGGAGCACATCGAACAGGCGGGTGTTCATTCAGGCGATTCGGCCTGTTCATTGCCGCCTTACTCACTGTCCAGAGAAATACAGGACGAAATGCGGCGTCAGATCAAAGCCATGTCCCTGGGGCTTGGTGTCGTAGGATTGATGAATACGCAGTTTGCAGTCCGTGGTAAGGACGTTTATGTACTGGAAGTAAACCCTCGTGCATCACGCACGGTGCCCTTCGTATCGAAGGCAACCGGATTACCACTTGCTGGTATTGCTGCGAAAGTCATGGCTGGAAAAAGCCTTCAAGAACAAGGACAAATGAAGGAAATAGTACCTAATTTCTACTCTATTAAAGAAGCCGTATTCCCATTCATGAAATTCCCCGGGGTGGATCCCATCCTGGGTCCGGAAATGCGCTCAACAGGAGAAGTAATGGGTATCGGCTGGAGTTTCGGTGGTGCCCGTGCAAAATCGATGAAAGCGGCCAGTTACGGCCTGCCGCGGGTTGGAAAAGCGTTTTTGAGTGTCAGGGATGCCGATAAACAGGGTTTGGTATCGATCGCCCGTGAGCTGATCGGGCGGGGCTATGAACTGGTTGCTACCAACGGCACAGCGAAATTCCTGCAGGAGAATTTCATTGAATGCGCATCGGTAAACAAGGTTCTGGAAGGCCGGCCGCACGTTTTGGACCTGATCAAGAATGACGAGATCAGTTTCATTGTGAATACGACAGAGGGTGCCCAGGCCATTTCGGATTCGTTTTCGATTCGGCGTGAGGCATTGCAACGAAAAGTCAGTTACACCACGACGATTGCGGGCGGAAGAGCTACCTTGCGCGCACTCGACCATGAAAATGATTACACCGTGCACAGCCTGCAGCAGTTGCACAGGGGACTGGAAGCATGAGTAGAGAACCAATGACCAAGGCAGGGGCAGAGCGCCTGCGCGAAGAGCTGGCTACTTTGAAGAAAGTGGATCGCCCTAAAATTATCGCGGCGATCGCGGAAGCCCGCGCGCATGGTGATTTAAAGGAAAATGCGGAATACCATGCCGCTCGCGAGCAACAGGGATTCATCGAAGGCCGTATTCAGAAGCTTGAATCAACCATCTCCCATTCACAGATTATTGATGTAGAGAAACTCAATCCCGGAGAGCGCGTTGTTTTTGGTGCAACCGTTCTGCTGTGTGATGAAGAAACGGCAGAAGAGACTACGTATCAAATCGTTGGTGATGTTGAAGCCGACATCAAGCACAACCGGATAGCGGTGAGTTCGCCCATCGCCCGCGCGTTGATCGGTCAGTCGGTTGGAGAGGTTGTCGTAGTTAGAGCGCCTGTCGGTAACCGGGAATATGAAATAGTTGACGTCGAATACAGGTGACAGCCACTCACATCACGCTGCTGGTTGATGAATTCCGTCACATGGTTGCTGCGGTAGAGGGCCCTCACCGTTTTCCCGCCCTTGAACAGGTGTTTTCCCGGGGGCAGTCCTGCAGCATCAATGCACCAAGCCCCAACCATCTGCGGTTCGCCCTTTTCGGCATTGAAGCAGCCGGTGAGTTGCCGGTGGCCGCACTAACCCACGTCAGTGACCGCAAGACGCCCCCCGATGGTGATTACTTTTGGCTGCGCAGCGACCCGGTGACCATGTGGGCGGACATGGCGCGGGTGTTCATGACCAGTCATGGATTTGCCGACCTGGATACACACGAACGCAATGGGATTGAGGACTGTATCCGTGGCGTACTGCAGGACGAGGGTATTAACGTCCATGGCGAGCACCCCGAACGCTGGTGTATCGCGCTGGATGAACCCCTGGAATTTGATTTCACACCCCTGGATCAGGCCGTTGGTATGGACGTTTCCGAGGCACTTCCGGATCATCCGGAGGCTCGTTTCTGGCGGCGGATACTGAATGAAATCCAGGTAGCGCTGCATAATTGCCCGGTCAATATCCGGCGGCGGGAACAGGGGCGGCAGGAGATCAACTCGGTGTGGTTCTGGGGGGGCGGCTTTTTGCCCGAAGTGGCCACGCATAATCCGGTCGACACGGTTTACTCGAACAATCCGGTAAGCCGTGGACTGGCGATCATCAATGACTGCCGGTTGAAGTCCCAGAAGAAGGCTGTGCGTGAAGATTTCAGCCGGGATGGTCGTGCCGTGTTGATTGACTGGGTACCTTCTTCACAATATGCCGTGGAAGAACTTGAACGGCTCGAAGCACTGGTGGGGCGTTTGCTGGAGCAGGTCGATCACGGAAAAATCATCCTGCGCCTGTTGGACGGCAAAGGTGAAGGGTGCAGCTACGATCACCGGGCACGGCGTCGTTTCTGGCGCCGTAACGTGCCCCTGATCAAACCTGCTGCCGCCGCCGGGACATGATCAGCCGCAGGACCATCCGGTCCAGAGAAATTCCCCTTCCTGACAATGGCCGCGACCCGGATTTACCCGCTGACCTGCACCCGGTGATACGCAGAATTCTGCTGGCCCGGGGTATAAATACGCAGGAAGACTTGCAGCTGGGACTGAAAAACATGCTGCCGCCAGATCGTTTGGGCGGTGTCAATAAGGCGGCCATGTTGTTGGCTGACGCTGTTACGGAAGACAAAAAAATTCTGGTTGTCGGCGACTTTGACGCGGACGGAGCGACAGGCACTGCATTGGCCATGCTCTCGCTGTCTGCGATGGGTTCTACCCGGCTGGATTTCCGTGTGCCAAACCGGTTCGAGTTCGGATATGGCCTGACCGTTCCACTGGTCGACACACTGGCTGAAAATCCGCCAGACCTTCTGGTCACGGTCGATTCCGGAATCAGCTGCATCGAAGGTGTTGCCCGGGCGGTCGAGCTGGGTTGCCAGGTCGTGGTGACCGACCACCACCTTCCCGGCGAGGTGATACCCGCCGCCGATGCGATCGTTAATCCGAACTGTCAGGGCGATACTTTTCCCAGTAAGTCCATGGCCGGGGTGGGCGTCATGTTCTACCTGCTCAGCGTTGTGCGGCGTGAGTTGCGTGAGCGGGGTTGGTTTGGCCCTGCCCGCGCCGAGCCTAACCTGGCGCACTACCTGGACCTGGTGGCGTTGGGCACCGTCGCCGATCTCGTCCCGCTTGATCACAATAACCGTGTGCTGGTCCGCCAGGGAGTCGAGCGCATCCGTCGCGGAATGGCACGTCCCGGGTTGATGGCCCTGCTGCGACTGGGAAAGCGGGACTACCGTTATGCCAGCGCCTCCGACCTGGGTTTTGCAGTAGGGCCACGCCTCAACGCGTCGGGACGCCTTGAAGATATGAGTACCGGAATTCGCTGCCTGCTCTGTGACGATCCGCAGGAGGCGATGTTGCTGGCGCAGCAGTTGGATGAGCTCAACCAGCAACGCCGTGGTCTGCAGGAACAAATGCAGCAGGAAGCCATGAGCCAGGTTGACGAACTTGTGGCCGACTTGCGGGACAAGGAACCGCCGCCTGCGATGTGCCTGTTTGACGAGTCGTGGCACCAGGGTATCGTCGGGCTGGTTGCGTCGAAAATTAAAGACGCTGTGCACCGCCCGGTCATAGCTTTTGCGCCGGAATCAGACGGAGCCGCTAAGCTCAAGGGCTCTGGCAGGTCCATCAGCGGGTTGCATATCCGGGATGCACTGGCCCTGGTCGACGCCCGCCAGCCTGGATTGATCCTTGCGTTCGGCGGGCATGCGATGGCTGCCGGACTCACCCTGGAACGCGATCATTACTCAAAATTTGTGCAGGCTTTTGAGGAGGCCGTCACGACTATTCTTGATGGCAACGAACTCAATGCGGAGATCCTGACCGACGGTGAGCTGGAGGCTCAGGATATCTCCACCGGGTTTGCGGTCAGTCTGGAACAGCTGGGTCCGTGGGGCCAACGCTTTCCAGAACCCATATTCGATGGTGTTTTTGACGTGGTCGACCGCCGCGTGGTGGGCGGCGCTCACCTGAAGATGGTGGTTCAGCCGATCACGGGAGGGGAGGCGGTAGACGCCATTGCATTTAACCGGCTGCCGGAGAACCTGCCAGCAACGGGTCCGGTTCGGCTACTGTATCGTCTAGGTGTAAACCGTTGGCGCGGGAGCGAGAGCTGCCAGTTGCTGGTGGAGGAAATGATCGCTTGAACCACAAGGAAATCTCATGGAAATCAACAATCGCGTAGCGCTGGTCACAGGCGGCGCCCACGGCATCGGACGAGCAGTTTGCCGGGCATTTGTGCTGCAGGGAGTGAAGGTTGTAGTTGCCGACCTGGACTTTGACGCAGCAACGCAACTTGCCTCTGAATTTGGCGGAATGGCCTTGAAGGTCGATGTGTCCAGCGAGGAAGAAATCCGGGCTGCTGTAGCCCGTGTCGAGGATGAGCTGGGCCCGGTGGATATTTTTGTTTCCAACGCAGGTGTGGCCTTCGGCGATGGTCCGCAGGGCGCAGCGTCGGCATCGAATGAGCACTGGAAGGCCTGTCTTGACGTCAACCTGATGGCGCACGTTTATGCCGCCCGCGTGATGATTCCGTTGATGACAAAACGGGGCGAAGGTTGCCTGGTTAATGTGGTGTCCGCTGCCGGATTGCTGTGCCAGATCGGTGAGGCCGCTTATACGGCCAGTAAGCATGCGGCTGTCGGTTTCGCCGAATCTGTGGCCATCACACATGGTGACGACGGGATCCAGGTTTGCCTGGTTTGTCCGCAGGCGGTTGCAACACGAATGATTGGCATGGACGAAGACACCGGTGAAGAGGGTGGCGAGGGCTTTGGCGGCAACGATGTGGATGGGATTCTCAGTACCGAATACGTGGCGGACTGCATCCTGGCGGGCATAGAGCAGGAGCGGTTCCTGGTTTTACCGCATCCACAGGTCGCCAGCTATGTTCAGAGAAAGGCTGAAGACCACGACCGCTGGATCGGCGGTATGCGGCGGTTTCGCCGTAACCAACCTGGAGGAAAGGAATGAACCAGACGGACTTAAACGGAAGAGTGGCAGTGGTCAATGGCGCATCACGGGGCATAGGCGAAGCCATTGCTCGCGGCCTGGCTGCATGTGGCGCTCAGGTCGTACTCACCAGTCGGCGCAAGGAGAGTGCTCAGGAGGTCGCTGATTCCATCACGGATGCAGGAGGCAGTGCAGTCGCTGTTGCATGCCATGCAGGCCACATGGATGAAATTGAAGAGCTGTTCAGGTACGTCGAAGTTGAATTTGGCCGGCTGGATATTCTGATCAACAATGCGGCGACCAATCCCTACTACGGACCGGCAATCAAGCTACCGGCGGCGGCTTTTGACAAGACCGTCGAGGTCAATCTGAAGGGGCCTTATTATATGAGCAGCGCGGCCGTGCCGCTGATGATTGAAAGCGGAGGTGGCAGTATCGTCAATGTAGCCTCAATAGCAGCACTCCTTCCTTTGCCCGGCCAGGTCGTTTACTCGATGACCAAGGCGGGGCTGATCAGCCTCACGAAGGGTTTTGCCAAGGAATACGGCCAGCAGGGTGTGCGTGTCAACGCCATCCTTCCGGGCGTAGTGGAGACGAAGTTTGCCTCTGCCCTGGTTGATGACCCAGGGGTGCAGAAGTGGATGTCCCGTCTACCCATACCCCGAACAGGTCAGCCGGAGGACATGGTGGCCGGCGTGTTGTACCTTGTTTCTGACCAGGCTGCCTACACCACCGGCACCACGCTGGTCATGGATGGTGGCGCGACGCTGGGTTAAGCGGATGGAGTGGCGAACGGCAACGTGTAGTGCCGGCGGATAGTTTCCCGGTAGCGATCCAGCTCTTCGGTCCAGCGCTGTTCGTCCCAGCCGCAACCCTCCACAAAGAGTTGCCGGACCTGGTCCAGCACCTCTTCACCACCGTTCTTGAGCAGGATGCCCAGCCGACTGCGGCGCAGCATCAGGTCGTCCAGATGGACGACGGCTTCGTGCTCTATCGACCAGCGCAGTTCCGCCAGGCAGCTGGCTCCGCCGGGAACAGGCAGGAGCGTGCCTTCTGTTGCAGCCTCTACTAGTCCGCGGGCTGAGTCACCGTAACGTCCCAGCAGCTTTTCTCCCCAGAGCGGATTTTCAGGCAGGATTTCTGCGCCACTGCAGGTGACAGGACGAAACATATGCTCGCCGGGTGTTCGGTTGGCGGGGGGCAGAAATTCGCGGGCCTGGTCCAGAACATCAACTGCCATATGGTGGAACGTTGTCAATTTACCGCCACTGCAACTGACCATGCCGTTTTCGACCCACACTTTGTGCTCGCGGCTGGCGCTCGATGGGTCCCCGGGTTTGCTGGATGCAATGATGGGCCGCACGCCCGACCAGCTTGAGATGACATCGTCCGCGACAGGTGGCGTGCGGGTGAACAATAACCCGGCGGCAGTCAGCAGGTAGTCCAGTTCCTGTTGCGTAATGCTGGCTGCTGTATCCAGGTCCTGTGGGTGAAAGATATCTGTAGTCCCTACGACTGTACGTCCTTCCCACGGGTAGATAAAAAGCCGGCGTGAATCTCCGGGGTGTTGCAGAAAAATCGCATCAGAGACCGGAAATTTTTCGGCTGACAGGACCAGGTGACTGCCGCGTTGCGGGCGAATGGTCAGGCCGGGTTCCGGTTCCTCACCCAGCCGATTAGCCCAGGCCCCCGTGGCGTTGATCACTACACTGGCGCAGACGGATTGCTGTTCACCGGTCTCAGCGTCCTGCAAGGTGACGCCCCTTACCCTGTCATCGGTTTCCGTCAGGCGGGTTGCCTTGCTGTAATTGAGTACGAAGCCACCCTCAGCGACGGCTTCATGAAGCACCCTGAGCGTCAGTCTCGCATCGTCGGTGATGGCATCGGTGTAGTAAAACGCGCCATTCATATTACCCGTGTCAAGTTGCGCAAAAGTGCTGTTCAGCTCCTGGTTGCTGACGCTGCGATGGTTGCGGATGCCGGCAATTCTGTCATACAGCCAAAATAGAATCCCAGCGGCGAAACGCGGCGGGAACTTCTTCTTGTACAAGGGAAAGTAGTAACCGAGTCTTTCGACCAGGCGTGGCGCCTCTCTCACCAATCGCTCGCGTTCCTGCAGGGCATGGCGGGTGAGGGTGAAGTTTCCGGCTGCGAGGTAGCGGAATCCTCCGTGAACCATTTTGGAGGAGCGACTGGATGTTCCCCAGGCAAAGTCTCTTTGTTCCACCAGCAGGCAGCGGTAACCCCGTTTCACGGCTTCGCGCAGGATTCCGGCTCCGGAGATGCCACCGCCAACGATGATGATGTCCCAATCGGGCAGGGTGCAGTCGGCCAGGTCACGCCAGAGCTTTTTACGGTTGGGGAAGGAGACGGACATCGCAATTCAGGGTAGGGTCAGAACAACTTTGCCGCGGGCCCGCCGTTCGGTGAGCGACGCGAACGCCTGTTGGAACTGGTCCAGTGGGTAGGTTTCAGTGACACGCGGTGTCAGCGTCCCTTTATCCACCAGTGCAGCCAGTTCCGCCATGTTCTGCAAAGAGTCATCCGGGTTGTGGGTGCCCCAGGTTCCCCACCAGACGCCTATCACGCTGGCTTCCTTGAGCAAGGCGATGTTGGCTGGAAAATGGGGGATGTCGCCGCTGGCAAAACCAACCACCAGGTATCGGCCATGCCATGCCAGGGAGCGAAAAGCCTGCATTGCCAATTCGCCGCCTACAGGATCATAGACCACGTCAACACCCTTGCCGCCGGTCAACTCTCTGACAGCATCCCTGAGTGATTCATTTGAATAATTGATCGTCTCATCTGCGCCTGCCTCGCGCGCAAACTGCAGTTTTTCATCGGTGCTCGCGGCAGCGATGACTTTGGCGCCTAACGAATGCGCTATCTCTACTGCGGTGATCCCCACTCCGCCTGCAGCACCCAGCACCAGCACGGTTTCACCGGCTTTTAATTCTGTGCTCTGGTGAAACGCATGGTACGAGGTGGCGTAGGTGATAGTGAAGCCCGCCCCCTGTTCAAAGCTCATGCTGGTGGGCAATGGCAGGCAGAGTTTTTCCGCCACGAGGCACTTTTCGGCAAAACCGCCGCTGATGGGGGTGGCGATCACCCGGTCGCCCGGTTTGAAACGGGTGACGCCACTGCCGACTTTCTCCACAATACCCGCAGTTTCGCCCCCGGGCACGAAGGGCGGTGGTGTTTTAACCTGGTAGTTACCGCCGATCATCAGGATGTCAGGGAAGTTGATGCCGGCAGCCCGGACCTCGACAAGGACTTCGAATTCTCCGGGTACCGGATCGTCGCGTTGCTCGATGACAAGCGCTTCAGGCGGTCCGTATTCATTACAAACGAGAGCTCTCACAATTTGAGCCCCAGGCTGGCGGCGCCCTGTTGGGCAAATTTCTCTGTTTGTTCGAAACCACCCTGCAGTTCACGCATGCTGCCACCACTGCTGATCTCATCCCATCGTTGTGCAATCACATCCGCATCAACCTGGTCCGGCAATAGGTTGATGCCTTCTGTCTCCAGGCCCTTGTAGACGGCAAAGCTGCCGCCGCCGGCTGCCAACACCGTGCGGCTTGGCGCCTGTTCGCTGGCAAGAAACACCACACCCTGGCTCACGTACTCAGGTGCGAGCAGCTTAAATACCGGCTCCGGTAATAAGCCGTCCGTCATCGCCGTGCCGGCTACCGGGGCAAGGCAGTTGACGCGTATGTTGTACTTGGCGCCCTCCAGATGCAGGGTATTCATCATTCCGACCATGGCCATCTTGGCGGCACCGTAGTTGGTCTGGCCAAAGTTGCCATATAGACCGGAGCTTGAGCTCGTGAACACGATACGGCCATATCCCTGTTCCCGCATCAACTCCCAGACGGCCTTGGTGCAGTTGGCAGATCCGATCAGGTGCACATCAATGACCCGGCGAAAGTCCTCCATGGACATCTTCAGGAAGGACTTGTCGCGCAGGATGCCGGCATTGTTAATCAGGATGTCGACCCGGCCCCAGGCGTCAATCGCTTGCCTGACCATGTTTTCTACCTGGGTAAAATCCGAGACGTTGGCGCCATTGGCAATGGCTTCACCACCTTTTGCCTGGATTTCAGCAGCTACAGCTTCAGCGTTATCTGAAACTCCATCGGCTCCAGCCAGGTCATTAACGACTACCCGCGCGCCCCGTGCAGCTAGTGCATGGGCATGGGCGCGACCGAGACCCTGACCGGCTCCGGTGATGATTGCTACTTGATCATCTAATCTTATATCCATCATAACTCCAGTATATCAATATGATAGGTGCTTTATCTAATAATCAACATCGCCAAAAATTCAGCGATGAGAGCCGGTTTCTCCTGGCCTTCTATTTCAACGGTCACCAGGGCCTTGGTTAGCCATTGGCCGTGTCCCTTTTCGGTGGCTTCGAGTAGCTTCTGATGCGCGCGAATCCTGCTGCCAACGGGTACGGCCTGTAGAAAACGAACTTTATCCGATCCGTAATTGATCCCCATCGCCAGTCCTTCGATTTCCTTTGCTGTTTCGGCCAGCAAGGCCGGGACCAGTGACAGGGTCAGAAACCCGTGGGCAATCGGGCCGCGGAAGGGTGTTTTTGCCGCTTTCTCAGGGTCAACATGGATGAATTGGTGGTCGTTGGTGGCGTCTGCGAAATCATTGACCCGCTGCTGCGTGATTTCCAGCCAGGATGAGGGCTCCTGCTCAACTCCGATCAACGAAGCGAGTTCGGTCGCTTTTATGGTTTCGGTCATGGTTGAAAGCCCTTGTTGTTAGTAACCACGCAGACGCGCGAAACGGTCGAGGTGAAAATACCGGTCGCCGTATGCGGTTTCGAGTATCCGGTAACGTTTCAGGAAAAATCCGATGTCGAAATCATCGGTCATTCCGATGCCTCCGTGCATCTGGATGGCTTCGGTGGTGGCCAGGTGTGCCGTTTCGCTCAATTTGGCTTTGGCGAGGCTTGCCAGCTCCGCGCAATCGTCCACGCCCGTGTCTAACGCTTGCAACGCCTTAAGCACCAGAGATTTGCACATCTCGATTTCTCCGAACAGGTGAGCTGCCCGGTGTTGTAGGGCCTGGAAGCTGCCTATTAGCTGGCCGAACTGCTTGCGTTCCTTAAGGTAGCCCAGGGTGCGCTGAAAAGATTCCTGGGCAATGCCGAGCATTTCAGCCGATGCTCCGATTCGCGCGACGTCCAGCACCCGGTCAAGCAGCGCTGCGCCGTCGCCGGGTGTTCCCAGCAGACTGCCGCTATCCAACTCAACACGGTCAAAGGACAGGTTTGCCGCTGCGTGGGTATCCAGGGCAGGGTATCGTTCAGCCTTCACCCCGGGAGCATCTGCAGGTACCAGGAAAAGAGAAACACCATCGCCATTCCAGGCACTGGCAATATAGGTATCAGCTATATGGCCATCGAGCACTGCGGTCTTGGTACCCGACAGCCGGTATCCGCCTGCGAATTCTTCAGCCTCGGCACGTACCCGGCCGGGATCATGAGGGTTGCCTTCGTCGCAAGCTATGGCCAGGATGTGCTTTCCGCTGGCGATACCGGGCAGCAAAGCAGCGCACTGCTCTTTGGTGCCGGCAAAACGCAACGCCGCCGCGCCTGTCATGGCTGTGCCCAGCAGTGGGCTGGGAGTCAGCGTGCGGCCGCATTCCTCCAGTAAAATACCCATTCCGGTGAAACCATAATCCAAACCGCCGTGTTCTTCCGGTACCAGGATTGCGGTCCAACCCAGCTCGACCATCTCGGCCCACAATTCGCGGGAATAGCCATCGCTATTTGCGCTGTCACGCAGCTCACGTAAGTGGCTGACCGGCGCACGCTCTGCAAGAAAATTCCGGGCGGCGTCCCGCAGCATCAGCTGTTCTTCGTTAAGTACCAGTGCCATGCGTTTTTACTCCTTACCCGGGCAGGCCGAGAATTCGTTTGGCGACGATGTTCAGCTGGATTTCAGAGGTTCCACCCTCGATTGAATTTCCTTTGCTGCGTAACCAGGCCTTGGGCAATTGACCATCGTGGCTTTCGCCGCCTTCCCAGACCAGCGCGTCGGTCCCGCCTATAGCCATCATTAGCTCGTTGCGCCGCTTATTCAATTCCGTTCCGTAGTACTTGAACAAAGATGAGACGGCACCCAGGCTGACGCCCGCCTTGACCTCGTCACGTGCACGCTCAATGGTCAATTCGAGGCATCGTTCATCCATTTCAAACCGTGCGATGTCGTTGCGTAGCATCGAATTATGCAGAATGCCGTTTTCGGTTCCCAACAAGTGGGCTGCGGTCTTCCCGACCGGCTTCGTACCGGCACTGCTGAGTCCACTTTCCGCGATCATTTCACGTTCGTGCGTCAGCAGGTACTTGGCTACGGTCCAACCCTTGTTAACTGCGCCAATGACCTGGTCTTTTTCTACACGAACGTCTTCAAAGAAGGTTTCTGTGAATGGAGACTTGCCGCTTATCAGGCGTATGGGGCGCGTAGAAACGCCAGGCATTGACATATCGAACATAACGAAGCTGATACCTTCGTGCTTTTTCGCCTCGAAATCGGTCCGCACCAGGCAGAACATCCAGTCGCCCTTGTCACCGTAGGAGGTCCATACTTTTGACCCGTTGAGGCAATAGTGGTCGCCCCTGTCTTCGCAACGTGCCGCCAGGCTGGCCAGGTCCGAACCGGCGTTTGGCTCGCTGTAGCCCTGGGCCCAGCGGACTTCACCACGAATGATGGGCGGCAGATGCTGTTGTTTCAGATCTTCACTGCCGAATTTCAGCAATGCCGGACCCAGCATCGAGATTCCGAAACTCAGTAGAGGCGGGCGCGCCTGTATTCTGGCCAACTCTTCCTTCAGAATTTTGACCTCAACCCGACCAAGGCCACCGCCTCCGTATTCACGCGGCCAGGCCGGCGCGGTCCAACCACGGGAGGCCATGTGTTGCAGCCACATACGCTGGTCTTCGCTCTGGAACTCGAAGTTCCGTCCACCCCAGCAAACATCCGTTTCGGAGCTATACGGCGAACGCATGGACTCCGGGCAATGGGTCTCCAGCCAATCGCGTACTTCCTGTCTGAATTGCTCTATTTGATTCAAAGATTCTACCCCTGGAACAAAAAACCCGCGGCATCGCTACCGCGGGTTTTGATGCCGTTCGTACTTACGTTGAATTTAGTCTTCGCTGCTCATCGATAATTTTTCCTGGTGTTTCCAGATCTGGAATTCTGAAGTCCAGGATGATTCGGCAAATTGCTGCAACAAAGCGGCGGCCTCTTTTTCGCTCATGTGCTGGGTCAGGAACTTGTAAAAAGTCTGATCCCCGCGATCCATGCTGGCAAAATTTGCATGGGGAACGATGATGCTTGCCTGGGGCTTGCCACCGATGGTTTCTGACCACAACCAGGAGCGTGCATCCGTGGCCCAGCCCTGGTTGAGTGCGATCTGACTCATCTTGTCGCGTGCGGCATCGAATTGCGCGACCTGTCCGGGTTTCAGGTGAAAGTCGGTCACGGCATACATCGTGAAGGACTCATCACCTTCTAGCCAATGAGAGTTTTTCCAGTCGAAGGATTCAAAATGGTGTGTCCATGTTTCGGTATGTGGTGCGACGTGCTTTTTGAAATGCTCGTTGATTTCGTCAGCACCGTCCATTTCTGCGTCGTATGTATCCTGGTCCGCCCAGTTGAAGCAGCAGAACCGAATGGCTATGCGACTGAGATCATCGCCCAGCAAAGGAGTGTAAGCCTGCCATTCACGTTGGTCGCCGTGCTCAGACCGAAAGGCCATGTGTTCGGTCAGTCCCTCCCAGAGTTCCTCAGTATGTCCGTCTTTCGGTGTGACCACCCACGCTTCAGCCAGCGGTGGCGGTGTGTCCTGGGCCACTACAGCAACGGGGAGCATGAAAAACAGGACAGCAAGCGCGCTCAGAATGAGCTTCACGGGTTTTTGGATCATTGGTATTCCCTCAGGATGTTTGGCCGTCTAATTTATCACAGTATAAACGCGCAATGTCATTGTGTAGAATGCAGCCCTTCGTACTCCATGGACCTGCCCAAGTGGAAACCAACCAGTATACGAACCTGATTGAAGACCTCGAGAGCCGTGCACAGGCGCTCAGGGGGTATCTTTGACTACGCTCAAAAGCGCGACCGACTCGAGGAAGTAGGCCGGGAGCTGGAAAACCCGGACATCTGGAACAACCCCGAAAAGGCCCAGGAGCTGGGCCGCGAACGTGCGCGGCTGGAAACCATCGTAACCACGCTGGATGAACTGGATGGCGACCTGAAAGACGCCGCAGAAATGCTGGGACTGGCGATCGAAGAGCAGGATGAAGAAATCGTCGATTCGGTCAGTGAGGATCTGACGCTGATGCGGGAAAAAGTCGAACGGCTCGAGTTTCAGCGCATGTTCGCAGGCGATATGGATTCCCGTCCCTGTTTTCTGGATATCCAGGCAGGCTCCGGCGGCACCGAGGCGCAGGACTGGGCCGAAATGCTACTGCGTATGTACCTGCGCTGGGCCGAACGGCGTGGCTGGCATGCCGACCTGGTCGAGGTTTCCTCGGGGGATGTGGCTGGGATCAAGAGCGCCACGATCCACATCACCGGCGACTACGCTTATGGCTGGTGCCGCACCGAAACCGGTGTTCACCGCCTGGTCCGAAAATCACCGTTCGACTCCGGTAACCGCCGCCACACATCCTTCGCCGCGGTTTTCGTGTCTCCTGAGGTGGATGACAATATAGACATCGATCTGAATCCGTCCGACATCAGGGTCGATGTGTATCGCGCGTCCGGAGCGGGCGGACAGCACGTAAACACCACCGACTCTGCTGTGAGAATGACTCATGTTCCTACCGGGCTAGTGGTGCAATGCCAGAATGACCGGTCTCAGCACAAAAACCGCGATCATGCCTTGAAACAACTGCGCGCACGGCTGTATGAGCATGAGATGCAGAAGCGCAACGAGGAAAGCCAGAAGATGGAAGACTCCAAGTCGGATATTGGCTGGGGCAGCCAGATACGCTCCTACGTGCTGGATGCATCACGCATAAAGGATCTGCGCACGAATGTCGAAATCGGCAATACTCAGGGTGTACTGGACGGAGACCTCGATCCGTTCGTGGAAGCCTCACTGAAACAGGGTTTGTAATAGGACCAAAAAATGAAAGAACAGGAAAACACAGAAGTCACCGAGCAGGACGAAAACCGCCTGATTACCGAGCGGCGCGGCAAGCTGGACGCATTACGCGAAGCCGGGCAGGCTTATCCCAACGACTTCCGCAAGGACACGACCAGTGGCGAGTTGCATGCGCGTTTCGGCGATAGCGATGCAGAAGAACTGTCGCAGCTTGATCAGCAGTTTTCGGTGGCCGGACGCATGATGGCCAAGCGTGTTATGGGAAAAATCGCTTTCGTCAGCCTGCAGGACCGCAATGGTGCGATCCAGTTGATGATACAGAGGGACAGCTTGCCTGAGGGCCTCTTCCAGCAATTCAAGCGCTGGGATATCGGCGACATCGTTGGCGCCCGCGGCACGATTATGCGCACCCAGAAAGGTGAGTTATCGATCCGTGTTAGTGAGTTACAGCTACTGACCAAATCGTTGCGGCCGTTGCCGGAAAAATTCCACGGCCTGACCGACACCGAGATGCGCTACAGGCAGCGTTATGTGGATTTGATCATGAACGAGGAATCTCGTGCCATATTCAAGGCGCGTTCGCGAATCATCACCTTTATCCGGTCCTTCATGGAAGCGCCGGGGCGCGAATTTCTCGAGGTGGAAACACCCATGATGCACCCCATACCCGGCGGCGCAACGGCCCGACCCTTTGTGACGCACCACAACGCACTCGACCTGCAGATGTTTCTGCGGGTGGCACCGGAGCTGTACCTCAAGCGCTTGATCGTTGGCGGCCTGGGCCGGGTGTATGAAATCAACAGGAATTTCCGCAATGAAGGCGTTTCAACGCGGCACAACCCCGAGTTCACGATGCTGGAGTTCTACTGGTCATATGCCGATTACAATGACCTGATGGATCTGACGGAGGCTATGTTTGTTGGACTGACGGAATCGCTGACCGGTGGAAACGTTGTGACCTACCAGGGTCAGGAAATTAATTTTGCCGGGCCTTATGAGCGCCTGACCGTGGAAGATTCTGTGCGCCGTTACAATCCGGACCTCGCCGATGCAGACCTTTGGGATCAGCAGGTGCTTCGGGCTGCCTGTGGTGAGCGCCAGATTCACACCGAGAAGAGCTGGGGTTCCGGTAAATTATTGACCGAGCTTTTCGACGCAACCGTGGAAGAGCACCTGCAGCAACCCACATTCATCACCCAGTACCCGACCGAGGTATCACCCTTGTCGCGGCGCAATGACGCCAACCCGGATGTCACCGACCGCTTTGAACTGTTCATTTGCGGAAGGGAAATTGCGAACGGATTTTCAGAGTTAAACGATCCGGAGGACCAGGCGGAGCGGTTCCGCGCGCAAGTGGAAAACAAGGACGCCGGTGATCTCGAGGCGATGCACTACGATGATGATTACATTCGTGCGCTGGAATACGGCATGCCACCTACGGCTGGCGAAGGTATAGGAATCGACCGGCTGGTCATGATTTATACAGATGCGCCTTCCATCCGTGACGTGCTGCTTTTCCCCTACATGAGGCCGGAGGCCTGATCGGCGGGTAAGCCATGAACCCCGTTGTCTCCGTCATCATGCCGGTGCGCAACGGCGGCAAGTACCTTGCACAGGCGGTAGCCAGCATCCTTGGACAGTCGTTCCGGCAGCTTGAGTTGCTGCTGGTGGATGACCACAGTTCGGACGGCGCGATAGCAGACCTGGCCATCTCCGACCCGCGACTATTGCTGCTTGTGAACGAGGGTAGGGGTGTGAGTGCCGCATTCAACACCGGCCTGGCACAGGCCCGCGGCGAGTTCATTGCAAGAATGGACGCCGATGACATAGCCCTGACCGAACGGATTAAACACCAGCTTGATTACCTGAAGGCTCATCCGGCCATTGATATCTGCGGTACCTGCGTTGAAATATTCAGCGCTAAAGAACTGGCAGGCGGTAACGTCCGCTACCAGGCCTGGCTAAACTCCTGCCGGTCACCTGGCGCTATCCAGCGCGAACTGTTTGTTGAAAGCCCGATACCGAATCCGACCGCGATGTTCCGCCGGGAAGCCATTCTCAGTCTTGGAGGCTATACCGATCCAGACTGGCCTGAAGACTACGATCTCTATCTGCGGGCCGATGTGCTGGGTATGCGCATGGGCAAGCCAGATGAGGTGTTATTGCGGTGGCGCGACCATGAAGGGCGATTGACACGCAGCGACGAGCGTTACGACCGGAAACGTTTCCAGGCCGCCAAGGCACATTTCCTGGCGGTTCATCGTTTGCGTGGCAAAGGTCCGGTCATCATCTGGGGTGCAGGCCCCAGCGGGCGCCTGATGCACGACCTGCTGGTGCGGGAAGGTGTTTCGGTTCTCGGCTTTCTGGAAGTGCATCCGAGGCGGATTGGCGGCACCAAGAGGGACCTGCCCGTGTGGGCGATTGACCACATCACCCGGGGCAATGAGTCATTCGTACTGGTTGCGGTGGGTGCAGCGGGAGCGCGGGTCGAAATCCGGGAATTCATGCAGCGTCACGGCAAAGTGGAAGGCGAACAGTACCTGTTCGTCGCGTAAGCCAATAGAATAGTCCGGATGAACACACTCAAGACATTACTGGTACAGGCGCAACTGTGCTGGAAGGACCCGGCCCGCAACCGCGGCCACCTGTCGTCACTGGTCGCCAAAGCACATGGGACATTCGACCTGGTTGTTCTGCCTGAAACCTTCACCACCGGATTTCTCGGTGACGCCGATCTGCCGTCTGAAGGGTTGCATGGGCCAACGGTCAACTGGATGCGGGAGATGGCTAGCCAATATGATTGTGCGGTTTGCGGAAGTGCGGTCATCGAGGAAGATGGGCAGCGTTTTAACCGAATGATTTTCGTCACCGCAGACGGGGTGCAGGCCTTTTATGACAAACGCCACCTGTTTGCCTTTGGTGGCGAGAATATACGTTACACAGCGGGAACCGAACGCGTCATCGTTAATTACCGGGGCTGGCGGATCAATTTGCAGGTCTGCTATGACCTGCGCTTTCCGGCATGGTGTCGTAACCGGGAGGATTACGACCTGATGTTGCTGGTCGCCAACTGGCCTTCAAAACGTGTTCACCACTGGTCGCACCTGCTTGAAGCCAGGGCCATTGAAAACCAGTCCTGGGTGATCGGTGTCAACCGGGTGGGTGAGGATGGTAATGGTTTGCGTTATCCAGGGCATAGCGTAGTGCATGACCCGATGGGTGCCCGCGTTGCCGACCTGGGTGAAGTGGAGAGCGTGGAAATTGTTGAGCTGGACCTTGGCATGGCTGAGAAAGTACGCGCTGACTTTCCATTTCAGGCCGATGCTGACCGTTTTATCATTACGCCCTAAGACCTGCGCTTCCTGGCCAGTTTCCGCATGATCAGTCCACGTGGTTGTGGCCGGCCGCTGGCCAGACTTACCAGTGTCGTGGGCTCACGCAGTGCAAACAGCATCTCAATTTTCGCAGAGCCCCGGCCGGCAAATAACAAGCGGTCACCTTCCATTAACACCTGACTGGTGTCCGGCAGAAAAAGCCGCAACGAACCCCGCTCCAGCATCAGACACGCACAGGGCAGGTTTTCGGTACTCGGTATTCTCGAGTTCTGGATCAGGTGCTCGATTTTTACCGGTACCTTTTCAACAACCGCCTCGCGGATACTCTGCGCCCAGACACCCGTCAATTCGACCGCCCATAGACTGGGCGAACGGCCATCCAGTATCGCCTTCAATCGCCGCTTTACCGATTTGGCGAAGGTTTCGTCCTGGTGAACGAGGTGTTCAAGAAAAACCGTAAGCAGTGGCGTGGTTGCCACTGCCAGGATGCGCCGGGCGACGATCAGGCTGCGACGGGCCACCAGGTCGGCCCCGGATGTCTGGAACAGTTCTTCGTTTTGCGGGTTCTCCTGGCGGGCCACAACAAACAAATCCGGATTCATTTCGCGGGCAGTCATGATGATGGACAGATTGTCCATATCGTCGCCTGTTCCGGCGATGATTCCGACGGCGTCGCTCACACCCGCTTTTTGCAGGGTCCGGGCCTCGGTTCCACGGCCGAGCACCGAACCGGGCCGCAGGTCCACACGATCCGGGTGAACATCAATTACCGTGTAATCAACTTCGGCCTCATCCATTTTGGCAGCCATCCTGGACCCGAACCGGCCGATGCCCGCCAGGATCCAGCGTCCGGAAGGCGGGTGCAGGTCCTGCCTCAGCAGGGAGCCCGGTACGCTGATCAGCCAGTCCTGCACCAGGTATATAACCGGTGACGATAAAGCCAGGTAAAAACGCTCAGCAAAAATGGTGTACGGGTCGACCGTGATATCGGTACCGAAAGAGGTCATATTGGCAACCACCCGGCGGGTCTCCGCCCGTGCAGCAACCGGCAATTCCGGGCGCAGCAACTTGCTGGTGATTGCAATGGTCAGGTTGGCCTGGTCGTCATTGGTAATCGCAATGATGCCGATGCAGTTTTTAATGTCCTTGCTCAGTCCGGCCATGTCCAGCAGGCGACGGTCGGTGACGTCACCAGACTGCGCCGGCAAATGGGAAAAATCCTCGTGCAAGGCCATGCTGTGGATAATGCTTTCCTCACGCTCAATCACCACGGCGGTGATGCCCCGCTTGAGTAAACCACTGACAATCATTTTTCCGGTGTGCCCGAAGCCGCACACAATATAGAAATCACTGCTGATACGGCGGACCCTGCGACTGAATCGGCTGCGCCCCAATACCGACCTGAACTGCGGATCGACAATCAGGCTGATGATGGTACCGATCGAGTACAGCCAGGCGATGACATTCGGAAACAGAATGATGAACGCGTAAAGCCGCTGTGTGTGGGTGAAGGTGTTTGGGATTTCCCCAAAACCGATGGTAGTAGCCATGATGGAGATAAAATAGACGGCATCCAGGTAGCCGACCTGTACCGGGTTTCCGGCTGCATCCTGCCCGGGAATTTGCACCATGCCGAAGACCGACAGGGAGTACACCAGGATCATCATGATCAACGGCGTACGAATACGCCGCATCGTCAACCAGACAATATCGTTCATTAACGGCGTATCGTAATCGTCTCGGCCACCAGCAAGGTCACAGACACGAAATTGGCCAGCAGGGCGCCGCCGGCTACGGACACGATACTGGCAAGAATTTCGGTGGTCACACCGGCCTCGGTCGCGTATGACGCATAGGCCCAGATTGAGATGGCAATCAGCAGCTGTAAATCTGCTACCAGGCTCGTGGCCAGTAATACCGCGCCCATTTGTGAGCGGTCACCAAATTTCATGATCGTCGCGATCAGGCTGACGGCCAGTGCGGCACCCAACTCCATCGCATGATGATGGTCCGGATTATCAATGTCGCCGATAAAAAAACCGAAGTTCAGGGTCAGGGCCAGGACAATGAAAAATCCGAATACGACCTTTTCAAAATTCACGTTACGAGATCTCCCTTAAGGTGCTATGCCAGTCTAGACTAGACCGTTTCCCGGTTTGCTTCCAGTCACTCTATCGTCTTGCCGTCTGCATTCATTAACTCGATTTCAGCGATGTTCAGATCCAGCAGGGCAGGTTCGATTTCAGAGCGATCGCCTACGATCACCCAGGTGAGCGAATCCGGGTTAATGACTTGTTCCGCTGCCCCCTGCATGTTCTCCAGAGTCACCGCCTCATAGCGGGATTTCAGAGTCGCGACATAGTTGTCCGGGCGGCTGAATCGATCGTTTGCCTGCAGCGCTCCTAACACCGAGGCCGAGGTTTCGTAGCGCCCCGGTAGGCTGAAAGCGCTGCTGCGGAATACCCGGGTGAGTTCTTCGCCGGTGGCCGGCTCGGTCGCGATAAAGCGTTGGAGCTCATCGCGCAGTTGTTTAACTGATTCAGCCGTTTTATCAGACTGGACTGGCGCATAAACCATCCAGGGACGCTGACCGCGGGCATCGCGCAAAAAAGTAAAAGCGCCATAAGACCAGTGTTTGTCCACCCGCAGGTTCTGGTTTACCCGGGCGGAGAATTGCCCGCCAATCACATCGTTCATCATCAGGATGTCAATGTTGTTGTCAGCACCAGTTGGCGGTGCAAGGTGTGCAGCGAGAATCAGTGATTGCGGTGAATCCGGCTTGTCGATAATGATGATGCGGGGTGTTGAGGGCAGCGCCACCTCGCCGATGTTTTTTACAGGTATATCGCTTGCTGGCGCCTTCCAGTTGCCAAAGCGCTGCTCCAGCATGGGTAGAATCTGATCCATCGTTGTATCGCCCACGACGAATAGTGTGGCGTTATCAGGCCGTATCCAGCTCTCATGAAACGAAACCAGGTTGGATCGTGTCAGTGCACCCACCGACTCCTCAGTTCCACTTCCGGTGAAAGGTATCCCATAGGCATGGCCGGCTCCGTAAATCAACGGCGGCAGCGTTCGTAATGCCACCGACACGGGCTGGTTTTTCTCGCGCTCTATCCCTGCCAGCCAGCGGATTCGAAGACGTTCCATCTCATCGTTTGTGAAGGCAGGGTTCCTGATCACATCGGCAAACAGTTCAATGGATGGTTTCAGGTTTTCCGTAAGTGCAGATAGAGACACCCGCGAAGTATCGAGGTCGGAAGCTGTTGAAATCTCCGCGCCAAGCGAATCGGCTACTTCCTCAATTTCCAGGGCGGAGCGTGTGCGTGTGCTTTCGTCCATCATCGCCAGCGTAAAGCTGGCGGTACCGAGCGGTAATCCGGCGTCCGCAGCGTAACCGGCGTCGAATTGCAGTGCCAGTGAAACCACCGGAATGGCATGCCGTTCGGCCAGAACCACGTTGATGCCGTTGCTGAGACTGGATCTATGTACTTCAGGGAATGTCAGGTCGGGCAGGTTGCTGACCTCCGGCATACCTTTCGACCGGTCGACGCTGGAGGCGACAACCTTGTGATCACCGAACGGCAGTACATCAAGCTGGTAATGGCCGCCGGATAGCCAGCGCCGCGCGGCCTCTTTGACCTCTTTGGTAGTGGCGTAGTTTACCCAGTCCAGAGCTGTCCTGAAGAAATCCGCGTTGCCATCGTACAGCTGGCTCTGGGCCAGTGTGCTGGCCTTGCCAGAGAAGCCGCCGACCCGCTCGAGCCCACGGATTACACTTGCGTTGATCTTGGTTTTGGCACGCTGCAGCTCGTCCTCACCCGGCCCATCTTGCAGGAATTTTTTCATTTCCTGGGCGATGATTTCATTAACATCGTTCAGTGAAGAACCGGGTGCCAACGTGGTGTCGATGGAAAACAGACTGGCCAGTTCGAATGGCTGGACATCGACCGAGACGCTTACGGCGTGTTGGAATTCATAGATCAGGGCCTGGTACATCCGGGAATTCTTTCCATCTCCCAGGATGCTCGCCGCCAGTTGCAGCATCATACGGTCT
The DNA here is from genome assembly GCA_964443145.1 of uncultured Wenzhouxiangellaceae bacterium. Classification (GTDB taxonomy): domain Bacteria; phylum Pseudomonadota; class Gammaproteobacteria; order Xanthomonadales; family SZUA-36; genus JAHEFT01. The sequence goes on along the minus strand of CAYUBS010000004.1, from coordinate 12,767 downwards.
TTCATCGTCCAGCCGGGAACGGCCCACATACGGTAGCTGCGAACCTGTGGCACGCGGTCATACATGACCTCGTGTGTATCATCCCGCCGGTCGGGTACCCAGGATTTGAGCCGGGTTACCGGGGGTCCGGCCGGAATATCGCCGAAGTATTTGCGTGCAAGTTCAAGACCGCGCCCGGGTTTGATATCACCGGCCATCACAAGCACAGTATTGGCTGCTCCGTAATAGTCCTTAAACCACTGGTGAATGTCTTCCAGCGTGGCGGCGTCGAGATCCTCCATCGAACCGATAGTGGCGTGCCGGTATGGATGTCCGGGTGGAAACAGGCCCTCCAGTATCCGGTAATAGGCCTTGCCGTATGGCTGGTTGTCACGCTGGCGTTTTTCGTTCTGGACAACACCGCGCTCCTGGTCCAGCTTTTCCTGCGTCACGACACCCAGTAGATGCCCCATGCGATCCGATTCAAGCCACAGGGCGAGCTCCAGCGCTGGCGTGGGCACATTCTCAAAGTAATTGGTGCGATCCAGCCAGGTGGTGCCATTGAGCGAAGTGGCACCTACTTGTTCAAGTGGATTGGAAAAACGATCGTTGTAGTGCTCCGAACCCTCAAACATGATGTGTTCAAAAAGGTGTGCGAAACCGGTCTTTCCTTGCGGCTCATTTTTCGAGCCGACGTGGTACCACACACCCACCGCGACAATGGGTGCCTTGTGGTCTTCATGCACCAGCACGGTCAGGCCATTTTCGAGTACAAATTTTTCAAACGGAATGTCTACTTCGGGGGTGCTGGCAGCCTGGGCCGCGACTGGAAACAGCGCGGTCAGACCGAGCGCGAGCATTCCCAGTCTGAAGCTGATCATCAGGGCGACTCGCTCTCGCTGATCCTGATCGGCGTGATGAAAGCCAGAACGCTCAGCACCGGACCATCAAAATATTCCATTCGCCTGGATCTCACCTGCCGGCTTTGCTCCAGGCTGTGGACGAGGAACGCAGTCGGCCGGGGCGTTTCGAGTTCCTCT
>CAYUBS010000004.1:0-11648 GCA_964443145.1 uncultured Wenzhouxiangellaceae bacterium | reverse complement strand
ACGGCTTCGCGCAGCTGCAGGTTCAGGTCGAGGTGGAGAAAACGGGTGCGTCGTAGTACCACCGTTCCATCCAGCCGGTGATAGAGGATCGGATCCGGTATGCCGGGTTCTTCCAGTTCCTGCCTGACATCAGCGTATGGGTCATCCACCAGGACAACTTCCAGGTCATGCAGTCGCAGGCTGGGGAAGGGCTCCTGCTCGCCCTGTTCCCAGGACAGGTACTGTTCCGGGCGAAACGGCGCGCTCAGGCGTAACCGCCGCCAGGACTCGCGCATAACATCGCTCATTTCCTCAATGTGTTCGACACGGTTGGGGTCTGGAGGGGAGTCTATTGGCGCCTCGAGGGGGTCAATGACGTCGGTAATCCCCGTTTCCGCCGGTTCTTCATCCTCTTCGGGTGGGGGAGTCATAAAATCGATGGCCGATGAGTAGTCCTCGAGTTGCAGAAACTCCATGGGTTCGCTGTTATGCTGCAGATGGGTCAGCACTATAAGCTCAACCCGGTAGCGGGTATCCTGGGCAAACGCCGGATCCATACCCAGCAAAGACATGATAAATAACAGTAGATAAAGACTGTACTTCATTGAAATTAAACCTTATGTTAGCTTTCCAGGCGCTCCAGTAATCCACGAACCTCTTTAAAGCGTTCCTTGGGCTCCTCTTCCTGGATCAGTATCCTGAGCTTTTGCGGTCCATTCATCCGGTAGTCCCTGCTTCTTTGCTGTATCAGGGCAATCAGTGCTGCGGGGTCAGCCCTGGTCTGCTCAGAAAACTCCAGCCGTCCGCCCTGGGGACCGAAATCTATCTTCATGATACCAACCCGTTCGGCGATAAGCCTCAACTCTGCAATTTCAAACAGTGACTTGATGGCTTCTGGCAGCAAACCGAAACGATCAATCATCTCGACCTGCAGTTCCCGCAGAGCTTCAGGGCTCCTGGCGCTGGCGATGCGCTTGTATAGGGTCAGGCGTGCCTGGACGTCAACCAGGTATTCTTCCGGGATAAGGGCCGGCACATGGAGTTCAATTTCGATGCCGCGACGAACGGGGTCTTCAAGTTCGGGGGTTTCGCCTTTGCGCAGGGCTTCAACGGCCCGTGCCAGCATGTCGCTGTACAGGCTGAATCCTACCTGGTTGATCTGCCCGCTCTGGCCTGCGCCCAGCAATTCGCCGGCGCCTCGAATTTCCAGGTCATGAGTGGCCAGAGTAAAACCAGCCCCCAGTTCTTCAAGTGAGGCAATGGCTTCAAGGCGTTTCCTGGCGTCTGCCGTCATGCTGCGCTTATCCGGAACCACCAGGTAGGCATAGGCCCGGTGGTGGGAGCGGCCGACACGCCCGCGCAACTGGTGGAGTTGCGCCAGGCCGAAACGATCGGCCCGGTGGATGATGATGGTGTTGGCCGTGGGAACGTCTAATCCGCTTTCTATGATCGTTGTGCAGACCAGGATGTTGAACCGTTGCCGGTAAAAATCCACCATGACCTTTTCCAGATCGCGTTCATGCATCTGTCCATGTGCGACGGCAATGCGTGCATTTGGCGCCAGTTCCTGTACCTCGCGCGCAATCCGATCGATGGACTTGACCTCGTTGTGCAGGAAGAACACCTGCCCGCCACGCTGCAGTTCGCGCGACAGGGCTTCCCGAAGAATCGAGCGATCCCACTCTGTAATCAGTGTTTTTACGGCCATGCGGCGGGCCGGGGGGGTCGCGATGATCGAAAGGTCGCGAATTCCGCTCATGGCCATGTTCAGCGTCCGTGGTATTGGCGTCGCGGTTAGCGTGAGCAGGTCAACCTCGGCACGCAGTTGCTTCAGCCGTTCTTTTTGCTGTACTCCGAAGCGTTGCTCCTCATCGATTATCACCAGGCCGAGTTGCTTGAACCGTATGTCCTTCTGGATCAGGCGGTGGGTGCCAATGACGATATCTATGGAGCCTTTGTCCAACTGCTCCAGCACTTGCTTCGACTGCTTGCCCGTGCGGAAGCGGGAGAGTAATTCGACCGTTACCGGCCAGTCGGCCAGGCGGTCGGTAAAGGTTGAGTAATGCTGCTGAGCGAGCAGGGTGGTGGGAACCAGTAATGCAACCTGGCGCCCGGCCTGGACTGCGACAAATGCAGCCCTGAGCGCTACTTCGGTTTTGCCGAAACCAACGTCGCCACAGACCACACGGTCCATTGGCTGGCTGGATTCCAGATCACTGATGACTGCATCGATTGCAGTCTGTTGGTCCTGCGTCTCTTCGAACGGAAATTCTGAGGCAAATTCAGCATAGAGTTTGTGATCCAGCGGAAAGGAAAACCCCTGCCGGGCCTGGCGCCGTGCATACAGGTCCAGTAACTCAGCGGCTACATCTTTTACCTGGGTGGCTGCTTTACGTCGTGCCTTTTCCCACTGCTGGCTGCCCAATCGGTGCAGCGGTGCTGTCTCCGGGTCGCTGCCGGTATAGCGGCTGACCAGGTGCAATGCGGAAACCGGTACGTACAATTTGTCACCTGCCGCGTACTCCAACATCAGGAATTCTGCCTGGCGCTGGTCTATCTCCAGAACTTCCAGCCCCAGGTATCGGCCGACGCCGTGATCCTCGTGCACCACAGGGGCGCCTTCAGAAAGGTCCGTCAGGTTACGGATTATGGATTCCGGGTCACGGTCTGAGGACGTGCGCTGAATCTTCGGGCGGGTTCGACCGCCAAATAACTGCGACTCAGTGATCAATGCCAGATCACCGGGAATCAGGAAACCCTCATCCACCGGCAATACAGCCAGTCCCGTTGGTCCCTGGCCGCTCTGAAAATCGGCAAAACTTTCATAGGGGTCGGGCCGAATGCCAAATGCCGTCAGCGTGGTTCGAAGCAGTTCACGTCGCCCCGGAGTATCCGCTGCGAACAGGACCCTTCCGTCGAAGCTTTCCAGGAAAGTCGTCAGCTCTTCGGCAGCTTCTTTGCCACGTTCATGTATATGGAGTTCCGGGGCAGGGCTGCTTCGAAACTGCGGCTGACCGGAACGTTTCAATTCAGGATCGGGCAGGTGGGTTGTGGCACACCCGTCCAGGCGCTCCTCCAGGTCCTCAGGCGTGAAGTAGAGCTCCCAGGGATCCAGGATCGGTCTTTCCACATCGTGCCGCCGTTGCTCCCAGCGTTCGGTAGTCCGGCGCATATGGGTTGCGGCCTCTTTCAGCGAGCCCGGTTGGATCAACAGGCGGGGGGCACGTTCCAGGTACTCAAACAGGAAAGAGGTGTGCTGGTAAAACAGCGGCAGGTATTGCTCCAGCCCTTGTGGATGAATACCTGTGCGCAGGTCCTGGTAAAGCGTCACGTTGCGTGTATCGACATCAAAACGCATCCGGAATGCTTTACGGAAATCCTCAACGGCCGCATCATCACAGGGGTATTCCCGCGCCGGTAGCAAGCTGATTTTTTCAACCTTGCCGGTAGATCGTTGAGACTCCGGGTCGAACTCGCGGATGGTGTCAATCTCCTCATCGAACAGGTCCAGGCGGTACGGGGTAGAACTACCTGCCGGGAACAGGTCAACCACCGAGCCCCGCACAGCGTACTGGCCGGCCTGGTACACCTGCTCGGACGCTTCGTAGCCTGAATGATTGAGCCGCTTGCGAAATTCATCGATGACCAGTGCCTGTCCTGCCCTGAGGTCGAAACTGCGCTGCAGGATGTAGTCAGCCGGTGGCAATCTCTGAATCAGCGAGCTGACCGGAGCCAGCACCACGCCTTGCTGCAGGGACGACAGCATCGAGAGTGTTTTCAGCCGTTCCGCAATGATGTCCGGGTGCGGAGAAAACGGATCGTAAGGCAGGGTTTCATGGTCGGGAAACAAATGCACCGGCAGGTCGCTGGTGGATAGTAGCTCCAGGTCCCTGGCCAATACCTGGGCCTGGTGGCTGGAACGTGTGACGATGAAGGACACGCCTTCATAACGATCGGCCGCGGCCAGTATTGCCAGGGCCAGCGAACTGCCATGCAAGCCACTCCATGTTTCCAGGTCGCCCGCATAACGAGCATTGAATGGACTCTGGTTCACTACTACTGCTTCACTATCAGGGTGCGGAGGGCGTGACATTTCCGGCGATGCGCAATACCAGGTAGAGCAGGGATGCGCCGGCCAGCAGGCCCAGCCACCAGGGCATGCCGTAGGCAACCGGAATAGAGCCGACCGCAATAGAGACGATTCCGACCAACATCGCATAGGGCAGCTGGGTTCGCACGTGTTCAATGTGGTCACAACCCGAGGCCATCGAAGACAGGATGGTCGTATCTGAAATGGGCGAGCAGTGGTCCCCCCAGACGCTGCCGGCGAGTACCCCCGCAATGCTGGAGTACAGGATATGCATGTCTTCCGGGCCGGCGTAACCGTTGGCTTTCATGACCGCCCAGGTCAGCGGTATGACCAGCGGTATCAGGATACCCATGGAGCCCCAGCTGGAACCTGTTGCAAATGCAGTGAACGCAGCGAGTACGAATACAATGAAGGGCAGCAACTGGACCGGTAAGGTGTCACCGAGAATCGAAACCAGGTAATCCGCCGTTCTCATTTCTTCAGTGATACCGCCCAGCGACCAGGCCAGGACCAGGATGATCATCGCGTAGAACATGGCCTTGAGTCCTTTGTACCAGGCGTCGACCAGGTCCTCGAGACTCATCAGGCGTTGTGCGAGGGTTAGCGTTGCTGCGGAAATCATGCCGATGATCGAGCCCCACATCAGGGCCTTGTAGGAATCAGCCGCACCGATGATGTCCTTGAGCCCCGGGTCATCCATGGCCACGCCCGCCTTGCCGGTAACGTAAAGACCGCCCATCACGCCGCCAATCATCATCATGATGGGAATTACTGCATTGATGGCCCTCAACGGTTTGCCTTCAACCGCTTCAATGGCTTCACAATCGTCTGCCATCGAACTGTCCAGATTCTCGCCATCTTCGACCCCGTTGAGTCTTGCGTGGGCTTCCGCTGTGGCCATCGGCCCGAAATCCCGACCGGTGGCTGCCACCATGAAAACAAAAAGAATCGCCAGGATTGGATAGAAGCTGTAAGGAATGGTCGACAGGAACAGCAGGTAGGCCTCGGTGTTGAGGTCCGGAATATTGGCGATGGATTCTCCGATCAGGCCGACCTGGTAGCCGATCCATGTTGTCACCAGCGCGATAGCAGCAACCGGCGCTGCAGTCGAATCCACGATGTAGGCGAGCTTGGCGCGTGAGACCTTCATCTTGTCGGTCATCGGTCGCATGGTGTTGCCTACAACGAGTGTGTTGGCGTAGTCGTCGAAAAACACGGCCAGGCCCATTGCTGCCGTGGCCAGGCAGGCCCGTCGTGCGTTATCCGCCCAGGAGGCGATCAGGTTGACCACGCCCTGCATGCCGCCATTGCGTGAAATAATGCCGACGGTGCCGCCGATCATCAGCGAGAACAGGATGACGGAGGCGCGATCGGCATCTGCAACCGCGGTCAGGATGTATTTCTGGAAAGACTCGAGCAATCCGTTCCAGAGGCCAAGCAGGGTAAAGCCGTTTATTGCCCAGGCGCCGAACCAGACCCCGAAAAACAGGGCCGGGATCACCTGCCGCAAATACAGGGCCAGCATAATCGCCAGTAAGGGGGGTAATACGGAAACCCAGGAAAGCGCGGTTGGCTCAGTTACTTCCTGCGCCAGTGCGGGAGTGGCAAACAACATCAGCAGGATAAGCCATGTGAGGCATGAAGGCGGGCGAAACGGTTTCTTTTCTTGCATGCTTTGGTCCTTGAAGGAAAAAGGTTTCTAGGATTGCGAATTGCTCTGCTGCGCTTTCGGTCCGCATCAAACGTTTCCGGGTCTCTGCTGAATCCTCGCGGTTCTTCAGATACCACCCGATGTGCTTGCGGGCTACGCGCACGCCATGGCGCTCACCGTATGAAGTGTGAAGCTGTGCCAGGTGCCTGCGCATGACGCAGTGGACTTCATCGGGGGAGGGAGGTGGCAATTCTTCCCCGCTCGCCAGGAAATGTGCGATTTCCCGGAATATCCACGGGTTGCCCTGCGCAGCACGGCCAATCATCAATCCACTGGCACCGGTGTAACTTAGTATCTGAGCCGCTTTCCGGGGTGTATCAATATCACCATTGGCAAAGACGGGGATGGAAACAGCACCGCATATCTGTCGGATGGTGTCGTATTCAGCCTCGCCATTAAAACGGTCTGAACGTGTTCTGCCATGGACGGCAAGGGCGACAATGCCGGCGTCTTCCGCCAACCCGGCGATCTGGACGCCGTTGCGTGACAGGGGATCCGGCCCGGTCCTGATTTTCAATGTGACCGGAACATCGACCGCGCTGACCACCGAATCGATGATCCGGCGGACCTGTTCCGGATTGGTCAGCAATGCTGAACCGGCCAGCCTGTTGCAAACTTTCTTGGCCGGGCACCCCATGTTTATATCGATGATCTGTGCGCCGAGCTCAACATTATAGGCGGCGGCGTCTGCCATCCAGTCCGGGTCGCTGCCGGCGATCTGGATAACAACCGGACTGACTGCTGTGTCGAAATCACGACGCAAGCGGGATTCACGTGTGTCGCGCAAAACCGGATTGGAGGCCAGCATTTCCGAAACAACATATGCCGCGCCCAGTTCACGGCACAGGCGCCTGAAAAACTTATCGGTCACACCTACCATCGGCGCCAGCGCCAATGGGTTGTCCAATGGGTAGGGGCCGATTTGCATGTCAGGAAAGCGCGCCGAAAATCTTGAAGCCGGCAACCCAGGTACCGATCGCTGACCCGAGATTGGACAGGAAGAAAACCAGCAGGATCCGGGTGGCTGGATTTCTGAACCAGCCTTTCATCGTGGTGATATCGAACCGCAGGTTCTCCAGGTCGGAAACGCGTGGCTTGCGCAACCACGACTCCACCAGCCCGGTAACCATGCCGGCGGCAATGGTAGGGTTCAGCGATGTCAATGGCGCCGCAACCACCGCACTGAGTATGGTCAACGGGTGCCCGCGGGCAATCAGCGCACCCAGTGCTGCCAGGCCGCCGTTAATGGCAACCCAGAGAAAGACCAGCTGCCAGCCCAGTTCCGGGCTGCGCATGAATCCGATGGCGAAACCCGTGATAACAAGAGCCATGATGGCCCAGGGAATGACCTTCGGCCAACGTGATTTCGCTGGCATGGTTTCCAGTTCGCGGCGCTCCTCGTGCGGGTCAGCGCCATCGCTTTCAAGATGCTTCGCCAGGCCTTCCATGTGGCCGGCGCCGATGACGACCAGGACCTTTTTGTCACTGGCGTCGGCATTGTCTTCGCGCAACCTGGCGGCCATGTAGCGGTCACGCTCGGCAATCAGGGCCTCGTATAGTTCCGGGGATTGTTCAGCAAACTCAGTAAAGGTAGATTCGAGGATATCGCCTTCTTTCAGCTTTTCGATGGCCTCTTCATCAATTTCGTCCGAGCTGACCATGCCGAGCGCCAGGCCGGCCATCAGGTACATGCGTTTGTACCACGGCACGCTGGCGTAACTGCGACGAAGGGTGGTCGCCAGGTCCCGGTCGACCAGTTGTAATGGAATGCCGCGTTCCTTTGCGGAAACAGTGGCTGCACGCATCTCGGCTCCGGGCTCTATTCCGAACTGCTCGGCAATCCGTCGCTGGTAAGCACTGAGGGCGAGATTGGCCATCACCAGTCCGGCTTTGCCTTCACGGATGATTTTGTACAGATCGAGGTCAGTCCATTTGCGCTCTGCGGTTAGCGCATCATAGCGGGCCTGGCACAATTCCACGGCCACGGCATCGAATTCGCCCGAGGCAACCAGCACTTTTACCGCTTCGGCACTGGCACGCGATACGTGCGCTGTACCCAGCAATGTGTAGTCGACACCATCCCGGTTGATGTGTCGAATCGGCTGATCCTGGAGAATATCTCCTTTATCTTGCGACATTAAGGGGTGCCTGATTGGGAAAAGGCGAAAGGATACCTTATCCCGGCTGGCCGCGCGCGGGTTCGAAGGGTGCTTTTACCGGGTGTTGCCGGAATGAGAGCATCATTCTGTTTTCTTGGTAATCACTTCGCCTTTGTGTAAGACCGTGAACAGAGTGAGATCGTACTCAAAGTAGACACTCCAGCGGGCGTATTCCCAGCGCGTTATCGGTGGATCGCCGACCGTCTTGTGAACAGTGACGGGATCTCCGAAGCGGGCCCGGACATCGGCTGTAGCCATTCCGTTGGTGGGAAGATCCATCTGCTCTGCCTGGCGCACCTCTTCGATCAACAGCACATCAGCCAACACGGCCAGAGGTTGGGCAAAACACATTAATACGAACAACATCAGCGCCAGAACTGAACGTGTCATGTCACTGTCTCCATAACTTGTTTACAGGGTTAATAAATATAGCACGATCCGGATTGGGGGATTTTGCCTCAACCGGCTTGTAAAAGCAGGCGGCGGTAGGATTCATAACGCCACTTTCGTATTTTGTTCTGTTCTACGGCCTCAGCAATGGCGCAGGCCGGTTCGCCTGCATGCCGGCAGTCATTGAAACGACATTCTCCAAGGAAGGGATGGAAGTCGGTAAAACCGCCAGCCAGTTCCGCTTGTTCCATTTGCCACAGGCCATATTCCCAAACGCCGGGTGAATCAACCAGCTTTCCGCCACAGGATAAGGTGTACATGATAGTAGTGGTGGTCGTGTGGGTGCCTTTGCCGGTTACTCGCGAGAGTTCACCCGTCTGCAGATCAAGATCTGGTATGACTTCATTGACCAGAGAAGACTTGCCGACCCCTGACTGGCCAACCAGTATGCTGGTTTTTCCTGCCAGAACGCTGTGCATGGTGTCTATGCCGGGTGCTCCCTTGCAGGAAGTGGTCAGCACTTCGTAACCCAGCTCACGGTATTGGGCAAGGCGACTGAGCGGACCTTGGTGTGAGTCGTCTCCGCTTTCCAGCAGTTCTGCTTTATTCACCACGATGACCGGTTGGATACCCAGGCTGTGGACTGCGACCAGGTAGCGCTCAGCCAAATCAGTGCTGGGTTCCGGCTGCGGCGCAATGACGATCAACACCTGGTCCAGGTTCGCAGCAATGATCTGTTTTTGCTTACGCGCATTGGCTCGGGCAAATTCATTGCTGCGGGGGCGAATCGCCGTGACGATATTGGTTGTGGCATCCGTGCTGTCCACTTCTACCTGGTCGCCGCAAAAAGGCCGGCCCACCGAACGGCGGTACTTGCAGTCCGCCCGGATACCATCCTCGTATTCAATTATGCCGCGGTTTCCATAAGAAACCAGGACCAGTGCTTCACGTTTCATGGAGGCTATTGTACCTGTGCTTGTCATGCAGCAAACTCACGCCATGGAAAATGAGAAACGAAACCATCTGATCTGGGTAGATCTGGAGATGACCGGACTGGACACAGCAGGCGATTCCATTCTGGAAATTGCCACGATTGTCACCGATGTCGACCTGAATGAACTGGCCGTTGGCCCGGTGTATGCAATCAGCCACGAAAGAGAAACCCTCGAAGCGATGGATGACTGGAACCGCACCCATCACACGGATTCCGGCCTGTGGGACCGTGTTCTGAACAGTAAAGTCGATATGCGTGAAGCAGAGCAGGCCACCCTCGAGTTTTTAGAGCCGTGGACCGTGCAGGGCACCTCGCCATTATGCGGTAACAGCATCTGCCAGGACCGTCGCTTTATGCATCGTTTGATGCCCGAACTGGAGGGCTGGTTTCACTACCGAAACCTGGATGTGAGCACGATTAAGGAACTGGCTGCACGCTGGGCGCCGGAGATACTCGCAGGACTGACCAAACAAAATCGTCACGAAGCCCTGGCTGACATCCGGGATTCGATCGCTGAATTGCGCTACTACCGGCCTTTAATGGGTGACCTGTCCGGTTGCAAAAAAGACTGAATCCTGATTACAATAGCCCCTGCTTTAACACTATTTTAATGTTTGTGGGACAGCCGACCGAGGAAATACGGTCTAAGTCATTAATAATAAACAGGTCCAATTATTTATGGGAGAGACCAAAATGAAGCTCTGGGGCAACTCAATTACGAAATCCCTGATGCAAATTCTGTTTCTTGCTCTTCTGCTGTCCTTTACGGCCGGCAGCGCGTGGGCGCAAGACGACGATGATGATGCATCCAGTGAGGATGAAACCGAAGAAGACGCAGATCTGGGACGAATCACCGTCACCGGCTCGCTGCTTCGCCGTGAAGAATTCACCTCTACATCACCGATGCAGATCATCAACGCTGAGACGCAGGCGCTGGCAGGACAGCTGAGCGCAGCTCAGATTCTGCAGGGCACCACAGTCGCGGCAGGTACGACACAGCTGAACAACACGTTCAACGGTTTTGTCGTCCAGGGTGGCACAGGCGTGCAGACTCTGGATCTTCGTGGTCTGGGTGCAGGCCGCACCTTGCTGCTGTTGGATGGCCGTCGGCCTGGCGGTAGTGGCACCAGGGGTGAAGTGCAGGCTTTCGACCTGTCGAACATTCCTGAAATCGCAGCTCAGCGCTTCGAAATCGTTTTAGATGGTAGCTCTTCAATTTATGGTTCTGATGCCGTAGCGGGTGTTGCCAACGTTATTACGCGTCGTTCGTTCGATGGTTTTGACGTTCAGGCCACAACCGAAATTCCATTCGACAGCGGCGGTGAGCGCTACCGTATTGGTGCGATATTCGGCAAGATTTTCGAGAAAGGGTCTTTTGCCATTTCAGGCCAGTGGACACTGGATAAAGCGTTGCGGGTTGAAGATCGTGGCTTTTTACGTTGTGGACAGGACATCTACCGCAATGCCGCTGGCGAACGTATCGACCGGCAAGACAACTCTATTACCTCCGGTACAGAGCTCGGAGGATGTAACAACCTTTATGCCAACACGGCCATCAATGCGTTCACCGGGGTACGTTACATTCCGTCGCCAGACGGCGTGAGCGAAGGGCCCATTCCAGGATACCGTCCACGTAACAGCGTAAGATATGGTCCTGATAACAGCGGCCAGGCGTCTTACGAAGATCAACTGAACTTCGATTTCGTGGGCAGCGAAATGGCCAGAAACCGTCTCGAGCGGATCAATATTTATGCAACGTCGGATTACACGTTTGACAGCGGCGTGGATTGGGACTTTAGCTTCCTGTATTCAAAGCGGAAAACAAAAGCAGAAAACTGGCGTCAGTTTTTCCCTCTGGTCAGCAGTTCGGATTATATTCCGTACCCCGGTGATCCTGAATACAACCCGGGCTTTCCAGCGTCGCAGCCTGTCATGCCTTATCCGTCAAATGCAGATATCGATGTCAAATACATCTACGCCACGACCGGTTTCTCTGGTCTCCTGGATACAGAAAACTACTGGAGCTGGGAGCTTTACGGTTCCTATTCGCACTCGGATGGTGACTACATTAACAACTCGATCATGGCATCGCGGTCCGGCGACATCAGATATGATGACAACCCTCCGCAGGTAGATTACTTCAGTCCTGCAATTCTGAGTGGTCAGGATATGCAGTCACTGGTCGATGCAGTCGGATTTGAAAACAAAGGCAATACCAAGTACGAGAATTGGCAGTTCGTAGGCCTTATATCCGGCGACCTGTTCGAACTTCCGGCCGGTACCGTTGGCACAGCCGTTGGCATCGAATACCGTAACTTCAGCATT
>CAYUBS010000003.1:0-63148 GCA_964443145.1 uncultured Wenzhouxiangellaceae bacterium | reverse complement strand
GCAGGGTGAGGCCCGAATCCGCGTCCAGATTTCTGCTGCGCATGAAATCGAACATCTCGATCGTGCGGTCGAGGCGTTTACCCGGGTTGGAAAAGAGCTTGGCGTACTCGATTGAACCGCATCACATCAATTTGATTTCACGCAGTCGCTCAACCAGGAACTCATTTGCAGTCACTGCCTGGGGGTAATGGTCCGGATTTTCAGGGCCCACACAACCGGGTAAAGTCCTGATCAGGAAATCCGGATTGGGATGCAGAAAAAACGGGATCGAGTAACGCGGTTCATCGGACTTTTGGCCCGGCGGGTTGATCACGCGGTGGGGGGTGGAAGGTAACACGTGGTTGGTCAGGCGTTTCATCATGTCGCCGATATTGACGATAATGGTTCCCGAAATACTGGTGACCGGGATCCATCCACCGCCTCGCGACCGTATCTGCAACCCTTCCTCGCTAGAACCAATCAACAATGTGATCAAGTTGATGTCCTCATGGGTTGCGGCCCGCACGGCCGGGGTTTCCTTGTCGGCAATAGGCGGATAATGAATCGCCCGCAATATGCTGTTGCCCCGGTCAACATTGGCAGCGAACCAGTTCTGTTGCAGGCCAAGCGCCAGCGCAATAATCCCGAGTATCTTCCGGCCCAGCTCGTCCAGTGACTGGTAGAGCGCATAAGCATGTGTTTCGAATCCGGAAATTTCCGCAGGCCACGGGTTCGATTGAAGGATATCCGGCCAGGGGTTGTCCACCCCCATTTCCCGGCCCGTGTGCCAAAACTCTTTCAAATCAGGAATCTGCTGATCGCGGGCCTGCTCCACACCAAAGGGCGTATAGCCACGCTGCCCACCCGCAACGGACCGGTACCGCAGCTTCACTTCCCCGGGCAAGGCAAAGAACTGCCTGAAAACAGCGTATGCGTTATCGATAACCTGATTAGAAATACCGTGATTGACGAATCCGCAAAATCCGAACTCCCGATAAGCCGCGCCTACCTCACTGACCAACTGCTCGCGATCAGATGCGAAACGCTCGAGGTCAAGTACGGGAACCTGCTGCGGCACCGGGCTGCCCGTCAACCGCCCAGTTCGGTGCGAACCGTGTCAGCCAACTGCCTGGCCAGGCGGTCAACCAGTCCGGATTCCGCTCCCTCGAGGGTTACACGGATCAGTGGCTCTGTACCTGACGGGCGCAATATAACGCGACCTTTGCCGTCCAGCTCTGCCTCGACTTCAAGCAATGCGCGGTTTATGACTTCCGATTGCGCAAACTGCTCACGCCCGCTGGCAGACACCGGTACATTGATCATGGTTTGTGGAAACTTCTCCAGCCCCTGGCGCAATTCCTGCAGGCTTTTTCCACTACGCACCATCACTTCCAGTACCTGCAAAGCGCTAACGATGCCATCACCCGTACTGGTCCGGTCCAGCGAAAGCAGGTGCCCTGAAGCTTCACCACCCAGCATCCAGCCGTTTTCGGTCAGGGCCTTGTGAATGTGCCGATCGCCCACGTCAGTCCGGATGAACGGTATTCCCAGGTCGGCGAACGCCAATTCCAGGCCGAAATTGGTCATCACGGTACCGACAACACCACCCGTCAGTGTGCCCTCAGCCTGACGCGCCCGGGCGATGATATACAAAAGCTCATCACCGTCCACCAGTTCGCCATCACTGTCAGCAAACAACACCCGGTCACCATCTCCGTCCAGAGCAATCCCGAGGTCGGCGCCGCTGCGCAACACATGCTCCCGCATGGCCTGCGGATCGGTTGATCCGCAACGCTCATTGATGTTCATACCATCAGGACGATTACCGATCACTTTGACCTTTGCGCCCAACTCTCTCAGCACCGCAGGTGCCACCTTGTAAGTCGCACCGTTTGCACAGTCCAGGGCGATGCGCATTCCGCTCAGCAGCGCACCGAAAGGCATCGTACCTTTACAGAACTCAATGTATCGACCGGCTGCATCATCAACCCGTTGGGCCTTGCCCATACGGGCGGAATCCACCGTCACGAAGGGTCGATCAATTTCTTCCTCGATCGCGAGCTCTACCTCGTCGGGCAGTTTCTCGCCGTCGGCAGAGAAAAACTTGATGCCGTTATCTTCGTAGGGATTATGGGAAGCAGAAATGACGATTCCCGCACAGGCATAGAGTGTTCGGGTCAGGTAGGCGACTGCCGGTGTGGGCATTGGGCCCAGCAGCAACACATTAGCACCTGCCGCAGCCAGACCGGCCTCGAGTGCAGATTCAAACATGTAACCGGATATGCGGGTGTCTTTGCCGATCACCACGCCGCGCTTGTCATTGCCTGCCAGCACGATACCGGCGGCACGGCCCAACCGGAGCATCCAGTCTGCGGTGATCGGGTGTTCACCGACGCGTCCGCGGACGCCGTCGGTTCCAAAATACTTGCGGCTCATCAGGCAATTTTACCCGCTATCGTGCCGCCCTGCCTCTTTTGGTTTGGCCGGGGAGCTAACCCCGCGCAAAATCAAACCTGTTCGGCGGGACCGCCAACGCTCGTGCGGTCGCCGGTATCATCGGAATCTTCCTTGCCGCTGGGCGCATCGGATTCGCCGTCCTGCCAGTCGGCCGGTGGATCCGGTTCACGGCCTTCCATGATTTGATCGATCTGGCCACCGTCGATGGTTTCGTACCTCATCAACGCATCGGCCATCACGTGCAATTCATTGAAGTGGGTTTCCAACAGGTTTTTAGCCGTGCCATGCGCGGCATCGATGATTTCGCGAACCTCGATATCGATCAGGCGGGCCGTATCGTCTGAGACGTGCTTGTGCTGTGTGACCGAGCGACCCAGGAAAACTTCGTCCTCGTCCTCAGAATAGGTAAGCGGACCGAGTTTCTCGGATAGCCCCCACTTGGTGACCATATTACGGGCGATGGATGTGGCGCGCTCAATGTCATTCGACGCACCGGTCGTCACATGTTCAGTACCAAATACCTGTTCTTCCGCCACGCGGCCGCCAAACAGACTAGCCAATTGGCTTTCCAGTTGCAGCTTGGAAATACTGTACTTATCCTGCTCAGGCAGGAACATGGTCACGCCCAGCGCCCTGCCCCGCGGAATGATACTGACTTTGTATACCGGGTCATGCTCGGGAACGAGTCGCCCCACTATGGCATGGCCTGCTTCGTGGTAGGCCGTCAGCTTTTTCTCTTTCTCCGACATCACCATGGAACGCCTCTCGGTGCCCATCATGATCTTGTCCTTGGCCCGGTCCAGGTGATCCTGCATGACCGCCTTAGCATTTTCGCGCGCAGCAAAAAGTGCCGCCTCGTTGACCAGGTTGGCCAGGTCCGCGCCGGAAAATCCTGGCGTACCCCTGGCAATAACTTTTTCATTGACGTCATCACCAACGGGGACTTTGCGCATATGCACTTTCAGGATTGCCTCGCGTCCGCGGATATCGGGTAAGGGGACCACTACCTGGCGGTCAAACCTTCCGGGGCGCAATAAGGCTGGATCCAGCACATCCGGCCGATTCGTCGCGGCAATAACAATCACGCCCTCGCCGCCTTCAAAGCCGTCCATCTCTACCAGCAACTGGTTGAGTGTCTGTTCCCGTTCGTCATGCCCGCCGCCAAGACCGGCACCACGATGACGGCCCACCGCATCAATTTCATCGATAAAAATGATGCAGGGCGCATGCTTTTTCGCCTGGTCGAACATGTCACGTACCCGCGAGGCACCTACGCCGACGAACATCTCGACAAAATCCGAACCTGAAATGGCGAAGAACGGCACTTTGGCTTCGCCTGCAATGGCCCTGGCCAGCAGGGTTTTACCGGTTCCGGGGGAGCCGACCATCAAAACGCCACGGGGAATGTGACCACCCAGTTTCTGGAACTTACCGGGATTGCGCAAAAACTCAACCAGCTCACCTACTTCATCTTTGGCCTCTTCAACGCCGGCCACATCGGCGAACGTTACCTTGACCTGGTCCTCGCCCTGCAGTTTCGCACGGCTTTTACCGAATGACATCGCGCCCCGTCCACCGGCACCGCCGCCTTGCATCTGGCGCATGAAATACACCCACACACCAATCAATAACAGGATCGGAGCAACACCCAGGATCAGGTCAACGAAAACGGACCGTTCAGCCGGCGGTTCTGCAGTGATTTCAATTCGGTTCTCAACCAGATCATCTACCAGCCTGGGATCAGGCGGGCCGAATGTCTGGAATTCGCTGCCATCCACACCGCTGCCTGAAATGTTATTGCCAGCGGCATTGCTCTGAATATTAACCTGCGCAACCTGGCCATTCTTGACGTTGTTAAGGAATTCAGAGTACGACAGGGAATCGGGCACCGTACCGACACTGGAGTAATGGTTGAATATGGAAACCAGTACGATGGCAATGATCGCCCAGGTCAGCAAATTTTTAGCTAGGTCGTTCAAATCAATTCCTCAAATTAGATAATACAGCCGCGTTA
The DNA here is from genome assembly GCA_964443145.1 of uncultured Wenzhouxiangellaceae bacterium. Lineage (GTDB taxonomy): Bacteria > Pseudomonadota > Gammaproteobacteria > Xanthomonadales > SZUA-36 > JAHEFT01. The sequence goes on along the minus strand of CAYUBS010000003.1, from coordinate 58,698 downwards.
GTGCCAATTTACTTGACTTGGCGGCCGCGGGCCAGCAAATAGACTTCCCTGCTTCGAGGCCGGGATGCCTTGGGCTTTCTTACTTGCACCTTATTAAACACAGACCGGACTTCCCGGACATATCCGTCAAAATCCGTTCCCTGAAATAACTTGACCACGAAATCGCCGCCAGGTTTCAATTTTCCCCGGACAAACTCCAGGGCCAATTCGGCCAGGTACATGGCCTTGGCCTGGTCAATCGTGGCCATGCCACTCATATTGGGGGCCATATCCGACAACACAAGATCAACTTGCTTACCGCCCAGTGCAGCATCAAGCGCCTGCAACGGTTCGTCCTCGGTGAAATCGCCATGAATAAACCCGACACCGTGAACCGGCTCCATTTCCAGGATATCCAGGGCGATGAGTTTGCCGGAGTCCCCCAGAAGTGGTTGCACTACCTGGCACCAGCCGCCGGGGGCTGCGCCGAGATCAACTATAACCATTCCAGGCTTTATCAGCTGGTACTTTTCCTGCAACTCCAGCAATTTGAAGGCTGATCTGGAACGAAAACCCTTTTGCTGGGCCATTTTTACGTAATGGTCATCAAAATGCTCCGACATCCAGCGGTTACTGCTTTTACTTCTTGCCATCCGGTCTTTTCCTTCGCGTGATAGAATGCGCGCCTCAATTCAAACCCATTTTACGACATCAGGAAGCCTACATGCCCCTTAGCAACCAACAACTTCGCTACCTGCGAGGCCTCACCCACCCTCTCAAGCCTGTCGTGATGGTTGGAGACAAGGGCTTGAACGAAAATGTCATGGCTGAAATCGAGTCCGCACTCGACTACCATGAGTTGGTGAAAATCAAGCTTCGAGGCGAGCGGGAAACCCGCACCGCCTGGATAGAAGAGATTGCCCGGACATTCCACGCGGAACCAGTGCACGCGATCGGTCAGGTAGCCTGCTTTTTTCGTCGTAACAAAAAAAAGCCAGTGATCGATCTTCCCGGCAAAAAAACAAAGGCCTGATTCGAGAGGGCAAGCCCGCATGGACCTGACACTGGAAAGACCCGGCGAACACCTGTTTGTCCGCTCCGTGAATGCCGAAGGTATCAAGGTGGTAGACGAAATTTACACCGCCCCCATCATCCTTTCAGCACAACAGGTGATTCCGGACTGGCCGGTCACGCGGGTTGAAGACATTGAAGAGTCCCACCTGGAACACATACTGGAGCTCCAGCCGGAAGTTGTATTGATCGGCGGCGGCGAAAAACAGTCTTTTCTTTCGCCCAGGCAAATGATGTTTTTTTACAGTCGGAATCTGGGTGTCGAAGTGATGACCACGGCAGCAGCCTGCCGAACTTTCAATGTTCTTGTTTCAGAATCCCGCAACGTCGTCGCAGCTCTGATACCGCTTTAGTCACCGAACGGCAATTCCTGAAACCCTTCACGGCGGGAAATATCCCGCAAGCGCGCCAGCGCAGCCAGTTGGACCTGGCGAACCCTTTCGCGTGTAACACCCATCAGGTTCCCTACCTCTTCCAGCGTCCGCCTGCCATGGCCGTGCAGGCCAAAACGGTGTTCCACCACTTCGCGCTGCTGCGACGGCAACTGGTCCAGCCAGCTGCTTAGCAAGCGCTCGGCGGCAACGCCTGCGTAACGGGTTTCGGGGCTGCTTCCGTTTTCGTCTGCGATAAAATCAAGGATGCCGCGCCCGGGTGTGGTGCCTTCAGCCTCGTTGGCCGAGGAAACCGGTTCATTCAATCCAAACAAGCGCTCCACCGCGGCAGTAGCCACATCCAGTTCCAGAGCGACTTCTTCGGCCGTCGGTATGCGACTCAATTGCTGTTCGAGCTTGCGCGACGTGCGCAGATAGATCGCCAATTCCCTGATGACGTGTATGGGCAGGCGAACAGTGCGGCATTGGTTCATGATGGCCCGTTCAACTGACTGACGAATCCACCAGGTGGCATAGGTGGAAAATCGACAACCGCGATCCGGGTCAAATTTTTCAACCGCCCGAATCAGACCCAGATTTCCTTCCTCGACCAGGTCAAGCAAAGGAAGTCCCCGCTTGATGTAAGGACGCGCTACATTGACAACCAGGCGCAGATTCGATTCGATCATGCGCTTTCGGCTTGCCATGCAACCCTCCCGCGCCGCCCGCGTCAGAGAAATCTCCTCAGCAGCCGTCAGTAGACGGGCTCTGCCAATCTCGCTGAGGTATATTCGGGTTACATCATGACTTAGCGCACCCTGCTGGCGGCCAGCGACAGGTGGCTTTGTTGGTTTTTTCTTAGCGTTAGCAGAAGGCTTACGCGAACGGGAAACTTCCTTGTGTCCGCTTTGGGCATCATACATCCCCCCTCCTCGCACTTAATCAAGCGCTGGATGACCGGCCCACCCCGCTATGACAAGCTCCCCGGCCGTCCAAATCAGATTTTAGTTGACAAGGTGGACCATGGACGCTAGCACAAAATGCTTAAAAAGTCTCAAAAACTGACTTAGATCATGGCGTAGCTAAACGATTGGCGCTAGCCAATCTAGCGCCTGGGGAGGTATTTCAGAGGATCCTGCGGGTTGCCATTCACCCGGATTTCGAAATGCAACATGGCCTGATTGCGGTCGGTCCTTCCCATCTCGGCGATGAGTTCACCCGCAGCAACTTTCTGTCCTTCCTTGACCAGTCGTTTACGATTATGTGCATACGCGCTGAGCACCCGCTCACTGTGCTTAATGATGACCAGCTCCCCATAGCCGATCAGGCCGCTGCCACTGTAAACCACTTCACCAGCGGCCCCGGCAATCACAGCCTGCCCTTCCTTGCCACCGATATCGATCCCCTTGCGAGCCGGGTCGTTGGGTTTGAAGTTACTGATGATCCGTCCTTCGGCCGGCCACAACCATTTCTTTGGATCCCCCGCTGCCACCGGCGACCCAGTGGTTGGCTTGCTGCTGGCTGCAGCAGTGTCAGGCGTGGCGGTGCTGCTGGAACTCCTGGCGGGAGCGGATTTGGCCACCGGCTTGCTGGTGGTGGTGGACCTGGACTCAAGCGATTCCGTAGTGGTCGTGCCTCGCGGGGCTACGGCGGCCGTGGTCACCCCTTTTTGGCTGGCCGTGCCTTTAGGCACAGAAAGCACCAATTCCTGGTCAGGGTAAATCGTGTAAGGCGAGCGGATATTGTTCCACTTGGCGATATCTCGCCAGTCCTTGTTGAAATTGAAGGCAATGGCGTGAAGAGTGTCACCACGTTTTACGCGATAACGGCCATCCGACGTTGCCTGGTAATTGCTGTTACCCGCCGCCTTGTCATCCGCCGGGTTCCAGCCGGATGAACATCCGCCTGCCACGGCCAGGCAAAACACAACGATGGCGGTCACTACCGCTCTGGGCATCGACGAGAGTTTCATTTTCATCATCAGGAAAGACCACTCAACAAAGGTACGAAAATTACACCACCGAGGTCTTCCTGATCAAATCCTTTCTCGGTTCGCCGGATCGCCAGTAGCCGCTGAGCACCATTTTTCTCAACCGGGGTAACCAGTACTCCTCCGATCCTGAGTTGTGGAATAAGTTCCTCCGGCAGACCTGTTGCAGCAGCAGTTACTACGATCCCGTCGAAAGGCGCCTGACTGGGCCAGCCAAGGTGCCCATCAGCATATCGGGTATAAACATGATGCATGCCCAGTTTGTGAAAACGCCGCCGGGCCAGCTTAAGCAGTTCTTCAATGCGCTCAACGGTGAAGACCTTGGGTACCAGGCTGGCCAGGATTGCTGCCTGATAACCAGAGCCAGTGCCTACCTCGAGCACTTTCTGTGGCGCACCGCCGTCCAGCAAGGCTTCGGTCATTTTCGCGACAACCCAGGGCTGTGAAATTGTCTGGCTCAGGCCAATCGGAAGCGCCGTATCTTCGTAAGCGCGACTGGACAGTGCTTCATCGACAAATTCATGGCGGGGAACGGTCGCGATGGCCTTGAGCACGCGTTCGTCCTTAATGCCGTTATTACGCAAACGTTGCACCAGCCGGTCCCTTGTGCCCTGGGACGTCATTCCAATACCCCGCGGCACACTCTTGAGGTTTCGCCGGTGGATCATTCAGCTTGCTCCGGCGCCGCACACCGCTCAAAGGAGATCTCAGACACCCAGCCCGAGACCTGCTCCAACGCCTGGTACCGGGTCAGATCCACGTGGATGGGAGTTATTGAGATGAAACCCCGGCGAATGGCATCGAAGTCCGTACCCTGGCCGGCATCCTGACCCGGGCCTGCCGGACCAATCCAGTAAATCGGGCGCCCTCTTGGATCCCTGGCTTTGATCACCGGTTCGGCCCGATGGCGCTGACCGAGTCGCGTTACTTCCAGCCCCTTGATTTCCTCCCAGGGTAAATCGGGGACGTTAATATTCAGTATCGTATCCGCCGGCAAGGGATCTTTTCTCAATCGGTCAATCAGCAATGCCACTGCATCAGCCGCCGTGGCGTAATGGACTGGCCGTTCGTTGAACACCAGTGAAACGGCAATGGCAGGTAATCCAAGGAATCGCCCTTCCATTGCAGCGGCAACCGTCCCGGAATAGATGACATCGTCACCCAGGTTGGCGCCTGCGTTAATGCCTGAAACCACCATGTCCGGATCCTTTTCCAGTAGGCCGGTCAGCGCGATATGAACACAATCTGTAGGCGTGCCATTCACACTGAAAGCCCTTTCACCGATTTCCCTGATGCGCACGGGCGACTCCAGTGTCAGCGAGTTACTGGCGCCACTGCGGTTCTGGTCCGGAGCCACTATGGTCACCTTACCCAGTGAATTCATTCGGTCCGACAGGACTTGAATACCTCTCGCCGTGATCCCATCGTCATTACTAATCAGAAAATGCATGCCAATTCCATTGTGGAAGTTGCTATTGTAAGGCCTTGACCGGTTGACTGAAATGGATTCAGAAAAGAAAAATTCGAATGACGGCAGCTTCCATGAAGCCATGGCCGACGTGACGCCGTTAAGGGCCACTGAACGAATCGAGCCAATACCGAAAATGACTCCGGCACGGGCGCTGCAAAGGGAGCGTGACGACCCGTCTGTACTACAGGAATTGCTGGATCACGACCGCGACCTGGCCGAACTGGAGACCGGAGAGGAGTTGCTGTTCCTGCGGCCCGGCTACCAGAAGCGCCTGCTGAGTCGCTTGCGGCGGGGACAATTCAGTGCCGTGGACTCAATCGATCTGCATCATATGAACCTGGAAACTGCCGGAAAAGTCCTGCTGGATTTTCTGGAACATGCCTTCGAACAACACTTCGGGTGCGTTCGGGTTGTGCATGGCAAGGGTCTGCGCTCGAAGGGATTGCCGTTACTCAAGAACATGACCAACCGGATGTTGCGCAAGCACCCACGGGTCGTTGCGTTCGCCTCCTGCCGGCCCGTCGATGGGGGCACAGGGGCCACTAACGTGCTGCTGACCTCACAAAAAGGAAGGCACTCGTGACCGGATTACTGATCCTCGTGCTGGCCGGTTTCGCCGGAATCAGTTGGTGGCGACTGTTGAAGGGTAAGGAACTGGCGCGGCGTGCAGCGGCATCCACTTGCCGGGAGCACGGCCTGGTGTTGATTGACGACACCGTCATGCTGGATTCCGTACAGCTCAGGAAAGAGGATCCTGCCCGGGCCTGGGGGCTCAAATACCGTTTTGATTTCGCCCGAAACGGCGTTCCACGCCGCGGTGGTATCGTGCTGATCGCACCGGGCCGCCGACCGATAGTCGTGATACCGACCGACAGTGGTCACCTTATCGAAGAGGGGTAATTACTTGACGATTTTAAGGTGCGGGCGTTTTTCCGGCTGCCCTATGGGATCTGTGTCCGTGGGCGGCACTGTTTCGCCGTCCTGCGCAAACATCATTCCCTGCCCATTTTCCTTCGAATAAATGGCCAGCACCGCGTCGATTGGAACGGACACCCTGTGTTCACTGCCCGAGAAGCGGGCTTTAAATGTCAGCCATTCATTGCCCAGATCGAGTTCCCGCACAGCTGCGTTGTCAATGTTCAGGATGACCTTGCCTTTCTGAATCGCCTGGTCTGGAACGTCCACTCCATCGGCTCCGGCCTCGACCAGCACGTGCGGCGTCATACGATTTTCGGCAATCCATTCGTACAGCGCCCTTAACAGGTAAGGCCGGTTGGATGTCATGTCCGAACTCATGCAACTACTCCGCTCAGGAAGCCAGCATCAGGTCTCGTTCCGCCTGTGTCAGGCTCGCTTTAAAGGATGGCCTGGAGAAAATCCGGTGCGCATACGCTTCTACTGACGCGCCCGGCTTGCCCAGGATGACGCCATAGTGCGCCAGACGCCACATCAGCGGCCCCAGGGTGCAATCGACCAGGCTCAGCTCATCACTCAGGATGTAGTCTGAAATCCGGAACAGCTCATTGGCAGCGATAATGCCTTCTTTCAGCTGTTTTGCCGCAGTCTCCGCCTTTTTACCGGTGGAGCTTTCAATCTCATACGCCAGCGAATACCAGTCTCTCAAAACCCGGTGGTGCACCAGCCTGAGCTGGGCCCGCGACACGGGGTCAACCGGCATCAGCGGCGGATGAGGGTACCTTTCATCAAGGTAGTCGTTGATCACGCCTGCGTCGTACAGCACCAGGTCGCGATCAACCAGCGTAGGGGCCGTGTTATAAGGATTCAACTCAGCCAGGTCAGCAGCGGCCGATTCGTCGATGGAGACGTTGACGATATCGACGTTGATGCCTTTTTCGGCTAGAACGAACCGGACCCGATGACAATCCATTGATGTCTCGGATGAATACAACGCCATGGTCGAACGACCGCGAACTGAAACTGCCACATTACTCTCCTAATTCGTTAGTGCCCGCTGAAACTTTGCAGGAGGCGCTTGATTTATTGTACTTAGTGTACGTCCCGCCAGTATTCTACCTTTAGCGCATATGAGATGAGCGCGAACAGCGTAAGGAACAACAACACCCAGACGCCAACGTTCTTCCTCTTGACCTCGGCCGGCTCACCCAGATACTCCAGGAAAGTTACCAGGTCACGAACTGTGTCTTCATATTCTTCCGGTGACTGCAGGCCCGCTTTGACGATTGCCAGGTGGTCAACCACCTCGTGTCCGTCATGGGTCGCGTAAACCGGCTTCTGGATCCCCTGCAACTGCCAGAGCACATGCGGCATCGACGCATTGGCCAGTACCAGGTTATTCCAGCCACCGGTATCGTCCTGGTAAAACTTCAGCAGGTAGGTATACAGCCAATCCGAACCGCGTGAGCGCGAAATCACCGACAGGTTCGGCGGCACCTTGCCAAACCAGTCTTTCGCATCCTCGGGTTGCATGGCGACGTCCATCGTTTCACCGATTTTTGCATCAGAAAAAACCAGGCTATCCATGACCAGTTCTTCGTCCAGACCAAGGTCTTCAACCAGGCGGTTGTAGCGCATATAGTTGGCGCTATGGCACGACAGGCAATAGTTGACGAAAAGCTTGGCTCCACGCTGAGTAGCTGCAGTGTCGCGGATATTGACGTTCGCGTGCTCTAGCGCGCCGCCACCGGAAGCAAAGGCGGATGCAGACACAGCAAGCAGCATAACCAGGCCGAAAATTGCTGATAAAGATCTCTTGTTCATCAGTGGGTCAACCTCTCAGGTACCGGCTTGGTCTTGCCGCCTGGACTCAGGAAATACAAAAGGATAAAGAATGCAAAGTAGACAAAAGTCCAGACCCGCATTTCAATAGTCTGCGCCGGCGTGCCCTCTGCCATTCCGAGCATCCCAAGGCGAACAAAAGCGATGGCGAAAACGCCGACCATGATCTTGTACCAGAGGCCCTTGTACCTGATGGACTTGACCGGTGACCTGTCCAGCCACGGCAGGAAGAACAGGATCATAACGGACAGCCCCATCATGATGACCCCGAGCAACTTGTCCGGTACCGCCTTCAAAATGGCGTAATACGGGGTGAAGTACCAGACCGGCTTGATGTGCTCCGGTGTCACCATCGGATTCGCCGGTATGAAATTATCGTGCTCGAGGAACAAACCACCGGCCTCGGGCCAGAAGAAGATCACGAAGGCAAACAGCAGCAGAAACATGGCTACACCGAAAATATCCTTGACGGTGTAGTAAGGATGAAACGGGATGCCGTCTACCGGCATTCCGTTTTCGTCCTTGTTGGCCTTGATTTCGATGCCGTCCGGGTTATTGGAGCCGTTTTCGCGCAACGCCACCAGGTGCATCAGAACCAGACCGAAAATGGCCAGCGGCAGTGCGATGACATGCAAGGCGAAAAACCGGTTCAGGGTCGCATCTGAGATGAAAAAGTCACCCCTGATCCACTCGGTTAATGGCTCACCAATGGTCGGTATCGCGCCGAACAGGTTGATGATGACCTGTGCACCCCAGTAAGACATCTGGCCCCAGGGCAGGACATAACCCATGAAAGCTTCCGCCATCAACGCCAGGTAGATCAGCATGCCGAAAATCCACACCAGTTCACGCGGTGCACGGTGTGAACCGTACAGCAGACTGCGGAACATATGCAGGTACACGACTATGAAGAAGAACGACGCGCCGGTGGAGTGCAGGTAGCGGATGAACCAGCCCCACTCCACGTCGCGCATGATGTATTCCACCGATGCGAAAGCCAACTCAGCGGAAGGTTTGTAGTGCATGGTCAGGAATATGCCGGAAATAATCTGGATAACCAGCACAAACAGGGCAAGCGAACCCATGTAATACCAGAAGTTAAAGTTCTTCGGCGCCTGGTAACCGACCATGGTGGCATTCCAGAATGCCGAAATGGGCAGGCGCGAATCGACCCAGTTCCACAGTGCGTCTGCGCGCTTTGCGATGCTGCTGGCTGGCTTGGCCATCATACGGCTCCTTCCGGATTCACACCGATGATCAACGTCGTATCATCGATGAAGCTGTAAGGGGGAATTCTCAGGTTGGTCGGGGCAGGAACGCCTTTATAGACCCGACCCGCCATATCGAATTTCGACTTGTGGCACGGGCAGAAGAAACCACCTTTCCAGTTTTCTTCAAAGGGCTGTGGCCCGACCTCTGGAATGACCTGCGGAACGCAACCCAGGTGCGTGCAATGCATATTGACCACCAGGTATTTACCGCGCAATGCGCGGTCTTCATTCTGTGCAAATGCCGGCTGCTCAGAAACCTGCGACTCCGGGTCTTTCAGATCGACGTCGACTTCCGGAAGCAAGCCCAGGGTTTCTTCCGTTCTGTACAGAATACCGATAGTCTGGCCACGCCACTGGACTTTCAGCATCTGGCCGGGATCAAGCCCGTCCAACGTGACCTGTACCGGTGCACCTACAGCCTTCGCCTTGGCGCTTGGCTTCCAGGATTTAATAAACGGTACGGCTACAAAACCCGTGCCTACCGCGCCTACGACGGATGTTGTGGCGACGAGAAACCATCGCCTTTTTTTGTTCACGCCATCAGTTGGCATCTGTATCTCCAGCTGCATGAAAGCCCTGCAGGGTCTGTCACTTTATTGAGTAATCCGAGTTTGCGTCCGGTCTGATGGGTCGCCTGTTGCGGGCAATTCACTTCGCGCCGGTTCCTTTAAATTGCAAAACCGTCATTTTATCCGAAACGGGCCATGTGAAACAATGAATTTACCGATAGAATGGATAAATGTCACAAGTTAGCAAGATACTGGGCTTTATTATCCAGGCTTCAATAGCCGGCCTGGCGCTCGCATTTCTGCTCGTCTACCTGTGGCCAAGCCTTGCCCAACGCCTGACAACGCAGAGCCAGCCACAACCGACTACCCTTTCGGCACCGGCCTCTTATGCCGATGCCGTCAACCGTGCTGCGCCAGCAGTGGTCAGCATCTACACGCAGTCCATGCAGGTAAGGCCGGTCGATGCCATCACACAAAAACGACTTGGATTCAGGCAATTGTACCGCTTGCGTGGCGGAGTGGGCTCCGGCGTGCTAATCAGCGAGGACGGCTACATCCTGACCAATCATCACGTCATTGCCCAGGTCCAGGGCATACAGATTGCATTATGGGATGGCAGGGTAGCGCCGGCCCGGGTGATCGGCTCAGATCCAGCTACCGACCTGGCAGTGCTCAAGATCCAGCTTGACGGCTTACCCGTGGCACCCATCACCGAAAACCAGGAGGTCACTACCGGTGACGTGGTCCTGGCCATTGGCAACGCGGTGGGTCTGGCCCACACCGTGACTATGGGGATTGTCAGCGCCACCGGCCGGAGTGTGCTGCGTATGCCGCTGTATGACGATTTCATCCAGACGGACGCAGCCATCAACCCGGGCAACAGCGGTGGAGCGTTGATCAATACACGCGGAGAACTGATCGGGATCAACACGCGCAACCTTGATGCGGCACAAGGCGCCCAGAACATTGGCTTTGCCATTCCAATCGGCCTGGCCAGAAACGTCATGGAACAGATCATCGACTACGGGTCTGTGCGACGCAGTTGGATTGGTGCGGAGTTCAGCAGCCTGCGGGCCACGCGAATGCCGGATGGCAGCAAGATCTATCGGGGTGTTGCCGTTAAAGAGGTGACCAGAGAGGGGCCCGCCTGGAATGCGGGACTGCGCCAGGGCGACGTCATCCTGGCCCTGGACGGCGCGCCGGTAGCGGACAAGACCGATTTCATGTTTTCCATTGCGCAACATGAACCGGGCAGCCGCGTAGAGCTAACCGTGACACGGGGTGACCAGACCTACGAGACTTATGCCACGCTATTGCAGCAACCGCCGCCGCAATAGAACGACCCTCTGTTCAGGCCTTGGGAAGCGTTACCCCCGTCTGGCCCTGGTACTTGCCGGCCCGATCGGCATAGGATTGCTCACACACCTCATCAGACTCAAAGAACAGGAATTGTGCCACGCCCTCGTTGGCGTAGATCCTGGCCGGTAACGGTGTGGTGTTGGAAAACTCCAGCGTCACATGCCCTTCCCACTCCGGCTCCAGCGGCGTCACATTTACAATAATGCCGCAGCGTGCATAGGTCGATTTACCCAGGCAGATGGTCAAAACATTACGCGGAATGCGGAAATATTCCACCGTGCGTGCCAATGCAAACGAGTTGGGTGGGATGATGCAAACATCACCGCTGAAATCCACGAAACTACTCTCGTCAAAACGCTTGGGATCCACGATGGCCGAGTTGATGTTGGTAAAAATCTTGAAGTCGCGGGCACACCGCACGTCATAACCGTAGCTGGACGTGCCGTAGGAAATGCTGCGCTCACCAGAGGCGTCGGTGCGCACCTGGCCCGGCTCAAAGGGCTCGATCATTTGGTCGGATTTCGCCATCCGGCGAATCCAGCGATCAGACTTGATACTCAATGCTCTATCCTCAAGTGTTAACGACGTTGATCTGTGGCATGTTCAGGGCCAGGTTACGCGGCGTCATGGCCAGCCGGGCGGCCGTATTGCGGGCAACTTCCCGGTAGCTTTCGGCAATTTCTGAGTCCGGTTCCGAGACGACAGTAGGCATCCCTTCATCGAGGTCTTTTCGAATCTTCAACTCCAGCGGCAACCGCCCCAGCAGCGGCACATCGTACTCTTCCGCCATACGGGCACCGCCGCCTGTACCGAAAATAGGTTCCTCGTGGCCACACTCACTACATATATGGGTACTCATGTTTTCCACGACTCCGAGCACTGTCATCTCCACTTTGCGGAACATCTGCACCGCCTTGCGGGCATCCAGCAGGGCGATATCCTGTGGAGTGGTTACGATCACCGAACCACTGACCGGTACCTTTTGCGCGAGAGTCAATTGAATATCGCCGGTGCCCGGCGGCAAATCAACCACCAGGTAGTCCAGTCCTTCCCAGTTGGTTTCGGTTAACAATTGGGTCAGGGCCGAAGTGACCATCGGTCCACGCCAGATCATCGGTGTGTCCTCTTCCACCATGAAACCGATCGACATCACCTGCAGGCCGTGGGCACGTTGCGGAACAATCCGATTGCCCTCGGTCTGCGGATGGCCGGACACGCCGAGCATTCGCGGCATGCTTGGGCCATAGATATCCGCGTCGAGTACGCCAACCCGGGCACCATCTGCCCGCAGTGCCAATGCCAGATTTACCGCGGTTGCCGATTTTCCGACCCCGCCCTTGCCTGAAGCCACTGCAATGATGTTCTTGATCTGCTCCAGCGGTTTCAAATCTCCCTGGACTGCGTGTGGAACGACTTTCCAGTCCAGGCTGACCGCCGCAGTTTCAATCGCGGCATCGGATTCAAGCGTTGCCTTGATACGCGCCGCCAGTGCCTCACGGATTCCGTCAAGCGGGTAACCTGCGCGCAGGTCTACCGAAACGCGATTGCCATCGATGCCGATCCCACGCAGCCATCCCAGGCTGATCAGGTCTGAACCGGAATAGGAATCGCTTATTTCTGCGAGCCGGTCTTTTACATATTGTTCTGAAAGTTGGGTCATACCTATTTGCCTGTTATCGCTGCCATGTGAGCCAAGCGGCATATTGTATATTTATTCTCTCTCGATCGGGAACCACGGTCATGAGACAATTCGTGATTAAACCTAAAAGACGATAGCCAACCCGGCAGATTGCTATGACAGACAAAAACCGACAAATACTGGTCACCAGTGCCCTCCCCTACGCCAACGGTGCCATCCACCTGGGCCACATGCTGGAATATATCCAGACGGATATCTGGGCGCGCTTCCAGCGCTCGCGGGGCCATGAGTGCTATTTCGCCTGGGCCGATGATGCACATGGGACCCCGGTCATGCTGTGGGCACGTGCCGAGGGCAAAACACCCGAAGAGCTGATCGACATGATGAACGAACAGCATAAGACCGACTTCAGGGAATTTGGCATCAGTTTTGATAATTACGCTTCCACCCACACCGAGACCAACCGCGAACTGGTAGAAATGATCTACGGCCGGCTGGACAAGAACGGCTACATCGAGCGCCGCAACATCGAACAGCTGTATGACGAAGAAGAGGGCATGTTCCTGCCGGATCGCTTCATTCGCGGCACTTGCCCCAAGTGCGGCACCGAAGACCAGTACGGCGACAGTTGTGAATCCTGCGGCAGCACCTACTCACCCACAGATCTGATCGATCCCCGCTCCGCCGTCACCGGCAGCAAACCGGTCATGAAGAAATCCGAGCATTACTTCGTGCGCCTTTCCGAGTTCGAGGACCGGCTTAAAGTCTGGATGGATTCCGGTGCACTACAGTCCGAAGTCACCAACAAGCTACAGGAGTGGTTCACCGACGGGCTGCGCGACTGGGACATTTCCCGTGACGAACCTTACTTCGGGTTTCGCATTCCAGGCACCACCGACAAGTACTTTTACGTGTGGGTAGATGCGCCAATCGGTTACCTGGCCAGTTTCAAGGACTATTGCCTGCGCGAGGGATTGGACTTTGAAGCCTGGTGGAGCAAGGATTCCAGCACCGAAGTTCACCATTTTATCGGCAAGGACATCATCTATTTTCACACACTGTTCTGGCCCGCCATGTTGATGGGCGCAGACCTGCGTACACCTACCGCGGTATACGCACACGGTTTCCTGACGGTGGAAGGCGCCAAGATGTCCAAGTCCCGGGGTACTTTTATCTCAGCACGCACCTACCTGGACCACTTGCACCCGGACTATCTGCGTTACTACTTTGCGGCCAAACTCGGGGCCGGCCTGGGCGATATCGATCTCAACCTGGAAGACTTCGTGCAACGGGTCAATTCTGATGTGGTCGGAAAGGTCGTAAACATTGCCAGCCGCTGCGCCGGCTTTATCGGCCGCCGCTTTGAAGGCCGGTTGTCCGACACCTTGCCACGGCCGGAACTGTACCAGCAGTTTGTAGAAGCGCGCGAAGACATCGCCGCTGACTTTGAAGGGCGCAACTACCAATCGGCGGTCCGCCGGATTATGAAGCTGGCCGATGATGCCAACCGCTATATCGACGAGGAAAAACCCTGGGTACAGATCAAGGAGGAAGGCCGCGAACCACAGGTACAGGCCATTTGTACGCAAGGCATTAACCTGTTCAAGGTTCTTATCAGCTACCTGTCCCCGATCCTGCCGTTTACCGCAGAACGGGCGAGTGCTTTTCTCGGCCGTGACATCAGTGACTGGAGTACCATCGACGAGCCCCTACTGGGCGTTGAGGTGAATACGTTCCAGCCATTGTTAACGCGAATCGACCCGCTGAAAGTAAATTCCGTAATCGAGGCCTCCAAAGAGTCGCTGCAACCCGCAAAACAGGAGACTTTACCGCCAACCGGACCGGTCATCGAGGACCTGGCAGAAGAAATCACCATAGATGACTTCAACAAGGTGGACTTGCGCGTGGCCCGGATTATCAGTGCAGAGTCCATCCCCGAAGCCGACAAATTGCTGAAACTGACCCTGGATATAGGCAACGAAACCCGGACCGTATTTGCCGGTATCAAGTCAGCTTACGATCCGGCACAGCTTGAAGGCCGGTTCACGGTGATGGTGGCCAACCTGAAGCCCCGTAAAATGCGCTTTGGTACCTCCGAGGGAATGGTCCTGGCTGCCGGGCCCGGTGGCAAAGACCTGTATATCCTGGAACCGGACGAGGGCGCCGTACCGGGACTGCGGGTAACCTGACCGGTTCATGACCGAATACTTCCTGATATTGGTCAGCACGGTATTAGCGAACAACTTTGTCCTTGTCCGCTTCCTGGGACTGTGCCCATTCATGGGAGTATCCAACAAGCTCGAAGGCGCCATCGGCATGTCGGTGGCCACGATGTTCGTGCTGACCTTATCGTCGATTAGCAGCTACCTGCTGAGCGCCTACGTGCTGCGGCCGCTTGGCCTGGAATACCTGTCCACTCTCGGCTTCATCCTGGTGATCGCAACCGTAGTGCAGCTAACCGAGATGGTCATGCGCAAGACCAGTCCGCTGCTGTACCGGATCCTGGGAATTTTTCTACCGCTGATCACGACCAACTGTGCCGTGCTGGGCGTGGCCCTGCTGAATGTTCAGGAGCAGCACAACCTGTTGCAGTCCGCATTGTATGGATTCGGGGCGGCTGCTGGTTTCGGGCTCGTGCTGGTCATGTTTGCCGCGATGCGCGAACGGGTTGCCCACGCAGATGTACCCGTACACTTCCGCGGCGCACCGATCGGCCTGATCACGGCTGGCTTGATGGCGCTTGCATTTATGGGCTTCACCGGCCTGGCCAGGCTCTGAACTGCACAATGATTACAGCCATCATTCTCATCACATTACTCGGCAGCCTTTTCGGCCTGGGACTTGGCTGGGCCGCGGGCAAGTTCAAGGTTGACTCCGACCCGGTGGTTGACCAGATTGACGCCGTACTGCCCCAGACGCAGTGTGGCCAGTGCAATTTCCCGGGATGCCGCCCCTATGCAGAGGCCATTGCATCGGGTGAGGCGGACATTAACCAGTGCCCGCCTGGCGGCGAAGCTGGAATCCAGGCACTGGCCGACCTGCTCGGCCTGGAAGTCAGGCCACTCAATCCGGAAAACGGTGTAGAAAAGCCCAGGACCGTTGCGATTATTGACGAGGCAGTCTGTATTGGCTGCACTTTATGCATCCAGGCCTGCCCGGTCGACGCTATTGTCGGTGCAGCCAAACTGATGCATACGGTCATCGAAGCCGAATGCACGGGTTGTGATTTGTGCCTGCCACCCTGCCCGGTGGATTGCATTGAGATGGTGCCCGTAGCGCCTGTAAATGGTGCATGGAGCTGGCCCAGACCCGCCACGGGTGAAGCCGGATGAAGATCGATCCGCTCAGCCAGGCCCAGTCTGCCGGTCAGCAGTTGCACCATTTTCATGGCGGGCTGAGGCTACGCCATAACAAGAAGATCTCCTGCCAGACGCCGGTAGAGAAAACCCCGCTTGCAACCCGCTACTACGTGCCGCTATTGCAGCACAGCGGACGCGCGGCCGAATCCATCGTTAGCCAGGGCCAGAAAGTCCTCAAAGGCGAGCAGATAGGCTGTTTCGAGCACCTGGGCCGCGGCTGCATTCACGCACCAACCTCCGGCACAGTAACCGCCATCATAAGCCACCCCATCAGCCACCCCTCCGGGGCCGACGGCCGCTGCGTGGTGATCAAGCCGGACGGCCTGGACCAGTGGAAAGACCTGGAGCCCATTGTTGACTGGGAGCAAGCCAGCCCGCTCCAATTGCGACAGGCCATCGGCTCGGCTGGAATTGTCGGTCTGGGCGGAGCGGTGTTTCCCACCGGATTCAAAGTAAATCAGGCCAGTGAACGGGGCATCCACACACTGGTCCTGAACGGCTCGGAATGTGAACCCTACATCAGCTGTGACGAGATGCTGATGCGCGAACACCCCGGCTCGATCGTCCTGGGAGCGCGAATCCTGCAAAAGGCGGTCGGTGCAAGCAGAACGGTAATCGCCATCGAAGATCAGATGGGTGCCGTCAACGCCGCGCTGGTCCGTGCCGTTGAGAAATCCGGGGCGGGAACCATCGATATCGTCAAAGTCACCACCATCTACCCGGAAGGAGGTGAGAAGCAGCTGATCAAAGTACTGACCGGGCTCGAGGTACCGTCCGGCGGACGCCCCACCGACCTCGGTCTGTTGTGTCAAAACGTGGCCACTGCGACCGCGGTGGCTCGTGCCGTGACAGAAGGCAAACCATTGATCGAGAGAATCGTCACCATTACCGGTAACGGCGTGCGCAAGCCTCGCAATCTGCTTGCCCAAATCGGCACTCCGATTTCCAACCTGATTGACCAGTGTGGTGGCTACACTTCCGATGCAGCCCGGATGATTCTCGGCGGCCCCATGATGGGATATGCACTGTCTTCTGACGGCAACCCGGTCATCAAGGCAGCCAATTGCATCCTGGTTTTGAGCGCGGATGACATCCGTCCACCACAACCGGAAATGCCCTGTATCCGGTGCGGCGAGTGTGCCCGTGTCTGCCCATCCATATTGTTGCCACAAGAGCTGAACCGCGTCATCCGCAACGGAGTGTGGGATGACGCAACGGAGCTTGGCCTGAGTGATTGTATCGAGTGTGGATGTTGTGATTTTGTCTGCCCCAGCCATATTCCACTGGTCGACTGGTTCCGTTTCGGCAAGTCCGAGTTGCATTTACTGGACCAGGAACGGGCCCGTGCCGAGGCGGCCAAACAACGGTTCGAAGCCCGCGAAGCGCGGCTTGAGCGGCTCAAGCTGGCACGCAAGAAACGGATAGAGGACAAAAAGCGCGCACTGCATGAAGACAACAGTAAACAGCAGAAAATTGCAGCCGCTATCGAACGCGTGCGCTCGCGCAAAGGCCGGAACCCGTGAGCCGCAGTTTCGACACCGGCGGCGCACCTCATTTCCCGCCCCATTCAACGGTAGCGCGCATCATGCTGCAGGTGATCTTTGCGCTGATCCCCGCGATAGCCGCCCATGTCTGGTTTTTTGGCCCCGGAATCCTCGTGCAGATTGTGCTTGCCTGCTTTTTTGCACTGGGCCTGGAAGCGCTGATGCTGAAACTTCGCAAACAACCGATGCGCCTTTTCCTGGGTGATTTCAGTGCGGTGCTGACGGCCATTCTATTCGCCTTGTGCATACCACCACTGGCACCCTGGTGGATTGCCCTGACAGGTATGCTGTTTGCCATTGTTATTGCCAAGCACCTTTACGGCGGGCTTGGCCACAACACGTTCAACCCCGCGATGGTCGGCTACGTCGTGGTTCTGATCAGTTTTCCGCAGGCCATGACTGCCTGGCTGCCGCCCTCATCTATTGCACCGATAGCCCTGTCATGGAGCGATGTCCTGGTGACTATTTTCAGCGGCCAGCCGGCTGGTGGATTGAGCTGGGATGCCATCACCGAGGCGACCCCGCTGGACTCGATAAGAACCAGCGTTGCCACAGGAAAAATGATCTCAGAGGCCCGGCAACTGCCCGTCTTCGGCGATTTCGGCGGACTGGGCTGGGAATGGATTGCCAACTGGTATGCGCTCGGCGGCCTGTGGCTATTGTGGCGCCGCGTTATCAGCTGGCATGTTCCCCTGACCATGATAGGCACGGTACTTGTACTTGGCGGACTCACCTATTTGCTGGACCCGGGAAGCAATACGGCACCGCTGCAACACCTGTTTTCCGGAGCGCTTGTAGTGGGTGCATTCTTTATCGCGACCGACCCGGTCAGTGGCTGCACCAGTACGCGCGGCAGGCTGATATTCGGGGCGGGAGTTGGACTGATCACGCTGGTGATAAGGCGCTGGGGCGGCTATCCCGACGGTGTGGCCTTTGCGGTGTTGCTGATGAACATGGCCGCCCCGCTGATTGACCATTACACCCGCCCGAGGATATTCGGAAAATGAACCGGATAATCCGTAGTGCAGCAGCGCTGGGCCTGGTCGCAATTGTCTGCACCAGCGCACTGACGGCTGTCGATAGCTTAACGGCGGACCGCATCGCGGCGCAGGAAAGAAGAGTTATCCTGGAACGGCTCGGGCAGATTCTGCCCCAACAGTATGACAACCCACTGCTGGAAGACCACTTCACCTTCAAGGATGACCACTTTTTTCCGAATGGTCAGGAGGTTGTTGCCTACCGCGCGCGCTACCAGGGGAGTCCGCAGGCCGTCGTTCTCAAATTCAATGCAGTCAGCGGCTATAACGGTAACATTGGGCTACTGGCCGGTATCAGCTTCGATGGTACGCTGCTCGGTGTACGGGTGACGAGTCATAAGGAGACCCCCGGATTGGGCGACGCCATTGAGGTCGAAAAAAGCGATTGGATCCTTGGTTTTTCCGGAAAATCCCTCGGCCGGCCGGAGGCTGAACTGTGGACAGTGAAGCAGGACGGCGGAGCTTTCGACCAGTTCACCGGCGCGACCATTACACCACGCGCCGTGGTGGAAGCAGTGCGCGGTGCGCTGGCCTATTTTGAAGCTAACAGGGACTATCTGTTCGACACCGCCTCGCAAGCTTCCGGAGTGGCGCCATGAGCTACAAAAAGATCTTCTTTGACGGCCTGTGGCAGCAAAATACCGGCCTGGTTGTGCTGCTTGGGTTGTGCCCACTGCTCGCCGTGAGCGCGACTGTGGTGAACGCCATAGGCCTGGGTCTGGCCACCACCCTGACCCTGGTGTTTTCAAACCTGGCCGTGTCCCTGGCCCGTCGGGTTCTGCGGCCGGAGATTCGCATCCCGGCGTATGTGATCATCATTGCCACCGTGGTCACGGTCATCCAATTGCTGATGCAGGCCTGGTTCCATGACCTCTATCGGGTCCTGGGTATTTTCATCCCCCTGATCGTTACTAATTGCGCAATCATTGGACGGGCCGAGGCATTTGCCTCCAGAAACCCGCCCCTGCCATCAGTCGTGGACGGCCTGGCAACCGGCTTCGGTTTTTGCCTGGCTCTTGTTGCCCTGGGCGCACTAAGGGAGGTTTTGGGCCGCGGTACCTTGCTGAGCCAGGCCCACCTGATGTTTGGAGAAGCCGGTAAATCCCTGCAGCTCACCCTGATTCCAGATCACCCGGGATTCTTACTGGCAATGCTTCCACCCGGTGCTTTTATTGGACTCGGCCTGCTGATCGCCGGCAGAAACTGGCTTGATGCACGACTATCGGGACGCAGGAAACATTTAGCGACTGACGCCCATGATGGCACCGAAGAAGAAGCGACCGCGTGAAGCCCGCCGACCGCAAAGAATTCTTTCAGCGTTTACAATCGGTAACTCCCGCTCCAAAAACCGAGCTGGAATACCAGTCGTCCTTCGAATTGCTCATTTCCGTAATCCTGTCGGCACAGGCCACCGACGTGAGCGTCAACAAGGCCACACGAAGACTCTACCCGGTGGCGAACAGCCCGGAAAAAATATCCGCACTGGGTGTTGAAGGACTGAAACCCTACATCCGGACCATCGGGCTGTTCAACACCAAGGCGGAGAACATCATCAAGACCTGCCGGATCCTGATCGATCGGCATAGCAGCGAGGTTCCCGCGGACCGCAAATCGCTGGAAGCACTCCCCGGCGTCGGACGCAAAACAGCCAATGTTGTGCTGAACACCGCCTTTGGTGAACCCACAATTGCGGTGGACACGCACATCTTCCGGGTTGCAAACCGCACCGGACTGGGAAAAGGTAAGACACCGCTGCAGGTAGAGCTGAAACTGCGCAAAGCCGTTCCCCGAGAGTACCTCCACGACGCCCATCACTGGCTTATCCTGCATGGCCGTTATACCTGCAAAGCGCGCAAACCCAACTGCCCGGAATGTATCGTCAGAGATCTTTGTAGTTTTAAATCCAAGTCCGTAATGTAATAATCCGGGGCCGTTTCCGGTCAACTGCCCCGAGTCGTGTGAATTTCCGGAGACGCCACACGACCATTTTTCGAATCATGCGGGCCTGCTGCCCCCAAAAACATACTATTGGAGAATCTTTACCATGGCTGAAAAATCAATGTTTACAAAACCCGTTGCTGCTGCTGTTGGCGTAGCTTTCGTATCCTCACTGGCTGCATCCACCACGGCAATGGCTGCCGACAACCCGTTCGAAGCGACTGATCTTGATAACGGCTACATGCTGGCCGGCGGCGAGAAAGACGCTGAAGGCACCTGCGGCGAAGGCAAAGACGGCGAGAAAGACGCTGAAGGCAAATGCGGCGGCGAGAAGGCCGAAGAAGGCAAATGCGGCGAAGGCAAATGCGGCGGCGAGAAGGCCGAAGAAGGCAAATGCGGCGGCGAAAAAGCTGAAGAAGGCAAATGCGGTGGCGAGAAAGCTGAAGAAGGCAAGTGCGGCGAAGGCAAATGTGGCGGTGATAACCACTAAGTCACACACAGCCGAGCGCACCGGTACCCCGCGTTACCCGGTTACCGGCGCTGGACTTGGATTGAGGCGGGCCCTGTTGGGCCCGCTTCGTTCCCATGGCCTCGGGCCGGTCGATTTCATGGAAGTCGCACCTGAGAACTGGATGAATGTAGGCGGGCGGTTCGGTCACGCGTTTCGTGAATTTACCGCACAGCTTCCTTTTGTCTGTCATGGCCTGTCCCTGTCGATTGGCGGGCCGTCACCACTCGATGAAACCTTCCTGCATCGTCTGAAGCAATTTCTCGATAAGCACAAAATCACTTGCTATAGCGAACATCTGAGCTACTGCACCGACAGCGGTCACCTTTATGACCTGATGCCCATTCCCTTCACCGAAGAAGCGATCAGGCACGTGAGTTCCAGGATTCAGCGCGTACAGGATATTCTGGAGCGCAGGATCGCCATTGAAAATGTCTCTTACTATGCCGCCCCCGGCGCAGAGTTGAGCGAAATCGAATTTATTTCAGCAGTGCTGGATGAGGCCGAATGTGACCTGCTGCTGGATGTGAATAATATTTACGTCAACAGCGTGAACCACGGCTATGACCCCATCGGGTTTCTGCAACAGTTACCGGGGCACCGTATCGCTTACGGCCATATTGCCGGGCACTACAACGAGGCGGAAGACCTGATTGTGGATACGCATGGCGCTGACGTCATTCCTGGCGTTTGGGAAATCCTTGAGGAGGCTTACAAGGCCTTTGGCGTCTTCCCTACCCTGCTCGAAAGGGATTTTAACCTTCCACCCGTCGATGAATTGATGGCGGAAGTCAGCCACATCGCGACACTGCAGGAAAAATGGCAAAAACATGACACCCAGTCGCAAGAAAACCGACCCGGCAAAAGACACGCCTGAGACCCTGGAAAAGCTGCAAACCGCCTTCGCGGCCCATATCAGGGACCCCGAAGTGCATGCTGCGCCGGACGGAATAGAAGACCGCCGAATGAAGATCTACCGGGATCTGTTCTTCAACAACATTCAGTCCCTGCTGGCCGGAAATTTTCCGGTGCTGCGCGCTATTTACGGAGACGAAGAATGGCATCAATTGATTCGGGATTTCTATTCAGAACATCGCTGCCAGACCCCGCTGTTTCCCGAGGTCGCCAAGGAATTTCTGCGTTATCTGCAGGATGGTAGGGAAAGCCGTCCGGGTGACCCGGGATTCCTGCTGGAACTGGCCCACTACGAGTGGGTTGAGCTTGCGCTATCGCTGGATGAACGCCAGTGGACAGATACACTGGCTGATCCCGAGGGCGACTTGCTTGAAAACGTGCCCGTATTGTCGCCGCTGGCCTGGCCGCTCAGTTATCGCTACCCCGTGCACTGCATCAGCCCCAAGTTTCAGCCCGCTGAACCGCCCGAAGAGCCCACCCATTTGTTGGTTTACCGAAACCGTCAGGACGATGTGAAGTTCATGAAACTCAACAACGTCAGCCGTCTGTTGCTCGAACTGATGCAGAAGCACCGCGACGCAACAGGGCGTGAATTACTGATGGAAGTCGCCGTCGCAATCAGCCATCCCGAGCCCGGGAAAGTCATCTCCACAGGCACCGAACTGCTCAAAGATTTAACACAAAAAAGCATACTGACAGGTACCAGGAGATAAACCGGATGTTCGATTCCTATGACAATATTACGGCCCGCCTGCGTACTTCAGGCGACTATCTTTGGCCGCTGGCGTTGCGCGTGGTTTTGTTCTGGGAATTCTGGGAGGCGGGGACAAAAAAACTGCGCGGTGAAAACTGGTTCGCTGATATTCCATGGGCTGACTGGCAAATGGGGTTCCAGTGGCCTTTCAGCGCAATTCCAACCGAATTAAGCTGGCTGGCCGCCACCTGGGGTGAACTGATTTTTTCAGTGCTCATCCTGCTGGGTCTGTTAACCCGCTTTGCCGCCGTGTCACTGCTGGTCATTACGGTGGTTGCGACCGCCGCGGTGCACTGGCCGGCGGAATGGGATTCCTATGCTCAACTTTGGGAGGGTTACGTCATCACAGCGAAAGGAGCCGGTAACTACAAACTACCCTTGCTGCTTGTGCTGATCCTGCTGCCACTGGTGTTCCACGGCGGCGGTAAGATTAGCCTGGACCATCTGTTACTCAAATTCACCGGCAGGGACAGCTACACCACTGACCGTATCAGTGATGGTATTGGAGCCGCATTGGTATTCGCAGTGATGGGGCTGACGACAATTTTTCTGTTGCCAGCCTGGGGCATCAGCTTCTTCGTTATGGCCCTGATTCTAGGGCTTACTCCCGCGTTTCGGCGGTGAATGGCAGGGGCAAGGGCTTCAGCTCGTAACCGTTTTTCCGTAAAAGCTGAATCAATCCGGTGGGGCCTGGCAGGTGAAGGGCGCCAACAGCAACGAACACGCGACCAGTCTGCAAGCGGTCTAAGACCGCGCTCACCATCCGCTGATTCCGCACTTCAATGCCCTGTTTCATGAAATACTCTTTTGCAACAGGCTCCAGTTCGTCAAGCTGTTGCTCCGCTTGCAGGCTGAGCTCCTTGAGGTCACCCCCAAGATAGCTGTCCACCATTTCCCTGTGGATGCCGACGACTTTGTCCGATTCGTCCAGCGCCTGATCCAGCAGCATCAACTGCTGCTCCATCGGCATGTCCTCAAGAAAAGACAACTGCTGCTCCAGAGTTTCCAGGCCGACCACTTCCAGGCCAGCACCGGCGGCGCGCAGGGAAAGTGAAAAATCCATGAAAAACCCGGTCTCCGGGGGTGGAACGCTAAGCGTCATCATGGCAGCCCAGACCTTCATTCGGGCAACCCACTCCCGGGGGACGTTGTAAGCGGCCAGGGCCGTCTTCAAACGGGCATAACGCTGCGCCCCAATCTGGCCCTCCAGCGTAGAGCCATCCTGGTACTGCATGTAGTCGGTCAGCTGCTGCAGAGTAGGCAGATCAGGCACCATCTCCATCGCAAACACCTGGTTTTCAGTCAGCCGCTCAATAAAACGGGGCGAAAAATCCAACACCCGCGGGTCTTCACTGTGGATAGTTCCCAACAAATAACCGGCTGGCTCGCCCTGCTTGCTGATCGACCAGAAAAGGGCAGAGTCTTCCTGCGCCATGGCCGGATTACCCGCTGTAAGAGCCAGTGCGAGAAAGCTAATAACCAGTAGCAACCGGACCAAACCGCGAAACGGAGGGTGGGTGCTATGTAGACGTATTTTTGTGCTGTTTCTTGTCATCATGGCAATTTGGGGTGCAATCCCTTATGCTCCCATGCTTATCGAATGGGGTCCATTATGCCGCGCATTGCCGATCGATTCAGGGGTTTTCTGCCCGTGGTCATTGATGTCGAAACCGGTGGGTTTGACGCTCAAAAGGACGCGCTACTGGAAGTTGCAGCGTGCATCATCAGGATGGACGACTTTGGCCGCCTGGTGATCGCAGAAACGGTCTCGGTGAATGTCGAGCCCTTTGACGGTGCCAATCTCAACCCCAAGTCAATGGAAATAACCGGAATCCAGGTGGATAACCCTCTGCGCAATGCACAGCCGGAAAAAGAAGCCCTGCGGCAGATCTTTCTGCCCATCCGCAAGGAAGTGCGGGCCACAGGTTGCCAGCGCGCAATCCTGGTCGGACATAATTCTTTTTTCGACCTGTCCTTCCTGAACGCTGCAATCCAACGTACTGATTTCAAACGCAGTCCGCTGCACCCCTTCAGTTCATTTGATACTGCGACACTGGCCGGACTGGCCTTCGGTCAGACGGTGTTATCGCGATCGGTACAGGCTGCCGGGCTGGACTGGAATGAGTCCGAGGCCCATTCCGCCATTTACGACACCGAGCAAACCGCAGCGCTGTTTTGCGCCATCGTCAACCGCTGGAAAATACTGACCGGATTCTAGACAGGAGTCACCATGAGCCGCCACCTGATGAACACCTATGCGCCGCTTGATCTTGCATTTGTGCGTGGAGAAGGCGCCTGGCTATGGGACGAAGATGGAAATCGCTACCTGGATGCCATCAGTGGTCTGGGCGTATGCGCACTGGGCCACGCCCACCCGGCCCTTGCCCGTGCGATATCTGAACAGTCATCTACCCTGATACATACCGGCAACCTGGTCCGTATTCCCTGGCAAGAGCAACTCGCCGGGCAGTTGGCGGATGTCAGCGGAATGGAACGGGCTTTTTTTGGCAACTCGGGAGCCGAAGCGATTGAATGTGCGCTGAAGATTACTCGTATCATCGGCCACGATAAGGGCATCGAAACTCCCGGGGTTGTCGTCATGGACCACAGCTTCCATGGCCGCACGATGGCGGCCCTGTCCGCCACCGGTAACCGCAAGGTTCAGGCAGGCTTTGAGCCGCTGGTGAGCGGTTTCATCCGTGCACCGTTTGACGATATTGGCGCAATAGAAAAGATTGCGGGCCACAGTCATAACATCACGGCCGTACTGGTCGAGCCCATCCAGGGTGAAGCAGGTATCCGCGTTCCGCAACCCGGTTACCTGGCGAATCTCAGGCGCCTTTGCGACGAACATGGGTGGCTGTTGATATTCGACGAAATCCAGTCCGGCTTGTGCCGCACCGGAAAATGGTACGCCCACCAACACGAGGATATCCGGCCGGATATCCTGACGACTGCCAAAGCACTGGCCAACGGCCTGCCCATCGGCGCCTGCGTTGCCAGCGGAGCGGCAGCGGAGGCTTTGACGCCAGGGCGCCACGGTTCTACATTTGGGGGCAACCCGCTGGTTTCACGAGCTGCCTGCACGGTGTTGGATGTGATGCGCTCGGAAGACCTGGCGGGACGGGCAGCTGATACCGGTGAATACATCCTGGGTGCGTTCCATGAGCGCCTGGCTGAACATCCACAAGTTGAAGACATCCGCGGCCGCGGGCTGATGCTTGGCCTTGAACTCACGCAGGAAGCCAACCATTTGAAAGGCCGGGCGCTTGAGAAAGGCGTATTACTGAATGTAACGCAGAACAAAGTGATTCGCCTGCTACCACCGTTGATTATCGATCAGGAGCAGGCCGACCGAATTGTTGAAGTGGTCAGCAGCTTAATCGAAGAGGGAATTTAGTAACCCCGGGAAATCCGCACCCGCTATTTCCGCCATCTGGAAAGCGCGCACCTGCAGATCTTCCATCGATTCGGCGGTCAGTGTTGCGTGACCGATCTTCCGGCCGGCACGGGGCGCCTTACCGTAATCATGCCAATGTAGCCCGGGTATTGCCATCGCCCGGTCCTTATCCGGCATTTCCCCTATCCAGTTAAACATTAGTGAATACGATGCCAAATCCGTCTGCCCCAGCGGCAGGCCGGTGATCG
Organism: uncultured Wenzhouxiangellaceae bacterium; assembly: GCA_964443145.1. Lineage (GTDB taxonomy): Bacteria > Pseudomonadota > Gammaproteobacteria > Xanthomonadales > SZUA-36 > JAHEFT01. Next base: position 32,578 of record CAYUBS010000003.1, on the reverse strand, counting down.
CGCGCAGGTGGTTTTCAAATTGTGAACAGCTGGATCCGTCGATCGTCCAGTGCCCCGAATTGTGCACCCGCGGTGCCAGCTCATTGACCAGTAACTCTCCCCCGTAGAGGAAAAACTCCACCGTCAGTACGCCGGTATAGTCGAAATGATCCAGCAATGCCTGTACTTTCTTCGCAGCAGCGGCTTGAAGGGCATCATCAAACACACCCGGCAAACTGAGCTTCAGAATGCCATTTGAATGTACGTTCCGGGTTAATGGCCAGCTGCGGGTTTCACCGTCACGCCCACGAACCGCGACGAGAGAACACTCGGCCTCGAACGGTACGAACGCCTCAAGGATCAACTCGGAATCACCGAGCAGTTGCCAGGCACGCTCCAGGTCTTCCGAGTCACGTAGCACCGCCTGCCCCTTGCCGTCATAGCCCAGTCGTCGCGTTTTCAGAACCGCCGGGTAACCCAACCGATCAAGCCCTTCCAGCAGATCGGTACGGCTGGATACGGCGTGGTAGTCAGGAACTTCAATTCCGAGGCTATCAAACAGGCTGTTTTCCAAAACCCGGTCCTGGCCGGTGGCCAGGGCATTGGGCGCCGGGTACAGCGGGCAGGTTTCCTGAACGGCACGGGCCGATGACTCGGGTACATTCTCGAAATCAAAGGTGGCAACATCAACTCGTGAAGCCAGCTCCCGGGCCGCATCCGCATCGGAAAAACCGGCTTTCAGAAGCTCACCTGTTTCCCCGGCACAGGCGTCCGCGGAGGGATCCAGGAAGACAAAACGAAAGCCCATCGGGATTCCAGACAGCCCTAGCATCCGGCCGAGTTGCCCACCGCCCAGAACGCCGATTCGCTGCGCAATGGATGGCGCCTGTGTTGCCTTATCCAACGGGTCAGACCTTGCTGGGATCAGGATGTGCGAGAACCGCTTCAGTACGGTCGCTTCTAAACGCCTCCAGTGCTGCACGCACTTCGGGTTGCGTATTTCCAATAATGGCGGCTGCAAGCAACGCAGCATTAGTGGCACCGGCCGCACCAATGGCCAGCGTACCAACCGGGATACCTGCCGGCATTTGCACAATAGATAGCAATGAGTCCATGCCGTTCAGGGCACGTGATTGCACCGGCACGCCGAGCACCGGCACGACGGTTTTAGCGGCTACCATGCCAGGCAAATGAGCTGCCCCACCAGCCCCGGCAATGATCGCCTGCAAGCCGCGTGCGGCAGCCTGCTCCGCATATTCAAACATTTGGTCGGGTGTACGATGGGCGGAAACCACGCGTGTCTCGTAGGCGACACCGAGGCTGTCCAGCGTATCTGCAGCATTTTTCATGGTTTCCCAATCCGATTGAGACCCCATGATGATGCCGACAAGCACTTGATTATCCACTCTTTAAATTCCTATTGGTTCGTGAAATACAAGCTTGTCATTGTAGCATGCGAACGGCCTTGATTATGCTGTGAGAAATCCTTCGTCTGCCGTAATATAGTGGTTTGAACACCATCAACGGAGCCTGCCATGCCCATCGACGGGAAACTACTGGAAATTCTTTGCTGCCCGGTCAGCAAGACACCGCTGACCCGCCTGCCTGCGAGCCGGCTGAAAATACTGAACACCGGGATCTCCGAGGGTTCGGTTTTGACCATCACGGGTGATACCGTCGGGGAAACTCTTCGAGAAGCCCTCATCACGGAAGACTCAAAGGTCATTTACCCGGTGATCGACGAGATTCCGATCCTGCTTGAAGGGCGGGGAATCGGCACGACCCAGTTCCAGGATTTCTGAGGTGCAGCCCCCTGCGCCTCAAACAGTTAGTGACGATGTCCGGCACGCTTTAAGTGAAGACCTCGGGACTGGGGACTGTACCGCGGCCCTGATCCCCCCGGATAACATCCTGCACACCCGGGTCATCTGCAGGGAAACAGCCGTGCTGTCAGGCCGCCCCTGGTTCGAGGAAACCTTCCGCCAACTTAAGGCCGGCGTAGAAATCTCCTGGCAGTTAGGCGATGGGGATGGTTTGGAGCCCGAGATGGAAGTCTGTCGCCTTGACGGCCCGGCCCGATCCATTCTCAGCGGCGAACGGACCGCGCTGAATTTTCTGCAAATGCTCTCCGGAACCGCCACGCAGGCACGACGATACACAGAAGCCGTAGAAGGAACCGGCGTGATTATTCTGGACACGCGAAAAACAGTACCGGGATTGCGCCTGGCGCAGAAATACGCGGTCCTGTGCGGCGGTGCACAAAACCACCGCATTGGCCTGTTCGACGCCATCCTTATCAAGGAAAACCATATTTCCGCTGCAGGCTCCATTACCGCTGCGGTGTGCGAAGCCCTGCGACTCTATCCCGGGCTGTTACTTGAGGTCGAGGTGGAAAACGTCGCCCAACTGGAAGAGGCCTGTCACGCCGGAGCACAGCGCGTTCTGCTGGATAACTTCGGCCTGGATCAACTGGAAACGGCAGTATCGCAATTCAAGGGCCGTATCGGACTGGAAGCTTCCGGCGGAATAAATCTGGAAACCGTACGCGCAGTTGCCGAAACCGGTGTCGACTTCATCTCCACTGGCGATATCACCAAGAGCGTCCGGGCCATCGATTTTTCGATGCGATTTATTTAGGGCAACAGTTTGCCCGGATTCAGAATTCCGGCGGGATCAAACACTGTCTTGATTTCCCGCATCAACCCGATTTCCGTTTGCGCTCGTGAGCGATACAGCCATGGTTGTTTCAACAGACCGATGCCATGTTCGGCGGAAATACTGCCGCCAATCTCCTGGGTCAGAGCATAGGTCTTCTCGCTGATTTCGTGTGACCGCGATTCAAATTCAGACATTTCCAGTTGTGCCGGCTTCAGAATGTTCATGTGCAGGTTGCCGTCACCGATATGGCCATACCAGACCACCTCGAAATCCGGGCAGATTTCATCCATCAGGGCGTTCATCCGCTGCAGGAATTCAGGGACACGGGAAACCCGGACAGACAGGTCATTCTTATAAGGCGGAAAGTGGCTGATCGACTCAGAAATGCCTTCACGATAACGCCACAACTCCTCGATCTGACGGTCGCTTTGACTGATCACACCATCCAGTAACCAACCCTGTTCCAGGCAGTGCCCGAAACACTCCATGGCCTGTTCTTCCGCCTGGTCGTCAGGGCAATCAAACTCTGCGATAACATACAGCGGACAACTCGTATCGAACGGTGCCGGCAGATCATTTGCGGTGCGCACGTGATGCAAGGCCCGGTCGGTAAAAAACTCGAAGGCGGACAACTCCAGGGCTGAGCGTAGCGCGCTGAATACCTTCATCAGGGCGTCCATGCTTTCCACCCCCAACAACAGCACCCTGCTGGGCAATGGCGGATCAACCAGTTTCAGGGTTGCTTCCACAATCAGCCCCAGCGTCCCTTCGCTGGCGATAAACAGGTGCCGTAAATCATAACCGCTGGCGTTCTTGATCAGGCCCTGGTTGAGGTCCAGCAACTCCCCCCTGCCCGTGACGACCTTCATCCCGACAACGCGGTCCCGCGTCAGCCCGTATTTCAGCACCCGGATGCCACCGGCATTGGTCGCAATATTTCCACCCACCTGGCTCGAACCTTCCGAGGCAAAGGAAACCGGGTAGTAGAGGCCTTTCTGCCGGGCCAACTCCTGCACAGTTGCAGTAACAACCCCGGCTTCAACGGTGACCGTGCGGTCTATTTCATTAAATTCCAGTACCTTGCGCATGCGGTCGAAGGAGACAACGACTTCTCCCTGGGCCGCCACCGCTCCGCCACTCAGGCCGGTGCGCCCACCAGATGGGACCAGCGCAATCCCCCGCCCGGCTGCGGCCTCGACCAGTTTGCACACCTGGTCCGTAGTTTCAGGAAAAACCACCAGTGAGGGAGCCGGTTTCCGGAATCGTGTCCAGTCCTGCCCGTGGCTTTCAAAAACCTCGGGGTCGGCACTCATTTTCAGGCCGGGACAGGTCTCACTCAGTACCCTGGCGGTAGCATTTACTGGATTGTCATTCATTTGGTTTTTCAGGCTTGCCTGCAGACACAGATAGCGACAGAATGCTGAGACAATCCTCCTCTGGGAAAAGTGAATAATTCATGTCAAATGGAACACGAAACTACTCTCTCGACAAGTCAAAAATCAAGTTTCTTTTGCTCGAAGGAATTCACGCCTCTGCAGCAGAGCTGATCCAGGGGCATGGATACAACAACGTGGAGATTCTGCGCAGCGCGCTACTGGGCGACGAATTGAAAGAAGCCCTGCAGGGCGTGCACTTCCTCGGCATCCGTTCACGCACGCAACTTGATAGCGAATCACTTTCCGCAGCTGACCGCCTGGCGGCAGTTGGTTGTTTCTGTATCGGCACCAACCAGGTTGATCTTCCGGCCGCCGCCGATCGCGGTGTACCGGTATTCAACGCTCCTTTTTCCAATACCCGCAGTGTGGCCGAACTGGCGCTGGCGGAAGCCATATTGCTGATGCGCGGCATCCCGCAGCGCAACGCGGCAGCGCATCGCGGTGAATGGATCAAGTCGGCAACCCACTCGCATGAAATCCGCGGAAAAACCATAGGCATCATCGGCTACGGCCATATCGGCTCCCAACTCGGTATTCTGGCCGAGAGTCTCGGTATGCGGGTGCTCTACTACGATATCGAACACAAGCTGCCACTGGGAAATGCCGACAGCCGGGGCAGTTTCCGGGACCTGCTCAATGAATCAGATGTAGTCAGCCTGCACGTGCCGGAAACCCCGTTAACAACCAACATGGTGGACGCCCAGTTTCTCAAGGGGATGAAAGCCGGCAGCTTTCTGATCAATGCATCACGCGGCCAGGTGGTAGAAATCGACTCCCTGGCTGACGCTCTTGATTCCGGCCACATCGGCGGTGCAGCGATCGATGTTTTTCCGGTTGAACCAGGCTCCAACAGCGAACCGTTCGTGTCCCGCCTGCGTGGCCACGACAACGTGATCCTCACACCCCATATAGGCGGTAGCACCATCGAGGCACAGGAAAACATCGCGCTGGAGGTCGCCGGTAAGCTGGTCAAGTACAGTGACAACGGCACCACCCGCTCAGCTGTCAACTTCCCACAGGTTTCTCTCCCGGACCATCAGGACGCCAGCCGCATCCTCCATATTCACCACAACGAGCCCGGTGTCCTGCAGCAAATCAACCAGGTCTTTTCGGAGCAGGAGGTCAATGTTGCTTCGCAGTACCTGGAAACAAGGGATGAAATCGGCTACGTCGTCATGGATGTGGAAACCGCAAACCCGCAACAACTTTTGAACGGCCTGCGCGGTATCCCGTCAACCATTCGGGCCAGAATTTTGCATTGAACAGATTCGAACCGGGCAAACTCCCGCGACCGCACTATAATGGGTAATCAACATCTTCCCAGGAAAAGACCAACATGCTGAAATCAAAAAGCCGGAACGCTTTATCCATTCTTGTTCTGCTTCTTTTCTGCACAACACCTTTGTTCGGCCAGGACGCCGCAAAACCCCACAAGCTTTTTGACCGTGACGAAACGCTGAACGTCACACTGACGGGCCCCTGGCGCGACATCGTACGCGATGAGAAAAACCAGGATCCGTATCCGGCAACGATCGGGTTCACCGATGAACTGGGAAACAAGATGACGCTCGACACGACCGCAGCGCGGCGTGGAATAACCCGGCAGAGGGTATGCGACTTTCCTCCCATCAAGTTGCGATTTGAAAAAGAGACCGTCAAGGGCACGACCTTCAGGGGGCAAAAGTCCCTGAAAATGGTAACCCATTGCAAAAGGTCCAATAGCTATGAGCAGTACTTCCTGCTGGAAATGCTGGCTTACAAGATGTACAACCTGCTAACCGACTACAGTTTCCGGGTCCGTCCGTTGAATGTAACTTATGTGGACAGCGAAAACGGCAAGAAGATTGAAAACCGATTCGGCTTCCTGATCGAAGATGACAGTGACGTCGCAAAACGCCATGACCTGAAAAAACTCAACATCCCCAAGATCAAGGTGTCTCGGCTCGAACCCGGAATCACCAGCCAGTTTTCCTTGTTTCAGTACATGATTGGCAACGTTGACTGGGCGGCGCTCAGTGGCCCGAACCCGACGGAATGCTGTCACAACACGAAACTTATTGGCCCCGAGCCCTTTCAGGCTAATGACCTGGCCTACCCGATACCTTACGATTTCGACTCGGCCGGGATGATCGATGCGCCTTATGCAGCACCGCCAAACGGGCTGCCCATCAAAACCGTTAAACAACGTCTGTACAGGGGGTACTGCAGAACCAATGACACACTGGAGGCGGCGCGCCAGATAACTCTTGAGCAGGAATCGGCCATCTATGCACTGATTGAGAACGAAAGCAGGCTAACCAGCAGCAGGGGCAAAAAGGCCACCCGCTACATGAAGAAATTCTTCAAAACCATCAAGGATGATGATGATTTCGACAAATACGTTATTCGGAAATGCCGCAAGTAGGGATTGACCGGGTTACTCGCTGCGGGCTGATTTGGCCCGCCGCTCCGGCATCAGCTTCCAAAAGCTCCGGAACCGCCGGGTTCTGGAGTTGCTCGAGGCGTTGCTGCAGATAACTGTTGTTCGGATCCATCGCGATCACTTGTTCCAGGTAAGGGATTAACCCTTCCTGATCCATGGGCAGAGACAGCTTCCCGCCCGGGTAACCGCCGAAAAGGCCTTCCTGCGTAATCTCAAGGTAGCCCACATAACCGCCATAAGCCCGGGAGATTCCGGTATCGATCATGACGACTCTGCCGTTGAAGCGCGGCCAGATGACGCCGCTGGTAGGCGTATGCCCGACAACGATGTGACGGGCACCGTGTCGTGCAAGGATAGCGTCGACAGTCTCATCCAATGCATCAGGCGGTACCCCTGAAAGCCCCCGGTACCACAGTGGTCCGAATTGATCTTCCAGAATTCCGGCATTGCCAGGTTGGAATTTTCGTAGATTGCTGATCACCTGCTCAGTCATCGAGTCCAGAGAGTTCTGGCAATAGAACCCACTGATGCCACCATGCAGAAACAAGCTTCCATTGATCCGGACAGCCACCTTCTGGTTCATTACCCAATTGGCGTATTCGCCGTCGGGGTTCCAGGCCGGATCCCAGGCCTGGCGATGCTCAACCCATCCCAGTGGGTGTTTGGTGTTCCATTCTTCACGATGATTTTCGGGCAGACTCGCCATAGCGTCCGGGTTACTGGCCGCCATGTTTTGCAAAGTCACTTCGTAAACACGGTCCCGTAACTTGGCCGAATTGCGGGTTGCAAACGCTTCGAACTCACCATCGGTCACGTATCGCAGGTCGCCATAAACATTCATGGCTTCGTGATTGCCGATCAGGTTATGGACCCGGCCACCCTTTTTCTTTGCCTGCTTGCCCAGCTTGATAATGTGTTCAATTATTTTCCGCGTATCGGCTCCGCGGTCGGGGATATCACCGGTTTGCACAAAATGTGTTTCACCACCGCTCCACTTGTTTTTCTTATCGATCAGGCCTGCGGCCCTCAGGGTCGCCAGGTAGTTGTCGTAATCGCCGTGCAGGTCGCCAATGGCGACGATGCGCTCTACGCCTTCCCACTGGTAATCATCTATCTGCCTGGCCCCAGCCATCGCCAGGTTGGCAAACAGCAGGCAAGCCAGTAATGCTACTTTCATGTAATTGACAGGTTTTACGCTCATGCGCCAAATAATAACTTGTTTATCACACAGAATCGATTTGCAATTTTTCTTGACCTATACTGGTCTGCTGTAACAGTTATCCAACATACGCCGGAGTTAATTTATGCAACTATCAAAATATTTCGCAATTGCACTTGCAACCGTACTGTTGTCTTGTGCCGGAAACGCCCTTGCCAAGAAGGAGGAATTGCCTGAAGTGACCGAGGACGGACTGCACCGGGTGCCGGACTCCAAGATGGCGGTCGTTTATGCTGAGCCCGGAGCGGAATTGACCCAGTACAAGCGTGTGCAGTTAATGGATGCCTACGTCGCGTTCAAGAAAAACTGGCGGCGGGATCATAGCAGGGGTTCCATTGAAAAAATACGGATCTCTAACGGGGACATGGAAAACATCAAGAAATCCCTCTCGGAAGAGTTTGACACAGTGTTCAGGGAAGCCCTCGAAGCTGGTGGCTATCAAGTCGTTGACGAAGCCGCCGACGACGTCCTGCTGATCAGGCCAGCCATTATCAATCTGGACGTCAATGCCCCGGATACGCCGCGCGCCGGCAGAGGCATGAGCTTCACCTCCTCTGCGGGAGAAATGACGTTGTACATTGAGCTCTATGACTCTGTCACAGGTGACATGATCGCCAAAGCCATGGACCGCAGAATGGATAACTCCAATAGCGGTTCCTACACATGGACCAACTCGGTATCCAACAAGGTTGCTGCAAAGAAGATTCTCAAAGGTTGGGCATCTATCCTGCTGAACGCCCTGAACGAGGCTAAACAACCTTGAAGCCTGGCGGGAATAAAAGCGGGAAATAGTGCATAATGCGCGACCCGAATTCATTTTTTCTCAGGAGATTTACCCGATGAAAGTAAGAATTACTGTTATTGCAATATTCCTGTTGCTCGGTTTTTCCGGCCAGGTTCTGGCCCAGGATCCGGCCGCCACGGTTCATACCGGTTGCTCCACGGAAATTGAAACTTACTGCAGCCAGGTCACCGAAGGCGAAGGCCGGTTACTGGCCTGCTTCTATGCCCACGAAGACAAGCTCTCGGGCGCCTGTCAGTTTGCCCTGTACGACGCATCTGCGCAGTTGGAGCATGCTGTTTCCGCTTTGAACTACGTTGCGGGCCAATGTGAGGACGACATCGAGAATCTGTGTGCAACCGTCCAGGCTGGCGAAGGTCGCCTGCTGGAATGTCTGGGCAGCCAGAAAGAAGTGGTTAGCGCCGAATGCAGCCGGGCTATTGGCGACGTATTCGAATAAGCACTTAAATTCAAGAAAAAACAGGCCGGCGTCCTCATGGCGCCGGCTTTTTTTTGCCTGAATGCCCCAGCGGTGTATCCAACCCGACGAATGGTACAGCAGACACTTCACTCTCGAAGCGCGCATTGACTATACTATTGACAGGAATATGTAATTGAAATCGCTACGGATTGGCGATCGGCAGGCTGCGGGTTCTTCGTGTGTGCCGAATTTCATCAGGGATGACGCTTGAGACAACCGGAATTACCCGGTTTGATGCCGTGGGGGTATAGAAAGAAATGAAATCAGGGAAAAGGGTAGGAGAAGCAAGACATAAAGCCAATGAAGGCTTTACGATACTGGAGGTACTGATCGCGCTGGCAGCCATTGCCATCGTCGTGCTGGTCACCGTCCCGGGATCGAATATGCTGCTGGAGAAATACCGGCTGAAGACCGCCTCGGGCAGCCTCTTTTCAGGGCTTGAACTGGCCCGGTCAGAAGCTCACCAGCGTAGCAGTACGGTCTTGATGTGTCCCAGCTCAAACGGTCACTCCTGCAGGAGAGACGGCGACTGGAGCATGGGCTGGCTGGTCTTCACGGACGGCAATGGCAACGGTACAGTGCAGGACATTGAGTTGATCAAGGCGTACGAAGCGCCGCACCAGACCGTCAGAATCATGGCGCAAGGCGCCGTTCAGAACCAGGCGGCCTTCACGGCGACCGGTCTGAACGCAGACAATGAAAAGCAGACCGGAAAGTTCCAGATCTGTCTCGATGGTTCAGAAACTGCACCGAAGATCGTGAAAGTGGACGCTGAAGGCTGGATCCAGATGGTCAAGGTACACGAAGAAGTCTGCGAAACAGGCTGATAGCGGCTGCTAATCGCGTACCCTACTCCTCAGGAGCAAGGCGTAAGCGAAGACCATCATGTGCCGGTTGCAAACGCAGTTGGCAGCTCAGACGTGAGTGTGTCTGGAAGTGATCAAGCATTTCCAGCAGTTCTTCTTCGTCTGATTCTTTTATTGGGAAACTTTCAAGCCATTTCTCACCCAGAATTACGTGGCAGGTTGCACAGGAACACATGCCGCCACAAAGCGCACTCACACCCCAGTCCTGTTCCCGCAATAATTCCATCAGCACGTCGTCAGGCTTGCCTTCTATTTCATGCTCACGACCTTCCAGGTCGATCACTTTTATAGTTATCATTACCATTCCTTTCCAAATAAAACCAATCGGTCAGCCATGATCCTGTTTCAACTGTTTCACCAGTGAAACCGACATCAATCCCCCCACGAATATAAGCGGCAGGGATACTATAAGTGTTGCCGATTGAATCACTTTCAAGCCACCGACAAACATGAGTGTTAACGGGAGCACCGCGAGTGCCAGGGCCCAGAAAACCCGGTGCCAGCGCTCCGGTTCTTCACCAGCCGGCAGGTTCCGGGTCGCTGCTGATGCAAGAATATAAGACGCCGAATCATAGGTGGTCGCCGAGAAGATCAATGCTATCAATGCAAACACCGAAATAACAGCACCGGCAGCAGGTAATTGGCCCAGAATGGCCACCACCGCCTCCGAGCCATTCTGGTCAGCCATGATGCCAGTTACATCCACCGTACCCGCCAGTTCCAGGCTCAGCCCATAATTACCAAATATCATGTAAAACAAGCCTGCGCCCAACGTGCCGTAACCCATCATTCCAAAAATTACCTGTCGCATCGTTCGGCCCCGCGATATTCGGGTTACGAATAAGCCCACAAACGGTGCGTAGGCTATCCACCACGCCCAGTAAAAGACGGTCCAGTTTTCAACGAAGCCGGAATCTGTGAATGCATCCGTCCAGGAGTTCATGCGGATGAAATTCTGGGCCACCAGGCCGATGCTGTTCATTGACGCTTTCAACAAAAAGACCGTTGGGCCGGCAATCAGGACAAAAGCCAATAATCCAAAGGCCAGCCACATATTCAAATCACTCAGGCGCTTGATCCCTTTTTTCAGCCCCATCCAGACACTGGTGGCAAATACGACTACCGACACTGCAACGACACCCATCTCCAGGCCAAAGCCATTCTCGATACCGGTGACCTGTGCAATACAGGCGGCAATCATCGGAGTTGAAAAACCCAGCGAGGTTCCGGCCCCACCCAAAAGACCGATCATGAACAACCAGTCAATCAACCGTTCGCTACGGGTTTCCTGCCCACCCCCAAAAAAATAGTGGCAGCTGGTGCTGAGGCGGAGAAACGCTATTTTCTTGGCGTAGTAAGGATAGGCAATGGCTACGGTGGGCAAACAATAGATGGCCCATGCAGTTGGGCCCCAGTGAAATATGCCGTAGGAAGAGGCCCATTCGGCAGCCGCAGCGGAACGCGCTTCAACCCCAAAGGGTGGAGCGTCGTAATAATAACCCCACTCGATCGGAGCCCAGTACATCAATCCAGCCCCGACACCGGCGCAAAACAACATGGCCGTCCAGCTGAGGGTGCTGAACTCAGGTTCTTCATCACCCGAAGCCAGCCGGACTTTGCCATAGGGGCCCATCGCCAGCCAGAGCAAAAACACCAGAACCGCAAGCCCGGACAAAAGATAAAGAAAGCCAAAATTGCGGGTTACTTTTCCGTACATGCTAACCAGTAGTTCGCCGCCGGCCTCAGGAAACAATACCAATGGAATGCAAGCCAGCAAAATCACTGCGATTGCGCTGGAAAACGCCGGCCAGTCGATACCCTTTTTTTTCAATTTACCGTCTCCATCTGCGATCTTTCCAGACCCAGCAATCTACATAATTCTGCGGGTTCAGCACCCAGTCCACCAATCCGTTCACCCAGTTCCATCACGGCGGGTTCTTGCCCGGAGTATGCCGGCCAGGCCGGTTGTCCGACAAGGTTGGGGTCACCGCTGTGGGCGAACTGCACCCAATAATCCATCATGGCTGCGGTAAGTCTGCTATCCGTGTCCTCTACCGGCAACCAGGAATCATGCCGGTCGAAAACATAGGGCAGCTCCGCACCATGGTAAGCACCCAACTGTTCACCACCCTTTCCAGCCCTCTGCCGGGTGAAAAAGTACACCCAGGAACGGCCACCGATTGTATCCAGTTGTGCTGCCAGGAACCGCGAGGGGCACAACATCTCGAGCGCTGTGGTCAGCTGGTCCAGTTTACGCCGGGCAACGGGTTCATCCGCGACTGCATCACGTAGGCCGGCTTTTTGCCGGGGTGCATGTTTCGCCAGCCAATCTTCCACGTCCTGAGGGGTCGTACCCTCCGCAAGGTACATGTACCACTCGTCTGCATTAGTGCCAATCATCAAATCCACGCCGGAAGCACGTGCGTGCGGCAACACATCCAGCGAATGACGGGGCATCGTTACACCGTCAATAACGGCCGAAAAATAGTGATCTCCAGGCAGAGTTCCAGTGGCTTCCAGCAGCGCCTGGGCGGGTATGGCCCTCAATTGGTCCGCACTGGCGCCAGGGCCCATGCCAAGTTCTCCGGCCAGGAACACACCTACATCCTGTTCGTCAGCCAGGGTTCGGCGGTTCAGAACCGGCCCGCCAATGCTCTGGGAAATTACTCGACGAAACAAAGGCTGCCCCCCCTTCCCTGCCGCGAACTCTGCCAGCATCAAGTCCACCAGGTTGAAAGCACCGGCTGACTCACCGAATCCAGTGATATTCTCCGGGTCACCGCTAAATGCGCCAATATTGGCACTCACCCATTCGAAAGCTGCCCTGATGTCCAGCAGCGCAAAATTTGCAGCAGCTTCCCCCGGTCCATTGTCCAAAGCCGGGTGTGCGAAAAAGCCAAATGGACCCAGCCGATAACTGATTGAAACCACTACCACGCCCCTGGCAGCAAGATTTTCTCCGACGTAGTTCGGTTCATAGGACCAACCGCCCACATTGCTGCCGCCATGCACATAAACCATGACCGGCAATTTTTCTCCCGCCTTCAGCCGGGGGGACCAGATGTTCAGGTACAGGCAGTCCTCACTCACAGCTGCTGGCCTGCCGACAACTTCCGGCCCTGCGCCAAATGCAGCCGCTACATCTGCGTACCAGTCCACCATGCCACTGCCCTGCATGCAGGCGGATGCATACCCGGTTGCATCCTGCCGGCCCTGGGGCAAGACCGGTACCGGAGCCCGCCAGCGCAAAACCCCAACCGGTGGCTGTGCAAAAGGGATGCCCTTGAATGACGCGATAGATTCGTTTGCACCGTCCCAGGAGCCAATCCATTCCCCGGCAACACTGTTGGCGACCGGGGGCGCTTTGTCCGGGGTGCAGGAGGGCATGACGGCCAGCAACACCCCACAGCAAATCACAATCCTCTGCACGAAGCGGGACCCACCGGATATGTGTGTTGAGAAATCCGACGTCTTTGGCCGGTCACGATTCATCAGGGCTGTTTTCATGTCGACTCATTATGCCCGAGCGCATATGCTATATGAACATAAGCGACAAACTCTGGCAGATTCCTTGAAATACGATTTCATCATCATTGGCGCCGGTATCGTCGGACTGTCCACGGCCTGGCAACTGGCCCGGCAATCCGGGGGTTCCCGCATCCTTCTGCTGGAGAAGGAAACCGGACCGGCGCAGCACCAGACCGGACACAACAGTGGTGTCATCCATGCCGGCGTCTACTACGAACCCGGCAGCATGAAGGCCCGGTTCTGCAGCGAGGGCTCGCGGGCAACTTACGATTTTTGCAATGAGCACCGGGTAGGCTGCAGGAAAACCGGGAAATTGCTGGTCGCCACTGAGCCGGACGAAATACCCCGGATGAAGCAACTGTTCGAGCGCTGCCGTGAGAACGGACTGGAGCCCCGCATGCTCGGCCAGGGCAAATTACAGGATTTGGAGCCTGCCATCACCGGGTTGGACGCCTTCCTGGTCGAAGAATCCGGGATCGTAGATTTTCCGGGTATCTGTGACGTGATGCTGGAGCAGTTTCTTGAGCTGGGAGGGACCGCGCGCTTTGCTCACGAGGTGACCGCCATCAGCGAGCACAGCGATCAGATAGAGGTACACACAGCACAGGGAACATTCAGCGCATCTTGCCTGGTGGCCTGCGCCGGGTTGATGGCCGACCGCATAGCAATGCTGCAGGGGCTGGACATCGATTTCAGGACCATCCCTTACCGGGGGGAATACTACCGGCTCCGCGGCGAACTGAATAAGCTGATCAGCCACCTGGTTTATCCCATCCCCAACCCGTCGGTTCCTTTCCTGGGTGTGCACCTGACACCGATGGTCAACGGCTCCATCACGGTGGGACCAAACGCGGTGCAGGGGTGGAAGCGCGAAGGGTATGGACGGGTGAATTTCAACCTCCATGACACCTCGCAGATACTCTCTTTTCCGGGGTTCTGGAAAGTCAGCGCCGCTAATCTAAAGCACGGGATCGGCGAGTATCGCAATTCCTTATGGAAGTCCGCTTACCTGGCAAAAATCAGGAAATACTGCCCGCGGCTCAAAGCGTCAGACCTCGAACCCTACCCGGCCGGGGTCCGTGCCATGGCGGTCACTCGTGACGGCAAGATGGTGCATGACTTCCTGGTCAAAGAAACTCCGCGCAGCGTTCATGTCTGCAACGCACCCTCACCGGCTGCTACTTCTGCTATTCCCATTGGCGGCCATATCTGCAAACTCCTGTCACAACGCAGGGCCGGCTGACAAACGTTCAACAACAATTAGTTGAAAACAGCCCAGGGCAGAAAATCAATCCGATCTCCCTTGCCGATTTCCTCTCCAATTTTCTGCCGCACCAGCCCGTCACCCCAGGTCGTTGAAAACAGCACACCACTACTCTGGTTAGAAAATTGTTCGACTCCGTCAACCCCGGCACGAACCCGCAGGTAGTCCTCACGCTGGCTGGCTTTTTTATCAAATAACGCCTGGTGAGGAACCGCGTGCAGGGACGTATCGGTAACTCCCTGGCAGGCGAACAGGTAGGGACGCGCGATGACCAGCAGGGTCACGAATACAGAAACCGGATTGCCTGGCAGTCCGATAAAGGGCTTGCCCTGCACTTGTCCGAAAGCAAAGGGCTTTCCGGGCTTGACGGCAATCCGCCATAAGTCGATGGATCCGAGTGATTCGACCACCGCCTTTACGTGGTCTTCCTCACCCACCGAAACACCGCCTGAAGTGATGATAACGTCCGCCTGTTGAGCAGCCTGCTGCATCATCTCACTCACCACTTCGGGGTCATCCCGCGCCACTCCCATATCAACTACTTCAAAGCCCCAGGCCGCCAACTGGGATTTCATCAGGTAGCGATTGGAGTTATAAATCTGTCCGGGCTGGATAGCCTCACCCGGTTCGCGCAATTCGTCGCCGGTCGACATGACAGCTACCTTTAGCCGCTGGTAAACATCGACCCGGGCTATGCCAAGCGACGCTGCCAGCCCAAGATCTTGCGGCCGCAGGCGTTGTCCGGCAGGCAAAACGTGCTGGCCCGTCGACAGGTCCTGGCCCCGACGCCGGATATTGGCACCCGTTGACGGCAATTTGAGAATACGAACCTCACCTTCTGCTTCCTCGCAATGCTCCTGCATTACCACGGTATCTGCACCCGGTGGAACTTCGGCGCCAGTGAAAATTCGGGCCGCAGTTCCAGTGGCCAGGGCAGCCGGCACCGAACCTGCTGTTATCCGCTGACTCAGTGGAATTCCGACCGCGGCGCCAGCCCACTCGGCATTTCGGAACGCATACCCGTCCATGGCGCTGTTGTCCGCTGGCGGGACATCGATCGAAGCAATAATGTCCGTGGCCAGGGTGCGGCCGGTTGCGTCCAATAAGGCAATGGTCTCGGTCCGCACCAGGCGGGTGCTGCTTTCCAGCAGCAAATTGACGGCTTGGTTTACGCTCAACATGGTTAAGTTATCCCGCTGGTTGTTTCACACAAACTGCCCGCAGTCAGCAGGGCAGCATGGTCATTGATGTTGAAAAAAGGTGATGGCGACGTAGTCGGCCAATCCAGCCTGCCCAACGCCTGCACACACAGAAACTGCTTGAATCCGGCCATCCGTTGCACGTCTACCGCTTGTTCAATACGGTCTGCAATGCGCCTGTGCCAGATAGAAAAGGTCGGCTGAATTTCACCCTCGTAATGAACGACAGCACCCGGCATATTCGATTCCAGAGCACAGGTCAGCAGTTGGCCTGCTAAGCCATCGGGTACAAAGGGTGCGTCGCAGGGCACCAGCAAAAGCCAGTCGGAAGCCTTATCCATTGCCCGCAAGCCGGCCAGTAAACCGCCCAGCGGCCCGCCGTCCGCATCTGCATCAGGAATCTGCGGCAGGCCGAAATCATCATACTCTTGCGCGACACATTCGACGCTGAGTAAAAGCCGGTATACCTGCGGGCCTACCCTGTCGATTACATGGCGTAGCAGAGGCTTGCCGGCCAGTGGAATAAGAGCCTTGGTTGTTCCACCCATTCGTTCCGAGCGACCACCCGCCAGGATCAGGCCGGTGATGGTTTCTCCGGCTGGGCTGGTGCGGTGGGTCACAGGCGTTGCAAAGCTTCCCGTGCGACGGGTTTCAGACCGGAGGTTCCTGAACGCTCGAACGTAGCCAATTTCTCCAGCATGGAAGGCGCCCAGAATCGCTGCAGATGGTCTGCAGTAGACGCCACCGCATCATCGTGGAAACTGAAATTATCAGCTATCTGGTTAGCCATTTTTACGAGTTGTTCAACTTCCTGCATCAGCCGGTTCTCACTGCGTGATTCTCTCGGGAAAGGTGTAGACATTATGCCGTCCGGGCCGGGCGAAACCCACCAGGGTCAATCCCGAGTTCTGGGCAAATTCTACCGCCATTGTGGTCGGCGCGGAAACTGCCATGACCATCTCAATGCCTGCCGCAGCCGATTTGTAGACCATTTCATAACTCGCCCGACTTGAAACCAGCGCGAAGCCGGAGCTCGAATCGAAGCCATCCCGGAACAGACTGCCGATCAATTTGTCCAGCGCATTGTGGCGACCGACATCTTCGCGCAAGCGGATTATGGACCCGTCCGCGCCACACCAGGCGGCGCCATGGGTTGCTCCGGTGCGGGCTTGCAGTGGCTGATGATTTTCCAGATCTGACACCGCATGCTGCAAAGCGCTGTTGCTGACCGACAATAGCCGGGCCACCGGCTTCGGATCCCGCAGGGCCTGCTCAATGTTTTCGGCTCCGCACAGCCCGCATCCCGTGCGCCCGGCCATATTGCGGCGCCGGGTGGACAAGCGGTCAAACCAGTCCTCGCCGATGGTCAACGCCAATTCGATGCCGTCCTGGCGTGGAATGATACGAATTCCCGAGATATCGTCTACGCTTCCCACCAGGCCTTCGGTGATGGAAAACCCCACTGCAAAATCTTCGAGATCCGTTGGTGTGGCCATCATCACGACGTGCGAAACCCGGTTGTAGGTGAGCGCAACCGGAACTTCGGTGGCAATACTGTCGCTGCTGACACCGGGTAAGGTTTGAGCACCATCCCCGGCACGGTGCCAGTTGTACACCGGAACCTGCCGGAATTCAGACACGGGCCTTGTCCAGCAACTCCTCTTGCCGCGATGCAAACTCGCGATACTCTTTTTGCCACTCAGAGGGTTGGCTGACGTGACTTACCTGCACCGCAGTTACCTTGTATTCCGGGCAATTGGTGGCCCAGTCGGAGTTGTCCGTCGTGATTACGTTGGCACCGCTGGCCGGGAAATGGAACGTGGTATACACCACTCCGGGCTGCACCCGTTCGGTCAGTACAGCCCGCAGAACGGTCTCCCCCGCCCGGCTGCTTATACCGCACCAGTCACCTTCGCTGATGCCCCTTTCTTCAGCATCATGCGGATGAATTTCGAGCACATCCTCGCTATAGAACTCGGAATTGGCAGTACGCCTGGTCTGTGCACCAACGTTGTATTGCGACAGAATTCGTCCGGTTGTCAGCAACAACGGATACTTGCGGGTTGTGCGTTCTTCCGTGGGAATGAAGCCGGTGATCGCAAAAAAGCCCTTGCCGCGTACGAATTCATCAATGTGCATGGTCGGTGTACCATCCGGTGCAGCGTCATTGCAGGGCCACTGAATGCTGCCGAGGCGTTCCAGCTTCTCGTAGGAAACACCGCTAAATGTAGGTGTAAGCCGGGCTATTTCATCCATGATCTCAGATGGGTGCTTGTAGTCCATTGGATAACCCAGTGCGTTACTCAGCGCCATGGTGACTTCCCAGTCTTCCAGGCCGGCCAGTGGTTCGATGGCCTTGCGCACCATCGAAATCCGCCTCTCGGCATTGGTGAAGGTGCCGTTTTTCTCGAGGAACGACGAACCGGGCAGCAGGACGTGTGCAAAACGGGCTGTTTCATTCAGAAAAATATCCTGCACCACCAGGCAGTCAAGGGACTTCAGTGCTTTTTCAACGTGATGCGTGTTCGGGTCGCTCTGCGCCACATCTTCGCCCTGCACGTAAAGGCCTTTGAAATTTCCACTGATCGATGCATCGAACATGTTCGGGATGCGCAGTCCGGGCTCAGCCCGCAGTTGGGTGTTCCATTCGGCTTCAAACAGGCTACGTACAGCCGGGTCGGAAATATGGCGGTAGCCGGGTAATTCGTGCGGGAAAGAGCCCATATCACAAGAGCCCTGCACGTTATTCTGGCCACGCAATGGGTTTACACCCACACCTTCGCGACCCAGGTTGCCGGTCAGCATGGCCAGGTTGGCGATGCCCATGACAGTGGTCGAGCCCTGGCTATGCTCGGACACACCCAGGCCGTAGTAGATAGCCGCGTTACCGGCCTCGGCAAACAGACGTGCCGCAGCCCTGAGTTCTGTTGCGGGGATACCGGTAGCCTGCTCTGTTGTCTCCGGTGAATTCTGCTCATCACTGATGAACTTTTTCCACTTGAGATACTGCTTCTGTTCACAGCGCTCAGCAACGAAGGCACTGTCCTCCAGGCCGTCGGTGACAATCACGTGCGCCATGGCATTGATAAACGCAACGTTACTCCCCGGGCGTAGCGCCAGGTGATGATCCGCCCGAATATGCGGTGAATCAACCAGTTCAATACGCCGTGGATCGGCCACAATCAGGCGTGCGCCCTCGCGCAGGCGCCGCTTCAGCCGCGAAGCAAACACCGGGTGTGCGTCACTCGGGTTTGCGCCCATCACCATGACGACATCAGCACTGGCCACAGAATTGAAAGCCTGGGTACCAGCGGATTCACCCAAAGTAGTTTTCAGGCCATATCCGGTGGGCGAATGGCAGACCCGGGCGCAAGTATCCACGTTGTTGTTGCCAAATGCTGCCCGTACCATTTTTTGCACCAGGTAGGTCTCTTCGTTGGTACAGCGCGAAGAGGTGATCCCACCAATACTGTCACGGCCATGCTTGTCCTGGATCGCCCGCAAGCGGTCCGCGGTATAACTCAATGCTTCATCCCAGCTGACTTCCCGCCAGGGATCTTCGATGCTCTCGCGGATCATCGGTTGAGTGATCCGGTCCTTGTGCGTGGCGTAGCCGAAAGCGAAACGGCCCTTGATACAGGCATGTCCCTCATTAGCCTGCCCGGCACGGTCGGGCACCATGCGCAGCACCGTATCGCCCTTAAGCTCTGCATGAAATGAACAGCCCACGCCGCAGTATGCACAGGTGGTCGTGACACTGCGTTCCGGCAAACCCAGCTCGATCACCGACTTTTCCATCAGCGCTTCGGTCGGACAGTTATCGACACAGGCACCACAGGAGACACAATCTGAATTCATGAAGCTGTCGGACTGCCCGGCGGCTATCTCCGACTCAAAACCACGACCGGCAACCGTCAATGCAAACGTGCCCTGGATGTCGTCACAGGCTCTGACACAGCGATAACAAACGATGCACTGGGAGGGGTCGAAGCTAAAGTACGGATTAGAATCATCTATGGGTGCACTCTGGTGCCCTGCCCCGGCCAGGCCGTAGCGGCTGCTTTCCACACCCAGTGACTGGGCCACATCCTGCAACTCGCAATCACCGTTGGCAGAGCAACTGGTGCACTCCAGCGGATGATCTGAGACGTAAAGCTCAACCACATTGCGGCGTAATTCGTCCAGGGCGCTGGATTGCGTACTGACCACCATGCCCTCTTCAACATTCGTGGTGCAGGAGGCAGGGTAGCCCCTGCGCCCTTCAATTTCGACCAGGCAAACCCGACAGGAACCGAACGCGTCCAGCGTATCTGTGGCGCACAGCTTTGGTACCTTGACGCCAGCCTCCGCAGCAGCACGCATCACCGAAGCGCCCTCTGACACAGTCACGGCCTGCCCATCAACCTGGAGTGTAACCAGGCCACCGACTTTCAGCGGAATGGGGGTGCCCATGTCGGTGTGCTTTCCGAAATCAACGCTCATTTTCTGAAATCTCCTGGAAAGTGCCTGAGTGCACTGCGCACCGGCATAGGTGTTAAGCCGCCCATGGCGCACAGAGAGCCTTTATCCATGGTTTCACACAGGTCGTAAAGTACTTTCAGGTTTGCTTCCCGATCTTCGTTAGCTATCACCCGATCTATGACTTCTACGCCGCGCACAGATCCGATACGGCAGGGTGTACATTTGCCACAGGATTCGACCGCACAAAACTCCATCGCAAAACGGGCCTGCTGCGCCATGTCCACGGTGTCGTCAAAAACCACGACGCCGCCATGGCCCAGCATCGCTTCGATATCAGTCAGCGCACCGTAGTTAAGGGTCACGTCCCACTGGGATTCAGGGATATACGCACCCAGCGGCCCACCGACCTGGATCGCCCGCGCCGGCCTGCCACTGGCAGTACCACCGCCATAGCCTTCAACAAGATCACGTAAACTGGCTCCAAAGGGGACTTCAACCAGGCCGCCGCGGCGAATATTGCCGGCCAACTGCACGGTCAATGTACCGCGTGAACGGCCGGTACCGAAATCCCGGTAGTATGCCGCGCCTTCCGCCAGGATGGTGCTGACAGCTCCAAGCGAGAGCACGTTGTTAACTACCGTGGGCTGCCCGAGCAAACCCTTGATGGCAGGCAACGGAGGCTTGAATCGAATCATGCCACGCTTGCCCTCCAGGCTGTCCAGCAGGGCCGTTTCCTCGCCACAGATATAAGCACCGGCTCCAATACGCAAGTTCAAGCGGAAGGACCGGCCGCTGCCCAGGATGTCATCGCCCAGAAGACCCTCCTGACCGGCACGTTCAATAGCCACCTCCAGCACGGTCCGGGCGTGTGGGTACTCGGAACGCAAATAGATGTATCCGTCAGTGGCCCCCACGGCCAGGCCGGCGATGGTCATCCCCTCGATCAACTGGTATGGGTCGGCCTCCATCAACAAGCGGTCTGCAAAGGTTCCCGAGTCACCCTCGTCTGCGTTGCAGACGATGTATTTCTGGTCAGCAGGCGCATCCAGCACGGTCTGCCATTTGATACCGGTGGGGAAGGCCGCACCACCCCGGCCACGCAAGCCAGATTCCATGACCTCATCAACAATTGCCTGCGGTTCCATTGCAAGAGCGCGTTCGAGTCCTTTGTAACCGTCCATGGAGCGGTAGTCTTCGATCGATAGCGGATCGGTCCAGCCGGCCCTGACAAAGGTCAGGCGCTGCTGGCTGGCTAGCCAGTCGATGCCGTTAACCAGCCCCAGTGCAAGCGGATGGTCTGAATTTCCTGGAAATCCTGATTCGAACAAACCGGCAACATCTGCAACGGTAACTGGACCGAAAGCCAGGCGTCCGGCATCCGTTTCCACTTCAACCAGTGGATCCAGCCAGAATGCGCCGCGCGATCCGTTACGAACCAACTCGATTTCGATACCGCGGCCAAGAGCGCCCTGCAAGATCGAGTCGGCTACGGCATCGGCACCCAGCGCACAGGCCGTGGCATCCCTGGGAACAAATACTCTGATGGCCATCAGCCCTGCTCCTCCAGCGAGTCAACCAGACGGTCGAATTCTGCAGAATCCACCCTGGCGTGCAATTGGTCACCGATTCTCAGGGAAGGCGCACAAGCGCAGTTTCCCAGGCAATACACTGCTTCCAGCGTTATCTTCCCATCCCCGGTGGTCTCTCCAAAACCAATGCCGAGGCGCTTGATAGCATGTTGCTCCAGTTCCCGGGCTCCCATCGACTGGCAGGCCTCAGCGCGGCATACCTGTATCTTGTGACGGCCCGCCGGTGAATTTCGGAAATCGTGATAAAAACTCATCACGCCATGAACTTCAGCCCGGGATAAATTCAGCGCACCGGCCACCCATGGGAGTGACTCCTCGGGCACATAGCCCAACCTGTCCTGAATATCATGTAAAACCGGCAACAGAGCCCCAACGCTGCCGCGATGAGACTCGACGATGCTTTCGACCACTTCCTGAACTGAGACTGCAGGTGCGTTCATACTTAGCCTATTTTGAAAATTTAAAGTCCCGGAACTGCTTGCGCAATTCCATCTTCTGGATTTTACCCGTCGCCGTATGGGGAATCTCATCTACGAAGACAACGTCATCCGGCATCCACCATTTAGCTATCTTGCCATCCAGGTAAGCCAGTATGACATTCCCGACGACCTCTGAGCCGACTTCCCTCTTGATGATCAGCAGTGGCCGTTCGGTCCACTTGGGGTGCGACAAGCCAATCACCGCGGCCTCGGCAACGCCCGGGCAGCCCACCGCTGTGTTTTCAATATCAATTGACGATATCCACTCGCCACCCGACTTGATTACATCCTTGTCACGGTCGGTGATTTGCATGAAACCCAGTGGGTCGATGTTGGCAATGTCACCCGTGTCAAACCAGCCGTCGGCGTCGAGTATCTGGTCGTCCAGCCGATAGTAGGCTTTCGAGACACATGGCCCCTTGACCAGCAAGTGTCCCGAGGACTTGCCGTCACGCGGCATTTCAGTGCCGTCGTCATCAACCACTTTCATCTCGACAAGGAAAGGTGTCCGACCCTGTTTCTCCTTCAGCTTCAGCCGGGCTTCCTGCTCCAGGTGTGAAGTGGAGTGCTTCATCATGCCGGCGGTTCCCAGCGGCGACATTTCGGTCATGCCCCAGCCATGCACAACCTCAACGCCATAATCCAGTTCAAATTTGCGAATCATCATCGGCGGACAGGCCGCGCCACCGATCACGACCTTATCCAGGTAAGGCAGTTTCAAACTATTTTCTTCGAGGTACTGCAGCAGGCCCATCCACACGGTCGGCACTGCAGCCGTGGAATTTACTTTCTCCGAGTCCAGAAGTTCGTAGATGCTTTTGCCATCCATCCCTGCCCCCGGCAAGACCATCTTGGCGCCGGCAGAGGGTGCGGCAAAACTCAGGGCCCAGGCATTGGCATGGAACATCGGCACGATGGCCATTATCACATCCTCTGACTTCAGGCCGAACACATCGGGCGTGTTGACCATCATTCCATGCAGCACATTGGAGCGGTGTGAATACAAAACACCTTTCGGATTGCCCGTGGTTCCGGAGGTGTAGCACAGCCCGGCAGCCGTATTTTCATCGAAGTCTTTCCATTTGAAATCATCGTCGACAGCGCCGATCCAGTCTTCATAAGCCACCGCATTACGCAGGGCGGTATCAGGCATATGCGCTGCATCGGTCAACACGATGTATTTCCGGACCGTCCCGAATTTTTCTTTCAGCGCCTCGAGGATGGGGACAAAGGTCAGATCGACGAACATGATCTGGTCCTCCGCGTGGTTAATAATGTAATCCAGTTGATCAGCGAACAAACGGGGATTCAGCGTATGGTAGATTGCGCCGTTGCCCATGATCCCGAACCAGGTCTCCAGGTGCCGCTCCGTATTCCAGGCCATGGTCGCTATGCGGTCGCCCGGCTTCACCCCTTCCAGCTCCAGGGCTTTGGCGACCTTCAACGCCCGCGTGCGGACATCAGCAAGAGTGCAGCGACGAATTGAACCTTCGACACCCCTGGTCACTAATTCACGCTCACCGTGGTTGAGCGCGGCATGATCAATAATGGTGTGCGATAACAAGGGATAGTCTTGCATCAGGCCCAGCATGAAATACTCCTTTCCTACATTGGTTGATCAAGATAATGCGCTTTTATCCTAAACGCCAGTGTCACGGCCCGCTTGGACTGCGATAATGCAGGCCCTATATCTACCTGGTGCGCCAACTCAAACCCTGAAGGTATTTTCGAAATGTATGATTGCAGTAAAAATTACATCAATGGTGAGTGGATAAAATCCACTGCCGGTACAGAACACGACATCATCAACCCGGCGACCGAAGAATCCATCGGCAAGGTTGTTTTTGGCACAACAAGCGACGTTGATCGTGCTGTTGCGGCGGCGCGCACCGCTTTTGCTGATTACTCACTTTGGAGTGTTGAGCAAAGACTCGATTTACTGCAGCGGATAGTCGATGCCTACAAGGAACGATGGAACGATATCGCGGCGGCAATCACTGCCGAGATGGGTGCACCAGCAGCCTTTGCCCAGCGCGCCCAGGCGGGGTCCGGGCTGGGGCATTTGCGTTCAACGATCAGCGCATTGCAGGAGATGGACTGGGAAGAAACCGTTGGCAAGTCCAAAGTACTGAAAGAACCGATCGGCGTCTGTGGACTGATCACGCCATGGAATTGGCCGATTAACCAGATTGCCTGCAAGGTTGCACCTGCACTGGCTGCTGGTTGCACCGTCGTGTTGAAACCCAGCGAAATTGCCCCGGTGGACGCCACCCTGTTCACCGAAGTACTGCACGCCGCCGGTGTGCCGGCAGGGGTTTTCAACCTGGTACACGGCGATGGACCGGGTGTGGGCAACGCCTTATCCACCCACTCCGATATCGACATGATGTCGTTCACCGGATCCACCCGCGCCGGGGTGCTGGTTGCCAGGGCTGCCGCAGATACGGTGAAGCGCGTGGCGCAGGAACTTGGCGGCAAGTCCGCCAATATCATTCTTGAAGGTGCTCCGTTGAAGGAAGCCGTTGCCAGTGGCGTGCATAGTATTTTTCACAATTCCGGACAATCCTGCAACGCACCCAGTCGCATGCTGGTGCCGGCCAGTGTGTACGAAGAAGCGGTGGCCATCGCTGCAGCCGAAGCCGGAAGCACCAGGCCCGGTGATCCGACCGACCCGGAAAGCGACATCGGCCCGGTCATCAGCCAGCAGCAGTTCAACAAAATACAGTCGCTGATAGAAAAGGGCGTAGAAGAAGGCGCCAAAATCGCGGCGGGCGGACCCGGCAAACCGGCAGGGCTGGAAACCGGTTACTTTGTCAAACCGACCATATTCCGGGATGTCAGTAATGATATGACCATTGCGCGTGAAGAAATCTTCGGCCCGGTTTTGTGCATGATCCCCTACCATGACATCGAAGAAGCCATTAGCATCGCAAACGATTCGGAATTTGGGCTGTCCGGTTATGTCTGGGGCTCCAGCACAGATGATGCCATGGCCGTCGCGCGCCGCTTACGGACCGGTATGGTGCATCTCAACGGCGCACCCACGGATGTCCAGGCGCCGTTTGGCGGCTACAAGCAATCCGGCAATGGCCGGGAGTGGGGAGTCCACGGCCTCGAAGATTTCCTTGAGACCAAGGCGGTCATGGGCGCCGGATAAGGCGACCCGTCGGCTATGAGCACACTCATTACGATCGACCTCGATGCGCTGATAGCCAATTACCGGGCGTGCGCCAGGCGCTTGCAGCCTGCCAGCGTCGCAGCTGTGGTCAAAGCGAACGCCTATGGCCTGGGTATCCGGAAAATTGCTCCTGCCCTTTACCTTGCCGGCTGCCGGCAGTTTTTCACCGCCACGCACCGGGAGGCGGTCAAGCTGCGTTCAATCCTGCCCGATGCTGAAATTTTTGTATTTGAGGGTGTCACCGAGCGAAGCTCCAGCCACCTTCTGAAAAATCGACTGGTGCCCGTTTTGCATACGCCTGAGCAGGTCACCTGCTGGACCGCGAAAGCCGAGTCCGGCGGCCAACCCCTGCCCGCCATCATCCACATAGACACCGGCATGACGCGGCTGGGTATGGGGAAGCCCGAATTGCACCAGGTCGTGAAAAACCCCACCGGCCTGGAGCAGCTGGATTTGCGTTACGTGATGACACACTTCGCCAGCGCCGACGAGCCCGGTGCCGAACTGGCAAAACAACAACTCGAACGATACGCAGACCTTCGCAGCTTGCTGCCTGCTGCGCCAAGTAGCATAGGCAATTCAGCGGGTGCGTTGCTTGGCGGCCGGTTCGCCGGCGACATGGTCCGGGTGGGCATTGCCTTGTATGGCGGCAATCCATTTCCTCAGGGGGAGCCACCCTTTGCACCGGTGTTGCGCATCCAAAGCAAAATCCTGCAACTGCGGGAGATCAGGGAAGCAGTAACGGTTGGTTATGGTGCGACCTACACCGCAGCGGCTGGTTCCCGCATCGCAACCGTGGGCACAGGCTACGCAGACGGCTACCCCTGGGCGCTGGGCAACAAGGGCGTCGCCTCGGTTGGCGGATACCGGGTCCCGGTTGTGGGCAGGATTTCGATGGACCTGATTACGCTTGATGTAACGGATGTACCAAAGCAGTTGGTTCAACCCGGCCGGCAGGTCGACCTGATCGGTCCACAAGTCAGTCTGGAGGAAGTGGCACAACGCGCTGGCACCATCAACTACGAGATTCTCACCGGCCTGGGGCAGCGGGCCAGGCGCAAATTCCTGGGCGGACGCGGGGCCGGCGAATCCGGTTAGTCCTGCGACACACCGTAACTTCTGAATTTCAGCAGCACACGATCCATTTCTTCCTCATCGAGGACCACAGGCGAGCCAATCGACAGGCAATGGCGATAGGTGCGGGCCAGGTGCTCAACCTCGATAGCCAGCGACAGCGCCCGGCCTAAGCCATCCGCCAGGCAGATCACCCCGTGATTGGCCATCAGGCAAGCCATGCGCTCATGCAATGCCTCCAATACGTTATCAGACAGCTCTTGCGTGCCGAACGTGGCGTAGGGCGCACAGCGGATGTCATGGCCGCCTGCCACCGCGACCATGTAGTGGAAGGCCGGTATAGCCAGGCGCAGACAAGCCAGTGCTGCACAGTCTGTTGGATGCGCGTGGAGGATGGCTCCGGCATCCGGCCGCGCCTGGTAGATGTCGTGATGGATGCGCCATTCCGAAGAGGGCAGCCTTTGCCCGTGATGCACTCCACTCGCGTCGACAAACACAATGTCGGCCGTTTTCAGGCTCGCATACGCCATGCCTGAAGGTG
This sequence comes from uncultured Wenzhouxiangellaceae bacterium, assembly GCA_964443145.1. GTDB lineage: Bacteria > Pseudomonadota > Gammaproteobacteria > Xanthomonadales > SZUA-36 > JAHEFT01. Next base: position 5,423 of record CAYUBS010000003.1, on the reverse strand, counting down.
TAATCAGCATGCCGCCGTCGTGCCGGATACTCAGGTTCCCAGCCGTGCCCTGGTTGATACCGCTGGTGTTCATCTCCAGTGCTGTTTCAATCATCTGGCGGCGAATATTCTCAGACATGCTGTGTCTCTCCCTGCTCCGGATATAAGGACAAGAGCCCCTGCTCACTGGCGCTGCAGACTCCACGTTCGGTGATCAGGCCGGTCACCAACCGGGCAGGTGTAACATCAAATGCAAAATTTCGTGCGGATACGCCGTCGGGTGTAATCTGGACCACTCCGGTTTCACCACTGGCCAGCCGGCCCTGCACTTCAGTCACTTCATGTGCACTGCGCTCTTCTATCGGGATCCCGGTGACCCCATCGGATATCTCCCAGTCGATGGTCGGGCCCGGTAACGCGACATAGAACGGCACCTGGTTGTCATGCGCGGCGAGCGCCTTCAGATAGGTTCCAATTTTGTTACACACATCGCCGTTACGGGCGGTGCGGTCTGTGCCGGTAATGCACAGGTCCACCAGGCCGTGTTGCATCAAATGGCCGCCGGCGTTGTCCACGATCACGTCGTGCTCCACTCCGTGCGCGGCCAGTTCCCACGCCGTCAGTGCCGCGCCCTGGTTGCGCGGGCGCGTCTCATCGACCCACACATGGACAGGGATACCTGCCTCGTGCGCACGGTAAATCGGCGCAAGTGCAGTGCCCCAGTCAACGGTCGCGAGCCAGCCAGCATTGCAGTGCGTCAATATGTGTAGCGGCTTAGCCTTGTCCCGGCGCTGCTGCCAGATACCTTCAATCAGTTCCAGACCATGCCCGCCAATCCGGAAATTGATATCGACGTCCTCGTCGCATATCCGTTTTACTAATTCGTAGGCCACGCCGGAGCGCTCCCCGGGCGGAACGGGTAACAGTGCATCACACAGCTGAGCCAGCGCCCAGCGCAAATTGACCGCAGTGGGCCGGGTGGCCATTAATGTGTCCCGGGCCCGCTGAAGCGAATCATTATCAGCCGCTGCATTCATTGCCAGTGCCATGCCATAAGCCGCCGTGGCGCCAATCAAGGGGGCCCCCCTCACCCGCATTCGGCTGATGGCCTCGGCGGCATCCTCCATGCTGCGCAGTGTGCGGGTCACCAACTCATGCGGAAGCAGCGTCTGGTCGATGATGTCTACCGACCAGCCATCCGGGTTCAACCAGATGGAGCGATAGGGTGTGCCGTCTATTTTCATGGCGTGATCCTCATAACGGGCTAAACGTACCACAGCTTCTTTCCAGGGTGACAAAAATTGACCACCAGCTGTCGCAACGGGTCAGTAATTCTGTCGAGATAAAGAATTTCGCTGTTAGATGAAACTCTTAATACATTGTCCTATCTATATGTTAGATATATATTTATTATGCTATAAGCCCAAGGATTGACAATTTGGCACGTTATATGCATTAGTTAGTATGCAACCATGATTTACAGAGCGTAAAAACATTAAAACAATTTCCACGGAGTTAGGAAAATGATGCACTCGAGCCTTCGCCAAACAGTATTTGAAATACAGAAAATCAAGAACGTAGTAAACGTCGGCCGGTCATCCGCCTTCCAGATTGACTGCACACCCGGCGAGATGCTCGGACAGTTCAAGTCATTTTCGAACCCCGAACTGCAACAGGCCGCGAATGAAAGCCAATACGAATCAAATTCCCCCGTGCCCTGGTACAGAAACGCACTCGGAGCCTGATCGCTCACAGCCATCAGGCTTTCCCCTAACGATCAACGTTTGTTAGAATCCCGCACTACCGGGCACGCATCGTGGTGTGTGTCGTATTCCAATTCAATCCAGACATCCAGAGTGTTGCATAGTGCCCTCAAAATCCCGCATCTGTCTCAGTACCTGCCTTGCAGGCCTTTTCCTGTTGTTCTGCACCAACCTGCACGCCGAAGACGGGGCCACCGAAATTGAAGAGAGCAACGGCTGGAAAATCAGGGGCTGGAATATTCAGACGTCGCTGTACACCAAGCACTGGGACGAGGATCCCGATCACACCAATCATCAAAAGCTGATCGGGCCGGAACTGGAGTTTGAAAACGACTACATGATCGGGCTGGCGATTTTCAGAAATTCCTTCGACCAGCCATCCCAGTTTCTCTACATCGGCAAGACCTGGCCTTTATTTCGCACGGACTGGTTTTATTTCAAGCTGGTCGGTGGACTGCTGCATGGTTACAAAGAGCCCTTTGAAGATAAAATCCCTCTAAATGGCCTGGGAGTTGCCCCTGCAATCCTGCCATCATTCGGATTTCGTTATAAGTACTTCATGCTTGAAACCCAGATTGCCGGAACGGCAGCCATTACCATTACCGCCGGCTTGAGATTTTGACAGGCTTGGCGCACTATCATCCTGAACCTGCAAAGAGAGATTGATATGGCAACTTACGAATGTGCAAAATGTGGAATGAGTGTCAACGCCACTTGTGGACACTGTGACGCTCCACTCGAAAATGACTCACTGGAACTCCCCGACGGCAGGGAAGTGCAGATTTCCAAATGCCCCAACGGCCATGGCAAGATCAAGTCTCCACTGTGCTGTGGACAGGACATGACCTGCTCTATCTGAGGTGGCGTAAATAGGCCATTTCAAAGTACCTTTTCGCCCAGTGCAACAGCCTCATCGAGGGTAAGGCGAGATTTCGTTTTTCGCCGCGGTACACCAGCATACCCTTGTCCAGGGTATCGATAATGCATAACAATTCGACCTTGAATTTCTCGCTGGCAGGTTTGCCGGCGAGGTTCAGGGCAATGTTTTTTGCCGCACAGGCTGCCTGTAAATCCGCCATATGTGCCTGCTTGGGCATCCAGCCCGGGCCCGGATAACTTCCCGCATCACCCGCAACGTATACTCGCTCCATACCATCGACCCGACACATGGCATCGGCCCTGATCATCCCCCCGTCTGAAACCGGCAAGGGTGTGCCCTGCATCCATGCAGGCCCGGTCATGCCAGGCATGAACAGGATTAAATCTGCCGGAATCTCACCTCCCTCGGTTTTTACCACGTTGTTTTCAAAGGACTGCAGCTTGTGGCCCAGGTGCGTTTCAATGCCCCGCTTTTCCATTTCAGACAGCAGCTTTGAAACGGCTTTTTCTCCAAGACGCTTGCCGGGCTGCGGGGCCGGCGTGAAGAAGACCAGTCTGAATTTATTCCGCAAACCCTGCTTGTTAAGCCAGGTATCCAGGCAGAAAAGCAACTCGAACATCGGGCCGCCGCGCATCGCCGCCGGCTCTTTAGGATTACCGCCAAACCCCATGGCGATTGTGCCGCCATCCAGGGCGCGCAGTTGCTCACCCATTTTCTCCGCGGCTTCAACACCTTCACAGATGGTAATGACATTCTCAATACCCGGCAGCTTCCTGATGTAGCGGCCACCCGTTGCAATCAGCAAGGCATCGTTTGGAATTTCAGCGGCATCAGTTTGCAGAGTCCTGCCATCGACTGATATCCCGCTAACACTACCCCGGACATAGTTGACCTTCAGTTTCTCCAGCAGGGGCATGATGTCGTAACGAAGATCATCGCCTTTGCGCAAGCCGTAAGGCACCCAGATCAGGCTCGGCAGATAGACAAATTCCGGCTTGGGCGCCACCAGCGTGATCTCCGCATCCGGTAACTTTTTACGCAATTCCGTTACACCGGTGATCGCTGCAAAACCAGCTCCGGCAACGGTGATTCTTGAAGCTGTGCTCATGCCTTTCCCTTCTCGTGTATTCAATTATTCAAATATATCATTTTGCGCACCTAACGGTGTAGACCGGGTTGCCTGTTGCAGGCTTCAGCTGTCACAATCAGCTTGATTCCTCCAAACGCAGCATTGCCCGATGATCCCCCGACTGATTGTGCTTTTCGCCCTCGCCCTTAGCCCGGACTCTGGACGAAGAGCCAGATGCTGAACCTGACTTACCGGTTCTGATGCCAACCGGCCAGCGCCTGCAGGGTTTACCCCGGATGTCAGCGGCACTGGTGCCACGCGAACTGCTCAGCTGGTCGTTGACAGCCATTGCACTGGGTGCACTGGAAGGTGGCCTGCTGGGTGTGATTGTCAAAATCCAGTTCAGCGAAGTGGGTTCGCCCACGCTGGTCAATTTCGCGGTGGCGGTGGTTGCCGGCGCCCCCTCTTTTGCCAATTTATCGAGTTTCATCATCGCCCCGCTGGCCCAGGGGCGGGACAAGATCGTTTTGCTCAGCCGCCTGATGCTGCTGATGGGGGTATGCCTGGTGCTGATGGCCTTTCCCCCAACCAGTGGACCCGGGTTGGTGTTTTTCACGCTGCTGGCCATCGTGGCACGCGCGGCCTGGTCGGGCATTCTGACTGTCAGGGCAGCTGTATGGCGCGCCAATTATGAACGCAACTGGCGCGGCAGGGTAACCGCACGGATCGTCCAGTTTGCCTCGTTGCTGGTCGCCGCGGTCAGCGCACTGACCGGGTTGTTGATGGACTGGCATGGCGATGCCTGGCGCGCCGTGTTCCCGCTGGCCGGATTGAGTTCTGTGGCGGCCTTTTACGTCTATCGGCGCACCCGGGTACGCGGCCACCATAAGCTCTTGCAAGCGGAACGGGCGGAGCTCAGCTTGCGCAGCAGCTCTTTCTCACTTCAGGCTATGGCAGCAGTACTGAAAGGTAACCGGGAATTTCGTAATTACATGCTGGGCATGATGGTATTCGGTAGCGGAAACCTGATGATCATTGCCATGCTGGTGATATTGATGAACGACTACTTCACCCTGCCCCGGCTACACCAGGTAATGATTACCTCGTCGCTGCCGCTGCTGGTTCTGTTCGTTACCATAGCCCACTGGGCCAAGGTTCTCGACCGACGGCATATTTTCACTTACCGGGCCATTCACAGCTGGAACTTCGTTTCAGCCCACGCCGTATTTGCAGTCGCAGCCCTGGCAAACATGCCGGGACTCTTGTGGCTGGGCTCCCTGTTATTGGGCAGTGCTTACGCCGGTGGGCACCTGGGCTGGAACCTGGGACACAATGATTTCACCAGCGATGCCGATTCCTCTCTGTACATGGCGATTCATGTCAGCCTGACCGGCTTGCGCGGGCTTTTTATGCCCATTGTTGGCGTAGCGTTTTTTCAATACCTCGAGTCCGTATCTCCCGGCCATGGCGCCTATGCCATGTTGTTGCCGGTGGCTCTGTGCCTGCTCGGATCGTTCTGGTTCGTTTACCTGCATTTCGATCGTGCAAGAAATGCCTAGTGCAAATCCATCAAAACGCGAACATGAGCTTCGACACAGCGCGCCAGGCTGTTGAGTTCGTAACCGCCTTCGAGTGCGGAAACGATCCTGCCTGATGCTGTTTTTTCTGCAACCTGGACAATCTGCTCCGTCACCCAGACGAAGTCCTGGTCTGTCAGGCATACATGCGACAT
>CAYUBS010000002.1:10389-83689 GCA_964443145.1 uncultured Wenzhouxiangellaceae bacterium | reverse complement strand
TGCGACTTCGGAAAGTGAATTGAGCGCGTGCATAGCTGACTGGGCGTTTACCAGCGCTGAAAGCACGCCCCACCCAACTACCAGCAACAGCGTGTACCTGATCCACTTCGGAATCCAAAGCAGTATTAAAGATAACTCGTTCCGAATTCGCCCGGAAAAAAGCGGCAGCAGGAACAAGACCAGCAGCACCACGAACTGCAAAATGCGCTTGGCGTCGTATGGCCAGATTCCTGGAATCGGAGTGGTTGTTGAGGTGATTAAAAGATAAAGACCGATAAGACCGGGTACAACCAGGCTGAATAGAAAGGCGGGATTCCGAACGTGCGGGACTCTTTTTTTCTCCAGTGAATCCTCGCTCAGCTTTAATCCTGCTGTAAAGCTCACTCGATCCCGTACTTCTTCAACTTATAACGAAACGACCGAAAACTAATCCCAAGCAACTCTGCCGCACGGGTCTTGTTATAACGCGCATTAGCCAGAGCCTCCTCAAGCATCTTCCTCTCAATCTCCTCCATATAGTTATCCAGAGACTGGTCGTCCTGCTTTTCGGCTTCGTTTTGTGCGGGCTGACTATCGCTCGGCCCCACGTGCTCAAGCAACAGGTCGGCTGGCTGGATGATTTTGCCATCACACATGGTAATGGCCCGCTGCAGGATGTTGATCAGTTCACGCACGTTGCCGGTGTAGTCATGGGTCTTGAGCAGTTCCATCGCCTCATCGGAGATCACCGGTGATTCCTCGTCGCTCCACTGGCTTGATATCTCTTTCAGGAAATGATCGGCGAGAATCGGAATGTCTTCGGTCCGCTCCTGCAGTCCGGGCATATGTATTTCGATCACGTTCAGGCGGAAATACAAATCGCTCCTGAATTTCCCTTCCTCCACCAGTGGCTTGAGCGGTTTGTGCGTCGCACTGAGAATGCGGACATCCACTTTGACCTCTTCGCGAGCCCCTATCGGCATCACGGCTTTTTCCTGGATAACACGTAGCAATTTAACCTGCATGTGAAGCGGCAGGTCGGCAACTTCATCCAGCATCAGGGTGCCGCCATCTGCCGCCTGGAACAGACCTTCCTTGTCGCCGGTGGCGCCGGTGAAGCTTCCCTTTTTGTGTCCGAAAAATTCACTTTCCATCAATTCTGTAGGGATGGCGCCACAGTTGACCGGAATGAAGGGGCCGTCTGAGCGTGGGCCAAGATCGTGAATCAGGTGGGCCGCAAGTTCTTTGCCCGAGCCGGACTCACCACTGACCAGGACAGGCGCCTGGCTGCGAGCCAGCTTGGTGATCATTATTTTGCACTGGTGGATGGCAGGAGAAGTTCCGGTCAACCTGTCCAGAGCAGAATCAAAAGCCACAGCTGTCTTGTCGTCGGAAGTCGATCCGCCTTCCGGAACATCCTTGCGGATCTTAAGCGCGGTGTTGACCAACTTGCGCAGCACGGCCAGGTCGACCGGCTTCGAAACAAAATCAAAAGCGCCCATTTTCAAGGCATAGACAGCGTCTTCAATTTTTCCGTGGGCTGTAATTACTGCCGTGGGCAGGTCGGGGTAGTGTTCTGAAATTTCTTCGACCAGGTCCAGGCCATTGCCGTCGGGCAACCGCATATCGGTCAGGCAAAAACTGAATTCATTTTCTTGTAATGCACGCCGCGCTTCGCCGAGGTCCTCGGCCGTGGTGACCCGCAGGCCCATGCGGCTAAGTGTGAGGTCGAGTAGTTCCCTGATGTCCGGTTCATCGTCGATGACGAGCACATGTTGAGCATTCTGGTTCATTTGCTTGTTTGCACCTCGGTCCTGTATCAGGACTCTGTTCTTATGACGCTGTCGTTGAATTCATGCGGGCCAGGGGAAGGCGGATATGGAAATACGCCCCCTCGCCGGCTTCGGAGTCTACCGTAAGTTCTGCCTGGTTTGCCTCACAAAGTTGTTTGGCGATATACAAGCCCAGGCCTGAGCCCTCTTTGCGTGTGGTGTAGAACGGTTCAAATATTTTGCTGAGCTGGGCCTTGTTAATACCCGGGCCATTGTCGGCGATGGTCATGACGCAAAAACCTGATTCCTGGTCCCTGCTCATCGCCAGTCTTATCTTGGGAACGCTCTTGACCTTGCTCGCGTGATCCACTGCATTGTCGAGGAGTTTCCACAGGCACTGGCTCAGTTGGCTCTTGTCATACAGTACAAACGTTTCTTCGGCGTCGATGGCAGTCTGGAAATCAATCTGCCGGTTTACCTGTGTGGTGACGAATTCATTGGCAAATTCCGGCAGGAATATATGCAGCGGCACGAGTTCCGGCCTGGACTGTTCCCGCCGTGATAACTGCAGGATGTTCTCGATGATGCCGTTCATGCGCTTGGCGTGGTTCTGGATGATGTTGATCAGGCGCATTTCGGGCAGGCGAATCTGTGGAGACTCTTCCAGCAACTGTGATGCGTGGTTTAAGGCCGCCAGCGGATTTCGTATTTCATGCGCAATGCTTCCGGAGAGCTTGGCCAGGGAATTGACGGAAAGCTCAACCGCGCGCCTGGCCACGACATTGTTATCGTTCAGGAAGATCAACCCGCCGAAGCCTACTTCACCCGGAAGTGCAACGAATCCCGGCAATACCTGCGCCTGGCTGGGTTCGAGGGAGATCGGCCGGGGATCCGAAGTCATGTCGTTTTTCCAGTGTTCAAGGGCCAGGTCAAGGCGGGGTGACAGCGATTTTAGCTTGCGCTGGCGGACCGAAGGGCTGCCCAGCAGGAACCAAGCCGACTCGTTCATCACGCGGATCATCCCATCTTCATCCACGGCAACCACGCCGGTTCTCATCCGTCGGATGATCAATTCGTTGACCTGTTCCAGTTCGGACAGCGTTTCTTTTTGTTTCTCGGCGATCAGCCGGTAGTCCCTGGCCCAGTAGGCCAGCTTGTTTGCCATGACGGCAGAGATCATCGCGGTAACGCTGAAGAGTCCAGCCTGCAGCAGCATTTCGGTCGAACCGGCTTTAAGGAAAAAAGCCCACAGCGCAGTGCCGATCAGGCTGAGGCTGGCAATCGATGCGAGCAGCAGGCCGATACGCAATGGCAGGAGAATGGCCGCGATGGCGCTGGTGAAAACCAGCAGAATTCCAAGGCTGCTCTCTGCTCCAGCCGATAAAATCACTAACAGGGACAGGAAAAAAATATCCGAAAACAGTGAAAAAGAAGCCAGCTTGAAAAAATCTACGTTCTTTCGTCGGGCGCTGAACAGGTGAAATGCTGCAAACAGAAGGTAGGCGACGACCACCAGGCTGCCCAACGTGAGGTACTTTCCGGCTGGGCCTGAACTCATTACTTTGCCGAATACGGCCGCGGCCAGCAGCACGGTAATGATTATGCGATATACATTGAGATAACCGACCACTCTCTGGGTCAGCGAATCTGACAGGGGATAGGAAGTGTATTCGTCTACTGGACTCATGATTTCACGATTAGGGGGCTGATCCCTTTCCCTCGGGCTACCGCTTTTATTATCGCATGCCTGTGAAGTATACCACCCGGTTAATTGACTTTGATTTCACACTGGATTCAGTGGAAGATAGGCGGTTCACAAGGCCCCGTACCCGGAATTTTGACACCCGCGTCAGAGCAGAAACCATCCTCGAGGAGAGAGCATGAACTTTCATGAATACCAGGCGAAGGAATTATTCGCCGCATACGGAATTCCCGTACCAGCCGGCACCATGGCGGTAACGCCGCTGGCGGCGGTCGAAGCGGCCCGCGAACTGGGCGGCGAGATGTGGGTTGTCAAGGCGCAGGTCCATGCGGGCGGACGCGGTAAAGCCGGTGGCGTCAAACTGGCTAAAAGCCTTGAAGAGGTGCGGGCTGAAGCTGAACGCATGCTTAGTATGAAGATCAGCACCTACCAGACCGGTGGCCTCGAGTTGCCAGTCGATAGCGTTCTGATTGCCGAGGCCGTGGATATTGCCAGTGAGCTTTACTTGTCCGCACTGATAGACCGGGCTAACCGTTGTGTGACCTTCATGGGTTCAGCTGCGGGGGGTGTCGATATCGAGGAAGTTGCTGCTACCGAGCCAGAAAAGCTCATCACGGTCCATGTCGACAATACCGCCGGGTTCCAGCCTTTCCAGTCGCGCCAAATGGGTTTTGGAATGGGCCTGAACGGCTTGCAGGTCAGACAGCTTGGCACGATCATGTCCGGGCTTTACCGGCTGTTCTGCGACAAAGACCTGAGTCTGATCGAGGTCAATCCGCTGATTATCGACAATGACGGCAACCTGCTGGCGCTGGATGCCAAGATCAATGCGGACGACAATGCACTGTTCCGCCACCCTGACCTGGCCACCATGCGTGATGAGGCTCAGGAAGACCCGATCGAAGTGGCCGCCAGCAAGCACGACCTCAACTACGTCACGCTGGACGGCAACATTGGCTGCATGGTTAATGGTGCCGGATTGGCGATGGCTACGATGGATGTCATCAAACTCAACGGCGGAGAGCCCGCCAACTTTCTCGACGTGGGTGGTGGCTCGAATGCGGAACGTGTGAAAGAGGCGTTCAAGCTGATCCTGTCCAGCGGAACACTGAAGGCAATTCTGGTCAATATTTTTGGCGGCATCGTGCGCTGTGATGAGATCGCCGAGGGCATCATTGCGGCCGTCCGCGAGGTGGGTGTCACGGTTCCGGTTGTAGTCAGGCTGGAAGGGACCAATGTCGATAAGGGCAAAGCGTTGCTGAACGAAAGCGGCCTGGCCATTATCGCCGCGGATGATTTGAATGACGCGGCTCAAAAAGTCGTTGCAGCAGCAGCCTGAAGGGACGGAGTTAAAAATGAGTGTATTAATCAATAGTGCAACAAAGGTCATTTGCCAGGGTTTCACCGGAAACCAGGGTACCTTCCACTCCCAACAGGCTTTGGACTATGGAACGCAAATCGTGGGTGGTGTGACGCCGGGTAAAGGCGGACAAACCCATCTGGATTTGCCGGTTTTCGATACTGTGGCAGATGCTGTGGCGGAAACAGGGGCTGAAGCCAGTGTGATTTATGTACCGCCACCGTTTGCAGCCGATGCGATCCTGGAAGCGGCTGACGCGGGCATCAAGATTATCGTAACCATCACCGAGGGTATCCCGGTGCAGGACATGATGACGGTTAAGGCAGTCATCAGCGACATGCCTGACACCTACCTGATTGGCCCTAACTGCCCGGGAATCATCACACCGGGTGAGTGCAAAATCGGCATCATGCCGGGACAGATTCACAGCAAGGGTCGGGTCGGGGTCGTTTCGCGCTCCGGAACCCTTACCTACGAGGCGGTTTACCAGACAACGCTCGCCGGGCTTGGACAGTCAACCTGTATTGGTATTGGCGGCGACCCGATCCAGGGCATGGATTTCATCGATGTGCTGGAATTGTTCCAGGCCGATGAAAAAACCGAAGGAATCATTATGGTGGGTGAGATCGGCGGTTCGGCCGAGGAAGATGCCGCGCAGTACATTGCCGACCATGTGACCAAGCCAGTGGTTGCCTATATCGCTGGCGTGACCGCTCCGGCCGGGAAGCGGATGGGCCACGCCGGTGCAATTATTGCCGGGGGCAAGGGCACCGCGGAAGCCAAATTCGAGGCCCTGGAGACAGCTGGCGTCACCACGGTGCGTTCACCGGCTGATCTGGGCAGCGCGATCCTGGAGAAGCTCGTCGGTTGATCACCTTTGCGCTCGCACAACATAATTTCCTCGTGGGTGACCTGCGAGGAAATCTTCGCAAGGCGATTGAGCAGGTAGAAGGGGCTCGCGAAGCCGGCGCAGATTTGCTGCTGTTTCCTGAAATGACGCTAAGCGGCTATCCGCCGGAAGACTTGTTGCTGCGGCCGGGTTTCCTGGAAGCATGTCACGATGCGTTGGATGCTCTGGCAGGCCAGGTCAGGGGGATAGACGTCGTTATCGGGCACCCCTGGTCGGAACAGGGCAAGCGATATAACGCGGTCAGCTGGATCCGGGACGGACAGGTCATCGGTCGCTACTTCAAACAACTCCTGCCCAATTACGCCGTGTTTGATGAACAGCGTTATTTCACGCCGTGCACGGATTCACTCGTGGTGGAATTGCGGGGCGTGAAGATCGGGGTGCTTATCTGTGAGGATGCCTGGGAAAGTGGCCCTGCGCGCGAGGCGAAAGACCTGGGTGCGGAATTGTTGCTCGTGCCCAATGCATCTCCTTACCGTGACAACAAACTGTTGGCGCGCGAAGCGATGTTCGCAGCCCGCTTCAGCGAGACCGGTCTTCCCATTGTTTACTGCAACCTGACCGGTGGCCAGGATGAACTGGTCTTTGACGGGCGCAGCATGCTGATGGATGGGCATGGCCAATTGTCCGATCCCGGACCACTGTGCGAGGAATGTCTTTTGCTGGCGGAATATGATCCAGTTACCGGCGAGCTGCATGGCAAGGACTGGAAGAAAGCACCGGTTGACCCATTGGAAGAACTCTACACGGTGCTGGTTACCGGACTCAGGGACTACATACACAAGAACGGTTTCAAAGATGTCGTGTTCGGATTGTCCGGCGGAATCGATTCCGGCTTGACGCTGGCGCTCGCTGTAGATGCCCTGGGCCCGGAGCATGTCCACACAGTAATGATGCCGTCACGCCACACTTCCGGCCTGAGTATTGAGCTGGCCCAGGAGCAGGCGGTTGCATTAGGGGTGGACCACCGCTGCATATCGATCGAACCCGCCTTTGAGATGATGATGAACCTGCTTTCCCCGTCCTTTGCCGGCCGGGAGCCCGACGTCACCGAGGAGAACCTGCAGGCCCGTATACGCGGCGATATCGTCATGGCACTGTCCAACAAATTTGGCTGGTTGCCTCTGGCCACCAGCAACAAGAGCGAACTCGCGGTCGGATATTGCACCATCTACGGTGACATGTGTGGCGGTTTTGGACCCCTGCTGGATTGTTTCAAATTACGGGTGTACGAGCTGGCCCGATACCGTAACAGACTGTCGCCGGCGATCCCGGAATCGGTGATTACCCGTGCCCCTTCTGCCGAGCTCAGACCGGATCAGTCAGACCAGGATTCATTGCCGCCTTATGATGAACTTGATGCGGTATTGAGCCGTTACGTTGAACGCGACTGGTCGATCGCAAGAATCGTCGAGGACGGTTTTGACGAGGCGATGGTTCGCCGGGTGGCGGGGTTGGTTCTACTGAATGAATATAAACGCCGGCAAGCACCGCCGGGAGTGCGGGTGACGCACCGGGCATTCGGTCGCGACCGGCGTTATCCCATTACGTCCGGATGGAAAGACAGCGAGCTGACTTAGCGTTTGCCGGTCAGTCGAATGGCCAGAGTCGCTCAGCCCAACTACGTGGCCTCTTCTTCCCCAGTACGTAGAAATTGTCCGGGTAGTTGAGTTCCAGTACGGCCATTGAGCCCTGGGCAAGAATCGGAAGCTCCAATTCTGTATAGGCTTTGTGCAATACGATCAGCGCTTCGGAATTCTGGGGCGTATTGGGGTAAGTTTCCAGTGCGTAACGGGCCCGGTTGACCGCAGCAATATAGGCTTTTCGCCTGATGTAGTATTGGGCCACGGCTATTTCATAGGCTGCCAGGTTGTTGCGCAGGAAAACCATTCGTTGCCGCGCATCCGGGACATATCGGCTGTCCGGGAACCGACGAACCAATTCACTGAAATCCATAAAGGAATCTCGCGACGTCGACTGGTCGCGGTCTCTGACCCGGTTAGGCATCATTCTTTCCAGGAATCCGATGTTGACCTCGTAATTAGTCAGACCCTTCAGGTAATAGGCGTAGTCCACATTCGGGTGGGTCGGGTACGTCCTGATGAACCGGTCCAGCGTGGAAAGGGCATTTTCAGGCTCTCCCGCCTTGAAGAAGGCGTATGACAGGTCGAGCATGGATTGCTCGGTGTAGCGGCCAAACGGATAACGGGTCTGCAGTGCCTTGTAGGCACCGATCGCACGCCCCCAGTTTTGTGCGTTGAGCGATTTTGACGCCATCTCATAGAGTTCTTCGGCGCTCATCTCGCCCTGAAAGTCTTTGTCTTTTCGGCAGCCGGAAACAGCCAGCACCAGGGCCAGCAATGAAAGTGTAATGATCTGTTTCCACCGAAACTTGGGAGTGGGGGCCGGGCAAGTGCGCATTAAGAAAACCAGATTAAGCCGTAAAGCGGAATGATAACGGAATCCCGCGGGCAAAAGAAGGGAAGTAAGCGCCTACTTGTGTGAGAATTGTGGTCCATCAGATTCAAAGGGGTCACAATTCTGCCATGCCGGAAAGTTGCGAAAGAGTAATGGCCAGCGCCCAGGCTGACGCCACACATTCCGGGTTACGCCTGGACCAGGTGGCTGCAGCGCTGTTCCCGGAGTATTCCAGGGGACGTCTGCAGAAGTGGATTCGCAGCGGGGATCTGACGGTGGACGGTCGGGTTGTCAAGCCAACCTATCGCATCAATGCGTACGAGCGACTGGTGCTGGACGCGGAGATTGAACGCCAGGGTGTGGTCGTCGCGCAGGACATACCGCTGGATATCATCCATGCAGATGATGATCTGATTGTGATCAACAAGCCGGCCGGCCTGGTGGTACACCCGGCAGTGGGTAATCGGGATGGCACACTGCAGAATGGCCTGCTGCATTTTGATGCGAGCCTGGCGACGTTGCCACGTGCAGGGATTGTGCACCGCCTGGATAAGGAAACCAGTGGGGTGATGGTGGTGGCGCGCAGTCTTCGCGCACACACCCGTCTGGTCGAACAGTTGCAGAGCCGGCGGATGAGCCGGGTCTATCGGGCCATTGCCACGGGTCAGGTGATTACGGGAGGCACCGTGGATGCACCTATCGGGCGACATCCCCGGGACCGCAAGCGCATGGCAGTTGTCACTTCTGGAAAACCGGCGATCAGCCATTACCGGGTGCTGCAGCGTTTCACCGGATTGACCGCGTTGGAGGTATCGCTGGAGTCCGGCCGGACCCACCAGATTCGAGTACACATGGCGCATATCGGGCACCCCCTGGTGGGGGACCCGGTCTACGGTCGTCCCATGAAGGCAAAAAACGGCGTGCCAGCAGCTGTGCTGGACACCGTACGATCATTTCCGCGCCAGGCTCTGCACGCACATACCCTGACCCTGGAGCATCCGGCGGATGCAAAAGTGGTCACTTTCGAAGCGCCTTTGCCGGAAGATATCAAGGGCTTGTTGGCCGATCTGGCTGCCGCCTGTGCGTGATGGATGACTGGATTCAAGCCGACTGGCCGGCACCGCGAAACATCCGGGCAGTGTGTACGACCCGGTCAGGCGGCTTCAGCCAGGGGGCATGGGCGAGCCTTAACCTGGGAACACACTGTGGTGACCAGGATGACCACGTTGCACAGAATCGAAAAAAGCTGCACCAGGCACTGCCCGCCGCACCGCAATGGCTGAGCCAGGTTCATGGAACCACGGTTGTCCATCACCCTGGTCGGGCCAGTGCCGAGTTGCAGGCAGATGCAATTGTCTCTATTTCCCCCGGGGAGGTTTGTGCCGTACTAACGGCGGATTGTCTACCCGTTTTTTTTTGCAATCGGGCAGGTGACCGGGTAGCTGTTGCACACGCAGGCTGGAGAGGGCTGGCGGACGGTATATTGCAGGAGACTATTGCGACACTGGATGTGGATCCGGCGGAGTTACTGGCCTGGATGGGTCCGGCAATTGGCCCGCAAGCCTATGAAGTGGGCAGGGAGCTTGCCGACGCTTTCCCGGAGGAATTTCCAGCAGGTTTTACACCGCGGGGCGACCGCTTTCTATTGGACTTATACACCCTGGCAGAATTGAAACTGAGACGGCTGGGCATACAAGCCATTGGCGGTGGGGGTCTGTGTACCCTGAGTGACCCAACACGCTTTTTTTCTTACCGACGGGATGGGGTGACGGGGCGGATGGCCAGCCTGATCTGGATGCAGCCAGACCCGTAATGACACCCATTTACGGTGTGTGCAGTTGTTGTAGCTGTTTGAGTTTTTCTACTTCGCCCAATTGCTGATAGTAGCTGGCCAGTGCAGAAACGAGGTCACGGTTTCCGGGTTGTTGTTGCACGGCACCTTCGAGTATCGCAACCGCCTGTCTTTGCTTTCCGCCTTCCCATAGCGCAACCGCGTAGACGTAACTGTAGCGAGGATTTTGCGGGCTTGCTTCACTCGCCTGCTGGAGAAAAACCACACCCTCGTCAAGTTTACCCTGCCGGATCATCAGCAAACCCAACGAATGATACGGCGCGGCCTGCTCGGGTGCGGTGGCGATAGCCCTGCGCAGCAGGGGTTCCGCGCTCTGATCCATGCTGTTCGCGCGGTACAGGTCCGCCAGGTTGAGCATCGCAGGCATATAAGCTGGCGCGAGCTTGAGGGCGTGGCGAAAGGCCTTTTCCGCGGCCAGTGCATCGCCCCTGTCACTGTAGAACAAACCGAGGTTCATCTGCTCTTCAGGCATGTCCGCATTGAGCTGCATGGTTGCCAGGTATTCTTTGAACAAGGTGTTCATTTCGGTAGCCGATGGTCCCGGTAGTTGATCAACCGGAAAAGCGGACAGCTGGCGGGCAACGGCCATTCGAACCACCTTGCTGCTGTCTGTGATCAGGTCGCGCAACATGGCGTATCGCTGAGCCTCCGGCACCCAATCCATTGATCGCACTGCCGAGGTGCGCACCAGGGCTTCATCGGACAACAGCAGTTGCTGGAGTGCGGTCAGTGTTTCCTGCGCTGGAAATCGCTGTGTGGCCAACACGGCGCTGGCGCGCAACATGGGTGAAACAGTCGGTTGCCTGGCCAGTGCCAGTAAACCGGGTAAGGCCTCACCCTGGCCAGCCCAGGCTGCGCCAAGTATGCGGGCGGGTTGCAGTCGGTCGGTTTCGGAAACGCCCCATGCGCTGAGTGAATCAATCGCCCATTGCGCAGCCTTGTCCTTGTGGCACTGGTTACAGGTATTGGGTACACCCAATTCCAGTGTAAGCCGGGGTTGCGGCACCCGAAAGCTGTGGTCATGCCGGTCATCGACACCCATATAGGTTTTCACCGGCATGTGGCAGTTCACGCAGGCAGCGCCGGAGCTACCCTGCGGATGCCGGTGATGTTCCGGCTGGTCAAAAACAGTGCTCATGTGACACTGGGTGCAGAGTTGATTGTTATCCATCCGCACGGCGTTGCTGTGCGGTTCATGGCAATCGGTGCAGACCACGCCAGCCTGCTGCATCTTGCTCTGCAGAAACGAACCATAAACATATACTTCGTCATCGATCTGCCCGTCCGGGTAATAAAGGCCCTGGTCGATCAGAGCGAGCCGATACTGATCGTTGAAAGACTCTCCGGCATGGTAATCAGACAGCTCACTGCGCCTGGCGTGGCAGGCGGCACAGGTTTCTACCTGGGTAGTGGGTCGCTTGCCATCCAGCCGGGTGAATGTTCTTGCCTCTGCATCAGCCGGGCCGAAAGCGCCGCGATCATTGAGTGAAAAGGAAAAGCCGCGGTCTTGTGCCTGTTGATCGCCGCCAGCCCATTCGATGTGGGTGGAGGCAGGGCCGTGACAGGCCTCGCAGGCCACGTTAATTTCTTTCCAGGCGGTTTTGTAGCTGTTCGAACCCGCTGAATAATTTTTCTTCAGTCCGGTTGAATGACACACGGCACAACGTGAGTTCCAGTTCTGAAAGGCGCCTGTCCAGTGCACGATGTCATCGTGCAAAACCGGGTCGTCACCTTCGGGGTAGAGGTGGAACCAGCGTTGGCCACCTTCCGCTTCCGGCCGGCTGTCCCACACGACGTTCAGTGCCTGGTAGCGGCCATCGGGAAAGGGCACAAGGTATTGCTGAAGGGGATAGAAACCAAATGTGTAGGTGATCTCGAATTCCTGCAACTCACCTTCCGCGTTATCTGTCGTGACGAAAAACTGGTCACCTTTGCGGTAAAAACGACTGGTCACTCCGCCATAGTCAAAGGTCTTTCCGGAAAAATCCCCTACTACGTTTTCAGCGGTAGCTGGAAGCATGGCCTGGTAGTGGTGGGACCCTTTCCATGATTCGTAAGCCTGCGCATGGCAGGACTGGCACTTCTCGCTGCCTGCGTAATTCTCAGCTGCTTGAGCAACTGATAGCGATAGCCACAGGATGCACAGGCAAATCACTGAATAGTTCCAGCTGCTTTTCATCGGGGTTTCCGGAATTGGAGTGAGTGGCTCAGGCAGCAATTGCACGGCACAATGCGTGGGTTTCTTCATCACTCGTACAATGGGAAAAAACGAATCTCGCCAGGTCATCTCTTCCAGGCCAGGTGAGGAACTGAACGCCGGCTTTCTCCAGGCGTTCAAATCCTTCGGCAGACCAGTTAACGAATACTTCGTTGGCGTGAACCGGGTACTCCAGGCGCGCTGCCGGGTGTGCCTTTACAGCATCGGCGAAACGCGCCGCCTGGCCGTTAGCATGGTTCGCCAGTTCCAGCCACAGGCCATTCTGGATATAGGCGAGTAGTTGTGCGGATACATAGCGCATTTTACTCAACAGGTGACCGGACCGTTTGCGCAGCCTCTGCGCCGTCTCACTCAATTCGGGTTTACCGAACAGCAACAATGCCTCCGCGGCCAGGCAACCGTTCTTGCTGGCGCCAAACGAAAGCATCTGCACACCGGCGCGCCAGGTTATGTCGGCCGGGTGGCAACCAAGGTGGGCAATGGCATTGCCAAAGCGGGCGCCGTCCATGTGGGCAGCCATGTTGTACCTGGCAGCCGCACTGCATATCTCTTCAATTTCGCCGGGCGCATAGATCGTTCCGGATTCCGTGCTCTGGGTAATACTGACCGTAGATGCAAGATAGCTGTGGATGCCGTGGCCCGCGTGGGAGCGGATCAGGGCCTCCATTGCTTCGGCACTGAACTTGCCCTCCGGACCATCTACCGGTTCCAGGCGCAGCCCGTTACCCAGGAACTCCGGAGCACCGCTCTCGTCGTTCAGAATATGGGCATTGCGGTGACAGTACACAGAACCCCAGGGCGGGGTCACTGTCGCCAGTGCAATACTGTTGGCTATGGTCCCCGTACTGACGGGAATCACGGTGGTTTGGGTCTCAAATAATTCGCTGAATGCCGTGTCTAGTCGCTTTGTCCACGGATCGTCTGCATAGGCCCAGGCCGTCCCCTGGTTCGCTTCCAGCAGGGCACTCAGAATGGCGGGGGCCGCCGGTGATTCGTTATCGCTTCTGAAATTGAGGTCCATCGGGCGAATTATACGGCTCTGCTGGATGCGAGTCTCGCTTATAATTTGTGCCCATGAAAGCAATTGCCGATATCCGCCAACTGAAGGCGCAACTCCCCCTCATCATGGCTAGCGATGCAGCCTGGTGCCGGAAGCGGCTGTCAGAATTTCGCCGCAGGCAGGGAAAGGGTAAGGCCGTGGACGACCTGCTTGAAAAGGTGGTGCAGCGTATCGAGCAGTCGCGCCAGCGGGTTGCACAGCGGCAGGCGGATTTGCCGCAGCCGTTATATGCTGCAGATTTGCCGATTACGGCTCACCGGGAGCATATTCTCGAGGTGCTGGAGCAAAACCAGGTGATCATCGTCGCTGGCGAGACCGGTTCCGGCAAGACCACGCAGCTACCCAAGTTGTGCCTGGAGGCCGGCCGGGGTACACGTGGCCTGATTGCCTGCACCCAGCCGCGGCGAATTGCAGCAAGGGCAATGGCGGAACGGGTATCTGAAGAACTGCACAGCGAATTGGGTGCCGTGGTCGGGTACCAGGTTCGGTTCAGGGAACGCAGTAGCCCGGGTGGTTACATCAAGTTCATGACCGACGGGATCCTGCTGGCGGAGTCGATGCATGACCGGTTTCTCGACGCATACGACACCATCATCATCGACGAGGCACACGAGCGCAGCCTGAACATCGATTTTCTGCTGGGCTACCTGCGTACATTGTTGTCGCGCCGCCCGGACCTCAAGCTACTGATTACCTCGGCGACGATCGATACGGAAAAATTCTCAAAGCATTTTGGCGGGGCGCCGGTTATTACCGTGTCGGGCAGGGGATACCCGGTCGAGATGCTTTATCAGCCTCTGTCCACGGATGTGGAAAAGACCGAACGTGTCGACCGCGACCTGTACCAGGGCATTTCAAATGCGGTACGCCGCTTGAGTGGGATTGATCCGCGCGGCGATATCCTGGTTTTTCTCTCCGGGGAGCGGGAAATCAGGGAGGCCGGCGATTTTCTCAAGCACCAGGGCCTGCGGGCGGGACCGGCTGGTACGGAAGTGCTGCCGCTTTACGCCAGGCTGTCTTCGACAGAACAGCGGCGGGTTTTTCATCCCGGCAGTAAGCGCCGCATCATTCTGACCACCAACGTGGCAGAAACGTCGCTGACGGTACCTGGGATCCGGTTCGTGATTGACTCGGGGCTGGCCAGGATAAGTCGGTATTCTCACCGCAGCCGGATCCAGCGTCTGCCCATTGAGCCTGTCTCTCAGGCCAGTGCCAACCAGCGTGCCGGCCGCTGCGGCAGGCTCGGTCCGGGTACTTGTGTGCGCCTCTACAGCGAGGAGGATTATGATTCCCGGCCTGAATTTACCGAGCCGGAGATTTTGCGCACTTCACTTGCCTCGGTGATCCTGCGCATGCTGACCATGGGCCTGGGTACGGTGGAGGACTTTCCATTTGTTGACGTTCCGCCTCCGCGCATGATCAACGATGCTTACCAGCTACTGTTCGAACTGCAGGCAATCGACAAATCCCATGCGACCACCAAACTTGGAATGGCTCTGGCACGCTGGCCGCTGGATGTGCGCCTGGCGCGAATGGTCGAGGAAGGCGACAAAGCGGGTTGCCTGGAAGATGTGATGGTTCTTGCAGCAGCGCTGAGTATCCAGGACCCGCGGGAGCGCCCACTCGAGGCCCAGGCGGCAGCAGACGCAGCGCATGAGCGCTACAGCGATGACAAATCGGACTTTGCGGCCCTGTTGATGATGTGGCGCTACCTGCGCGAGAAAAGAAAAACATATTCGGGAAACCAGTTTCGCAAACTGTGCCGCCGGGAGTTTCTGAACTGGCAACGTGTGCTGGAGTGGTTTGACCTCTACCAGCAATTGCGCGACCTGGCCCGGGAAGACCGCCGGAAATTGACCGGCCGTCATGGTGATTACGAGCGGGTACACAAGAGCCTGCTGGCAGGCCTGCTGAGTCACTGCGGCAAAAAACATCCGGAAGATCGCAGCTACACCGGGGCACGTTCCGCCTCGTACCACATTTTTCCAGGCTCCGGTCTGTTTGGCAGTACACCGAAGTGGTTGATGTCAGCTGAAATCGTCGATACCAGCAAGCCGTATGCCCGGATCAATGCAGTCATTAAGCCGGAATGGCTGGAGCAGCAGGGTGCCCACCTGTTGAAACGGCATTACTTCGACCCCCACTGGTCGAGGCGCAGCGGGTCGGTGACTGCCTGGGAGCAAGTCTCTTTCTACGGCATGGTTATCGTTGAGAAGCGGCGCATTCAATATGCTGCGATCGACCCTGTTGAAGCGCGGCGGCTGTTCGTCATGCAGGCCCTGGTCAGGGGCGAACTGGACACCCGCGCGGCATTCAAGTCTCATAACGAAAAAGTGCGGGCCGAAGTCGAATTGATGGAACATAAGCGGCGCCGGCGAGATGTGGTCGCAGACGAGCAAACCCAGTTTGAGTTTTTCGATGCGAGAATTCCTGATGATGTAAACAGTGCGCAGTCGTTTGAAAAGTGGCTGACCGGCCTTGGCGCTGCAGGCAGGGAGTTGCTGTACCTCGGCCATGATGTGTTGATGAGAGATGATGCCGGGGATGCTCCCCGGGAATTGTTCCCGGATCGCCTGGATTTCGGTGGCCGCCCATTCCCGCTGGAGTATCATTTCGACCCGGGCAGTGCGGATGACGGTGTGCATATCAGCGTGCCGATTGAACGCCTGAATACACTCACGGCCGGTTCGCTGCAATGGCTTGTCCCGGGCCTGCTTCGTGACAAACTGGTCGCACTGATCCGACAGCTACCAAAACCTGTACGGCGCTCGCTGACCCCGGTCCCGGCCTTTGCAGACGCGTTATTGGGCTCGATTCAGGATCGGGGTGCGGAACCTCTGCTGGATGTGTGTGCCGGTGAACTGCAGCGTCTGACCGGCTTACAGATTGCACCGCAAGACCTGGATGAGAATTCCATTCCTGATCACCTCAGGTTCCTCGTCAAGGTGGTGGACGAGAGCGGCGAGGTTATCGACAGCAGTCGTGATCTTGACGCCATCCAGGAGCGGCTGGGACGTAAAGCCCGGCGTCGCTTCATGGATCGTCAGGGCCAGCAATTCAGTCTGGATGGATTAACTGACTGGACCATCGGGAAGCTGGATATGCGGATTAAAACCCCGGATGGGGCCACCGCGTGGCCGGCACTTGTTGACCAGGAAACCGCCGCAGGCCTTCGACTGTTCGACACCTGGGACGAAGCCGTACTGTCGCACATGGATGGTGTAATGCGTCTGCTCAGGCTGGCCATCCCGGACAAACTGGGATATTTGAAAAGGCATCATGGCCTGAGCCGCGAGGCCCTGATGGCATGGAGCCCGGTGGACACAAAGGAGCAACTGGCTCTGGAGTTGCTGCACCGGAGCCTGGTCGATGCAGCCGGTGACCTAAGCACCATCCGGGATGCAGATTCCTTTACTGCACTGTGCGAGCGGGTCAGGAACGATATCGGCAAAAAGGCCCTGCAGCGGGCGGAACTGCTGAATGAAGTTCTGCCACTGTACAGCCGCCTTTTGCGAAAAATTCATGGTTCGCTGGAGCAACGCCTCCCGGACCTGTTCGAAGACCTCTCATCGCAATTGGATGACCTGCTCTATCCCGGGTTTCTGAGCGACCTTGAACCTGACCGGCTGCGCCACTACCCGCGCTATCTGAAAGCCATCGAGGAACGGTTGATACAACTGGATCAGAACCCGGTTCGCGACCGGCAGCGCATGGATCAGATTTCGCCGTGGTGGAATCGCTACTGCGAAGCGCTTGCAAATGATGCGGTATATGATGAAGCCATGGACGCGTTCCGCTGGCTGCTCGAGGAGTTCAGGGTATCGTTATTTGCGCAGAGATTGGGCACTGCTTGTCGAGTGTCAGAAAAACGCCTTGCGGAGGCCTGGAAAAAAACAGGATGTTGATACACTATCGGTTCAATGAACAGGATTGATGACAACGCGGGAGGGATCCCGCGACATAAGGGTTCCGGGCCGCGCGATAAGACTCACTTATTGCAGTGGGTGGATAGCTATCGAGCATCGGCTGGAGAGTCGGCTGAGGGCTGCGTGGTACTGCTGCATGAGCTTCTGGCTGGCAAGGCATATTCAGCCGCTGCCATTGATCGTTTACTGGAGTTGCTTGAGATCCTGGAAAGCCTGTCGGCCGATCCGATTACCATCAGTTGTGCCGCGGTTCATGTTGCCGGCCTGAAAAAAGAAGTTGATCCGGGCATCATCAGTGAATTGCCCGGCGAAGTGCGTCGGCAGCTGGAGCAGCTGACTCAGCTCAAATACTACGAGTCAGGACAGTCTGAAAACGTTACAGAGCGTAGCGCAGAAGGTCTGCGCCGACTGTTGCTCGCCCTGGTTAATGATGTGCGCGTTGTACTGATCGACTTGTCCTGGCAACTGGTCTTGCTGCGGCGCGCGAAAAAAGACAAAAGGGCGAGTGAGACCCTGGCCAGGGAAACCATGCTTATCCACGCGCCCCTGGCTAACCGGCTGGGTATCTGGCAGCTGAAATGGGAGTTGGAGGATTTGGCCTTCCGCTACCAGGAGCCCGAACAGTATCGAAAAATTGCGTTGCTGGTCGCAGAACACCGGGCCGAACGTGAACGCTTCATTAATCAGTTCATGGACAAACTTTCAGCATCTATGGAAGAAGCCGGAATCCAGGCGGAAGTTAAGGGCCGTCCGAAGCACATTTACAGTATTTGGAAGAAAATGCAGCGTAAGGGGCTGGATTTCCACCAGCTGTTTGACGTTCGCGCGGTGCGCGTGCTGGTAGATGACCTGCCGGCCTGTTACAGCGCCCTGGGTCTGGTGCATTCGCTGTGGCAGCCTATTCCGGGCGAGTTCGACGATTACATCACCACGCCCAAGGGCAACAATTACCAGTCCCTGCATACCGCAGTGGCTGATCGCGAGGGCAGGGCGGTTGAAATCCAGATTCGCACACGTGAGATGCACGAGCATGCGGAACTGGGTGTCGCGGCACATTGGCGCTACAAGGAAGGCGGGCCTACCGACCCAGCCTTTGATAACAAAATCGCCATCATGCGCCAGTTGCTCGATTCCTCGGACGAGGACCTGGATGACCAGAGCCTGCTGGACAGCTTCCAGTCAGCGACCTCCGAAGACCGTGTCTATGTATTGACGCCGCAGGGCCAGGTGGTTGATCTGACAGCCGGTTCCAGCGTGCTGGATTTCGCCTACCACGTGCACACTGAGGTCGGGCACCGCTGCCGGGGCGCCAAGGTTAATGGCCGGATCGTGCCCCTCACCCATGTCGTAGATACCGGCGACCGGGTGGAAATACTGACCGGAAAGCACCCCAAGCCCAGCCGTGACTGGCTCAATCCGCGCCTCGGATACATCAATGGCGCCCGTGCACGGGCAAAGGTACGGCAGTGGTATAAGCGTGAAAGCAGGGACGAAAACCTGAGAGCCGGCAAGGAATCGCTTGAAAACGAGGCGCGCAGGATCGGTATCGTGCTGTCTGACCTCGAAGCCGTGCTGAAGCGCTTCAATATGAACTCGGTTGACGACCTGTTTGTGGCTGTCGGCAACGGCGATATCAACACAGGCCAGATCTTCAACGCACTGGAGCGTATCAAGGCGGAGCAGGTAGTCCCTCAGGCCGAAGACCTGCTGACCAAGTCGCCCGTCCGCCAGCGGCGCAAGGCCTCAGCTGGCCGGGATGACCTGATTATCGAGGGTGTCGGCAACCTGATGACCACCCTGGCTAAATGTTGCCACCCGGTGCCAGGTGACCCCGTGGCAGGCTATATCACACAGGGCCGGGGCGTCACGATTCACCGCGAAGACTGCGGCCAGGTTGTGCACTGGCGGGCGGAGAACAACCCGCGATTGCTCAAGGTTCAGTGGGGTGCGCAGCCTGAAACAAAGTACCCGGTTGAAGTGCAGGTGCGGGCTTTTGACCGCAGAGATTTGATCCGGGATATTTCCACAATCCTTTCAACGGCAGAAACCCAGGTCACCGATATCAGCAGTAGGTTGGACGAAAGTAACGACGAAGTCTCGATACGCCTCAGGGTCCGGGTCAAGGATTACGAACAGCTCAGTGACCTGCTCAGCCGGCTGGGCAGTATTCCTAACGTGACCGAGGCCCGTCGCTTACGCCAGGGTGCCTGATTTCTCAGCGCAGCGAGTGGAGCAATTCCTGCAATCCCAGGCGGGCCGTTTCCAGCGAAAAATACTGGCGGACGTTTTCCAGTCCGGCCAGCGATACGCTGTTCCAGAGTTCTTCGTCGCGATAAAGGCGGACCACTCCGGCTGCGAAGTCGCGCGCGGTTTCTGCAACTATCACGTCCCTTCCCGACTGTGCGAACATGCCTTCCACCGCCATCGGGGTTGCAACGACGGGCTGGCCCTTGCTCATGCTCATGTTGACTTTGCCCTTCACGCCTGCCCCGTAGCGAAGTGGCGCAACCGCAAGTCTGCAGCCATCCAGCCAGGGGTCCAGCGTTTTGACGAAGCCGTGAAAATGTACGCCGTCGCCGTGTAGCGCGCGAATCTGTTCGGGAGCCTTGCTGCCGATCAGATGAAAGGTCATGTCGGGTTCCTGCTCATGAATCAGTGGCCAGATTTCGCTGACGAACCATTGCGCAGCATCTATATTGGGCGGGTGTTGGTAGCCACCGACGAAGAAAATATCTTTGCGTTCGGCGAAAGGACGTTTGCTGCCGGTGACTGCGTGGATGTTGGAAATCACGTGGACTTTAGCCCCGGGCGCAGACTCCGCCAGTACGGTCTTTTCCACCGGGCTGACGACCAGTGTTGCATCAGCAGCGTTGATGACAGCCAGTTCTGACCTTCGGGTCTGGGCGGCGCTGGTTTTTAGCGCCGGGTTACTTTCCAGCTCCGCCATACGCTCTTCGCGCAGGTAGTGCAGGTCGACCGTATCAAAAATGAACCTGGCCCGGGGGCAGTAGCGCCGGATCTGGGAAACGTAGTTTGAGGCCACGTAGTGACGGCTGATCAGCACGAAGTCAAATTCATTCCCCCGCTCGCGGAAAAATACCGGTAGTGATTCCGTCCAGGGGTCGTAAACCACCTCCACACCCGCCTGTTGCAGCGCTGTTGTATAACGGCCCGCATGGGTTCTGTTATCGGCCATGAAGGTCACGCCGTAGCCCAGTTCAATCAGGCAGTCCATCAGGTAACAAAGACGGACGCTGCCTGAGTCCTGATCCGGCTCAGGGGTGTACGCATCAATGATCAGTACCCGTCCTTTAAGGCGGTGATCACGCGCGCGGCGGATTTCGCTGCCGTTGTCCGGGTCGTGGATTGGCTCGGGGTAGGAGGCCAGTTCGGAATTCCAGCGTTCGAGGAATTTCTCGCGGTTAACGGCCTGGTAACGCTTGGCGCCTTCATTGATATCAGTACCCGAGGTGATCCCCTCATGGTGAACGATGACCGCCCTCGGCTGGAGGCGTACTTTGAGGCCTTTCGACCGTATCCGGAACGCCAGGTCGGTATCTTCATAATAGGCGGGTGCATAATGCGGATCGAAGCCGCCGAGCTCACGGAACAGGGCTGTTTCCAGCATGATACAAGCGCCGGAGCAGTAGTCGACTTCGCGGCTGTAGTGGTATTCGGGCCGCTCTGGGTTATCACCCTTGCCGTAGTTCCAGCCAGACCCGTCCCGGAAAATGATACCGCCGGCTTCCTGCAATGTGCCATCAGGATAGACCAGGCTGGCACCGGCCATGCCCGTATCAGGATGGCGCTTGAAGGTTTCCAGCAGCGCGTCAAGCCAACCTTCCAGCACCTGGGTGTCATTGTTCAGCATCACCACGTAGCGGCCCCTGGCGGCCTCAGCCCCGCGGTTGCAGCTACCGACAAACCCCAGGTTCTGCTTGTTGCGCAGGTTCGTCAGACCCTTGACCTGTTCCAGTCTGTCCGGTGTCTCATCGCTGGACTGGTCATCCACGACGATCACTTCAAAACTGGTTTTACATGCTATTTCGGCCAGAGAACGTAAACACGCTGCGCTGTAGAGCCACTTGTTGTAAACGGGGATGATGATGGAAACGTCCGGATCCTCAACATCAGGAAAGGCTGAGGGCGCTTCCGGGTCACCAATCGATTCGATATCAGCAGCGGCCGGGATTTCCGGTTTGTGGTGTTTCGCCTGGCTGGATTGGGAGCGGTTAAGGGCACCGCTTAGGCCATCGGTGCTCAAGGTGCGAACCAGCTGGGAGAGTAACAACGGCCAGCGCAGCGGATTATATGCCCGGGCCTGTTTAAGGTTTTTGAAAACCCGGCCCAGCACCCGGAACGGCCTGGTCCAGCGCCAGGAAGCCGTGGCCAACACCCAGTCGTGTATGGTTCTGAGGTCTTCCAGGTGCTGGTTGGTCTGGCGATGCGCAGCCTGCTCATGTTCCAGCTGCTCTTCCAGCTGGGCTACCCAGCTGATGCGCCGCTCGACTTCCTCCAGCCGGGATTTCTCACTGTCTTCAGCCCAGCTGCTGCGTTTTTCCACCTCGGCCTGAAGGCTCTCTGCCTGTTTGGCCAATTGGCGTTTTTCTGTTGTGAGCTCAGTCTTTTGAAAGGCGAGGGCAGCCGCCTGTGCTCGATCCGGACTTTGTGCCGTGGTCAGTCCCCTCGTTGCAGATAGCGGTTCACATAAGGCCTGATATTGGCCGACCATCTGCGTTGTGCCGGATAAACTGACGTCAGCCAAATTGTCTCTAACCGCTTGGATTTCATCCCGATTGGAAGCCAGCGCCCGCAGCTTTTCAACCAGTGCGCCCGCATCAGGTTCGATCAACCAGCCGGTTTCGCCATGCCGGACGCGTTCTGCCAGGCTACCCACGCGTGTGGCGATTACCGGAATGTCCAGTTGCTGCATTTCTGAGAGCGTATAGCTGAACGTCTCGGGGACGATCGACAGCAGGCCTGCGACATGTGGTCCGATCGTCGCCAGCAGGCCGCGCAGGTCTTCACGGCGATACTGGATGATGACATCGACACCCGACTTGCCAAAAAACACTTCGCCCTCTTTGCCGGCACCGAGTAAATATACATGGGCGAAGCGGGTGATTTCCGGCAAAGCTTCGAGTAATAACTGCTGCCCTTTTCCGGCTTGTATACGCCCGGGAATCACGACCCGCAGGCGACCGTCCTCGCGGTCTCTCGGCAGCACTGGAATGTTTCCGGGCAACTCCGGCAAGCCATGCGGAATGATCTGCGTGCCCATCCCGGACCAGCCGGGGTCCAGGTCGCTCAGCAGGTCTGCGACTGACTGGCTGGGAGCGACCGTACGCACGGCATTGTTTTTAATACACTCCCGCCATTGCTGTCCCAATAGTTGCCATCCAGCTGTGTCGCGGTCCCGGAATCCAGGTAACAGCTCATGTTCCTGCAAGGCTTTTGTCAATCGTTCGCCAGGCATGTTGCCGGGGTAGTGTCCGGGGTGGATCCCCAGCAGCGGCCATAGCGGGTAAAAATCATGTAGGACCTGGAGCGTCGGCAAACCGGTCGATAATGCTTCCAGGCTGTGCCCGATCAGGGACGAAACCATCACCCGGCCTATGCCATAGCGTTGCTGGATCTCAAGCAACACGGTCCGGTACTGAGCATGTTCGCGTACGGTTGACTGGATGGGAGGTTGTAACCACCAACGGGCAACCGGAGTTTCGAGTTGATTGCCCAGGTACAGAGCCAGGCACTGCCCGTACCCCTTGCCGGACTGCGGGCCCTCGGCACATAATTGGAGGTTGACGCCGCTGTCATCCGCTTCGATGAAAGATTCAACCCATTTCGCCACACCTCCACCCCAGCTGTGTGTGATATGCAGTGTGACGGGCTTTTTCGTTTTCCTGAAATCTGCAGCAAGCGGTGCCCAATCCATTGGATGTGGACTGTTCTGAAGCTGCAGCCATTGTCCCAGCCGCTCTCGCAATTGGCCCCAGGCGGAAGGCCGTTGCTGCTCATGGGGTTGCAGAGTATCTGACTGAAATAATTTATTTGACGGATCGTGTAGAAAGACACTGTCTGCCAGCAACAATCTGCCACCCGCCTCCTGCAAACGTAACAGCGCATTACCGGACGACGTATCGGCAGCGGAAAGGGCCTGCGCCGCTTGCGCTGAAACCAGGATGCAATGGTCCGGCCAGTCGTTCCATTCTGTTATCTCACCCGGGGCCAGCAGGTTAACCAGGCTTGCAAGCTGGTCGGAATCGGGGACATCAACCGGCGCTATTGCCAGGCCTGCAAACGGGTTGAGGTCGGGCACCGAATTACTCAGAACGGTCAGTACGACCGGTCCCGGGTTAGTGGCCTGAACCTGCTCCAGAAGGCTGCAGATTGCCGCTTTAAATGAATCGGGAACAGCGATGCCCTTGCCCAGCAACAGCAAGGGAAGCCCCGGACATTGCACGCAATGTTGGCTCAGCAATTTCCCAAGGGAATTGGGCTCGTTTTGATGGTCTGGTAAAGTCGTGGTCATGGGGGTGCTTTCGGCACGAAATCCCTTCATTATGGTCAATGCTCCGGGTGATGTCACCCGCTTATGAGGCATCTGCTTAGATGACTAAACGCAAAAAGAAGACTGCGGCAAAAAGAAAGAAAGCAGCCAAGCCGGTATCGAGGCGCTGGGCCGGGAAAATATGGCGCTTTGGATTGTTGCTGTTTGGCGTGTCTCTCGGACTGTTGGTGCCCTGGGTAATCTATCTGAACTACCAGGTGACCACTGAATTTGAAGGTCGTAAATGGGATTTGCCGAGCCACGTCTACGCCCGGTCCCTGGACCTCTATTCCGGTGCCTTGCTACCGGTCCGGGACCTTGAAATGGAATTGAAGGCTGCTGGTTACAGGAGTGCTGATCCGGTGTCACGGCCGGGACAGTTCCGGGTATCCGGCAGCAATGTTGAAATTTACCGCCGCTCTTTTCGTTTTCATGACGCGGATGAAGAAGCCAGCCGTTTCCGGGTGCGGGTTGCGGGTGGAAAGGTCGCGGCGGTTACTGCGCTGCCTGGCGGCAAGGCGCTGGACCTCGCGCGAATCGAGCCCGCTGAGATTGCCGCCATCTACCCGCTGCAAAAAGAAGACCGCAGCCTGGTGAAAGTGGCAGATGTGCCTCCGCTTCTGATTACCGGTTTGCAGGCCGTTGAAGATCGTAACTTCAAGCACCATCCGGGCATTGACCTGCGTGGCATCCTCAGGGCGGCGTTCGCCAACCTGAAAGCAGGCAGGGCGGTGCAGGGTGGCAGTACGCTGACCCAGCAACTGGTCAAAAACTATTTTCTGACCCACGACCGGACCATTGCGCGCAAATTCAACGAGGCCATCATGGCCCTCCTGCTGGAAGCGCACTACGACAAGTCACAGATTCTCGAAGCTTATATCAACGAGGTTTTCCTGGGGCAGCAGGGGGCTTACGCCGTGCATGGTTTCGGACAGGGCAGCCTGTTCTATTTTGACCAGCCCCTGCAACGGCTGGAGCCCAACCAGGTTGCACTGCTGATCGGCCTGGTGAAGGGGGCGTCCTATTACAACCCCAGGCGCCACCCGAAACGGGCACTGGCCAGGCGTAACCAGGTACTGGCCGCATTCGCCGAGACGGGTTTGTTGTCCAAAGCAGAGGCCGGGCGCGAGGCATCCCGGGGGCTGGGTGTGACGGAAAAACCCCGCTCAAAAGGTATTCGCTACCACGCCTTCGTCGACCTGGTGCGCAGGCAGTTGGCGCAGATCTATCGCGAGAACGATTTGAAGACAGAGGGTTTGCGGATTTTTACGACCCTGGCGCCTTCGGTGCAGGAAAAAGCTCAGACCGCCGCAACCCAGGGTCTTCTCGAGCTGGAGAAACGGGGTTTGCCGGCCAACTTGCAGACGGCCATAGTAGTAGCCGATGTCTCCACGGGTGAAGTCCAGGCGCTGGTAGGCGATCGCTATCCGGGCCGGGCCGGATTTAACCGGGCCATACACGCGCGTCGCCAGATTGGTTCGGTCATCAAACCATTGGTCTACCTGCTGGCTCTGGAGCATAACGAAAGTTACAGCCTGGTCAGCCGGATCGAGGATGAGCCGCTGACCCTGAAGCAGGCGAATGGAAGTAACTGGAGCCCGGCAAATTATGATGGTAAGTCTCATGGTGAAGTCAGCCTGCTGGAAGCACTGACCCGTTCCTATAACCAGGCGACCGTGCGGCTGGGTCTTAAACTGGGTGTCAATAACCTCCTCAACCGCATCCAGCAACTGGGCGTGGTTGCCGAGATCGACGCCGTACCATCCATTTTCCTGGGCGCTGTGGAGTTGACGCCGCTTGAGGTCACCCAAATCTATCAGTCCATTGCAGCCGGGGGCTACAGCGTGCCTTTGCGATCGGTCATCGCGGTGCAAACGGCGAACGGTGACGAACTGGTTCGCTACCCCTTAAGGATGATGCCCCAGCCCCATCGAGAGGCGATCAGCGTTCTCAATTACGCACTTACCCAGGTGGTCGAGCAGGGAACCGCCAAAGCACTGCCCGGCTTGTTAGGCAAGGCTGGAAGCGTGGCGGGGAAAACCGGCACCACCAATGACAAACGCGACAGTTGGTTTGTCGGATATACTCGTAACCAGGTTGCAGTAACCTGGGTGGGGAAGGACGACAACAGCCCTGCCGGAGTGACGGGAAGTAACGCGGCAATGCAATTGTGGGGTCGCCTTTTCCGTCAGTTGCCCTATGAGCCGGTTGACCTGAGAATGCCGGATGGTGCCTACTGGCTCTGGGTAGATTCCCGGAGCGGCTACTTGACCGGCAAAGGCTGCGACGGGGCTATACAAATACCATTTATTGACGGCTCTGAGCCGAAGCAAAGCACGGCGTGTTTTGCGGCACAGGAAGAAGATGAAGAATCATTCTGGAAAAAACTGTTTGGCAAGAAGAAACAATAGATTGACGCGCGCATTGCGCGCAACCTCAACTCTATTGGCCGTGGCGCTGGTCGCGTTCCTCAGCGCCTGCGTAACGAGCCCTGAACCTGCGCCTTCAACGGACCGCGAAGTGGACTCGCGGGTGCGTGAACCGGCGAAAGAGGACAGCGCCGGCGTGCAGGTTTTCCCATTGCAAAACCCGGCGGTGAAGGAGTTGCTGGCTGACGCCAGTACGGCAGAGTCTAGCGGTGATTTTGGGCAGGCGGCCACGCTGCTGGAACGCGCGCTGCGGATCCAGCCGCGTGATCCGGAAATTCTCCAGAGCCTGGCGGAGGTCCAGTTGCAGATGAAAGACTATGAGCAGGCGCTTAACTTTGCCACCCGATCCTATGATATTGGTCCCAGGGTGGGTGAGATATGCAGCCGAAACTGGCGCACCATAAGCGTTTCCCGCGAACACCTCGGCGACCATCCCGAAGCCGCGAAGGCGGAGCAAAAGGCCAGCGCGTGTATGAACACCAAGCCCCGGGGTCTGTGACCGTAGCATGATGGAATCTCCGGGCAAAAGTGCCCGTCTGCTGGGTGCGGACGGGCCGTTCTCAGAAAAGCTGACCACCTTCGCACCGCGTGATGCGCAGATCCAGATGGCTGAAGCAGTGGAGCAGGCGCTGGCCGGGCGGCAATCACTGGTGGTGGAGGCCGGAACCGGCATTGGTAAAACGCTCGCTTACCTGGTTCCTGCCTTGCTCAGTGGGGAGCGGGTCATCATTTCCACTGGAACCAAGACACTGCAGGACCAGTTGTTTTTCAGAGATCTCCCGATGGTGTGCGAGGCGCTGGGTTTGTCCATCAAGCCGGCACTGTTGAAGGGTCGTGCCAATTATCTTTGTCTGCACCGCATGATGTTGGCCCGTACCGAGGGCCGTCTGCCCAGCCGTGAGGCGGTCACAGAGCTGGAAGCAGTGATGGATTGGTCTGCCCGTACTTCGGATGGTGACCTGTCGATAGCCGGGGTGATCACCGAAGACAGCGGCCTGATGCCATTTGTCACTTCGACGGCGGAGAACTGCCTGAGCGGTGAATGCCCGCAGTTCGAAAATTGCCACGTGGCAAAAGCCCGAAGTGAGGCGCAGGACGCAGACGTGGTGGTGGTGAATCATCATCTGCTGTTCGCTGATATGGCGATTAAGCAGAGTGGTTTCGGGGAAGTGCTGCCCGGCGCTGCCGCCTTCATCATCGACGAAGCCCACCAGGCACCTGAAACGGCTACCCGCTTCTTCAGTATTTCGCTGACCGCCAGGCAGATTCAGGATCTGTGCCGTGATTTCCTGGCCGAGTCGGCCGAAGTCAGCGGCGCGATGGGAATATTGCGCGAACCGGTTGCGGACTGCCTGCAGAAATTGAAGGAAATTCAACTTGTTATCGCACAGAGGATGCCTGATCGGGGCTCCTGGAGCGATCTGGTCCGTGACGCTCCTGTCCGCGTCGCGTTACAGGAACTGGACCATGCGATTAACGCACTGGCTGGCGCGGCGGAGCAACTGGAAGGCGGCGCACGCAGCATGGACGGCTGTATCGAGCGGTTGGGTGAGTTACAGGGCAGGCTGGACCGGTTCGACACGCCGCAAACAACCGACGAGGTGCGTTGGTTCGAGAAACGCGGGCGGGGTTTTGCGCTGCACATTACGCCGTTGGAAGTCTCTGAAGTATTCAACCAGTTTATGGAAACCGTGGAAGCCGCCTGGGTATTCACCTCGGCGACACTTTCCGTGCGGGGTGATTTTTCCCACTTCACCGACCAGATGGGTCTGGCTGATGCAAAGACTCTGCAGCTGGATTCGCCTTTCGATTACGCGACTAATGCACTGATGTGGCTGCCTGAAGAAATTCCGGAACCGCGCGATGCTGAATTTGTACCGGCCTTGCTGGAGCAGGTGGTTCCACTGCTCAAGGCGAGTCAGGGGCGGGCCTTCCTGTTATTTACTTCACACCGGTCGTTACGGCGTGCGGCAGAACTGCTGGACGGTGAAATTGAGTTCCCGTTATTCGTCCAGGGTGAGCAGCCCCGTAGCCTTTTGCTCGAGCAATTTCGGGAGTCCGGACAAGGTGTCCTGCTGGGTTCGGCCAGTTTTTGGGAGGGCGTGGATGTGATCGGTGAAGCACTGTCGTTGGTGGTGATAGACAAACTGCCCTTTGCTGCACCGGATGACCCGGTGATGGAGGCACGCAGCGATTCTCTGCGCCGGTCCGGTGGAAATCCGTTTACGCAGTTATACCTGCCGCAGGCGGTTATTTCCCTCAAGCAGGGTGCGGGCCGTTTGATTCGGGACGTCAACGACCGGGGGGCCCTGGTTATCTGTGACCCGAGAATCAGAACGAAATCCTATGGCCGGGTTTTTCTGGAAAGCCTGCCACCCATGAAACTCGCGACAGGGCGTGCCGAAGTAGAGAGGTTTTTCCATGACTAAATTGCTGGCGGTGGAAACATCGGCTGAAGCCTGTTCGGTGTGTCTGGATTACGACGGTGAGATCAGCGAATTTTTTGAGGTCGCGCCGATGCGTCACGCCGAGTTGTTGCTGCCGGCTATCCAGTCCTTGCTGGACCAGGCGGGTTTGCCGCTGGCTGACCTTGATGCCATTGCCTTTGGTCGCGGCCCGGGTAGTTTTACCAGCCTGAGAATCGGCATCGGCGTTATCCAGGGGTTGGCCTGGGGCGCCGGCTTGCCTGTTGTTCCGGTGTCTTCGCTGGCAGCTGTTGCACAGGAGGCAATCGAACTTTCCCAGGGTTCTGCACATTCGGTTTGCGTGGCAATGGATGCCCGGATGAATGAAGTCTATACGGCCGATTTTCATTGCGCAGCCGGGGCATATGTCGAGGTCCTGGGAGAGGAGAGAGTATGCCCGCCCGATGCGGTCTCCACACCTGTGGCCACTCCTTTTGTCGCCGCCGGTAATGGATTTAGTCGATTCACTGAACTGGAATCACTAGGGTTTGCGGCTATCGCTTGTCATGCCGAAATCCGGCCACGTGCGGAAACGGTAGCCAGACTGGCATTGAATTGGCTGAAATCCAATGAGCCGCTACCGGCAGGGCTTGCACAGCCCGTTTATGTCCGTAACAAGGTGGCTTCCAAACCCGCCCAGGGTAAATAATCTTAAGGCAATGCGGAGTAGATCGAACGGTATTTCGCGGCTGCGGCGTTCCAGTCCAGGCTGTCAGCCAGTGCCCGACCGGCCATGGCCAGTTTCCTGGCCCCGTCGGGGTCTTCCCACAGGTCTATGATGGCGTTGATGATCTCTTCCCAATCGTCCAGCACCAGGGCCTGTTTGCCGGGCTCGACGGGTATGCCTTCGATTCCTTTACGGGTGCTGATGACCGGTAGGCATGCTGCAAAACAATCGATGATTTTCATCCGCGTTCCGCCGCCTTCAACCAATGGGATTACCGACAGGTCAGCGGCCTTCAGCCACGGCGCGACTATTTCGACGCTGCCCGTCAGGTGAATCCGCGGGTGCGGAGGAGTGGCGGGTGGATTGCGTCCGACCGCCAGCAAGTGACACTTGAGTCCCCTGTCTTCCAGTCCTGGCAGCAGAATGTCAGCGAAAATCTGCAATGCCTCCCGGTTGGGCGGGTACGAATAGGTACCGTGGTATACCAGTAAGGGACAATCGTCTGCGATGCCATATTCCGCGCGGGCGTCTATGATGGATGGCGCATCAAATTCGGTCAGGTTGACGCCGTGCGGCACCATGTGAAGCAACTCCGGATGGACGCCATCCTCGCCCAGCTTCTGGCGGTCGTTGTCTGACACGCAGACAACGGCATCACAGCGGTTGCAGAGGTCGATTTCGATCGCTTTGAGGTTTTCATACTGCTCCTGCGTGAGTTCAGGAACCTGCGCTCTGATACGGTCATATTCAACATTGTGCTGAACCATTGCCACACGGCAGTCGAGCGTTTCGCGGGCCCTGATGCAGGGCAGCGCATAGGCAGGAAATTCGGCCTGCAGCACGCCTGCATGGAGGGCGCGGGAGGCAGCGATGGTTCGCCAGAAAAACGAACCATCAGTCATCGGCAGATACAAAAAACTGTTGCTGTAGGGCAGGTCTTTGGAAAAGTGCAACAGCTTGGCCAGCGGGCCTGGGATGCTTACTAACCGGGTCCACACAGGGTATTTACGCGCCACGGTATCCTCACCGACCAGCTCGAACCAGTGTTTGCGATCGTCGGTGACGATGCCCACCCGGATGCCGCTGCGCGCGAGTGCTTTGGCACTTTCCACCGTGCGCACGGCGGCTCCGTGGTCCGGCGGGAACAGGTCACCACGCGTGACGATTATGATTCCCTGCCCGCGATCCTGACCGAACAAACGGTTCAGCAGAACGGTCCAGGCCAGTCTGAACTGCCGTTTCAGCCGCTCGCCAAAGGGTGGTACGCCGAGCACAGGTGCGGTTTCCCTGCTGATGGGGCCGGTCTTGAGCCGGGCTGCCTTTTGCGGTGATTTTAACCAGTCCAGCAGCGGCTCAGTAGAGGTTTGCGGTTGTAATGCGACATTGACCAGTTTCTGTGCGTTGGCCGACTTTTCCTTCCATTTATCGGGCGCGGCGATGATTTCAGCGAGCAGCGGAGCCAGCGATTCCGGTTCATCGACGACCCAGCCCGCATCATATTCTTCGACCAGTCTGGCCAGCGGAAGGTAGCGATTGCAAAGGATGGGCAGCCCGTGGCGGAGGAACTCCAGTGAACGAAAAGACTGACTGTATTGCCGCTCGATGTTCCACTCGGCCAGTTCGATTCCGATATGAGCTTTTTGGCTGAGAAATTGACTGTATTGCCGGTAAGGCAGCAATTCACGGATTTGCACCGCGCCGGTTTCACCCGCGCCGGCCTGATCGCCTGCTGGGGTGCTGTCATGCCAGCGATAGTCACCGCCGAATTGAACCAGTTGCATACCCGGGTGATTCCGTTGCGCAAAAGTTTCCAGCTCAGCATGGTAAGGCTCTGCCGAACGCCACGGCCAGGTCACACCACCGCCGACGAAAAGCCAGCCATCCCGGGCAGGGTCTGATTGCGGCGGATCAGTAATTTCAGCTCCTAAAGGAACGACTCTGATGGGGTTGGAGCCGCGCAGATCAAACCCGGCTTC
Source organism: uncultured Wenzhouxiangellaceae bacterium (assembly GCA_964443145.1). Lineage (GTDB taxonomy): Bacteria > Pseudomonadota > Gammaproteobacteria > Xanthomonadales > SZUA-36 > JAHEFT01. Next base: position 52,405 of record CAYUBS010000002.1, on the reverse strand, counting down.
TATCAGCAGGTTGACCAGCAAGTGGCTCTGCAACTCGTTACCCACGAGTACCAGGTCGCAGCGGCGCAGGTTGTGAACCAGTCGCTTGAGGCTGGCAGTGACCGTTGAAGGCGATTCGTACAGTTCTTCCAGCGAGCGGGGGGCCACGTAATCCAGGACTACCGGAACGTTGCTCTCATGTGGCAACAGGCCGAGCAATTCCCAGTAGGAGACGATGATGGCCTCGGGTTCCTGTTTCATCAGGATGCCCTTTAAGTCGTCCTGATTGCGGAAGGTTGAACCCGATCGCCTGTATGGCGTGGAATCCTTGCTCAGCCAAACCTGTTCAACCTCGTGGCCCGCGCCTTCAAGCGCTGAACTGATTTGCTGGCTTCGAATAGCATTGCCGCTCACCACTTCGTGGTTCAGCAGTGGGGCTTCCTGGGTGATCAGTAAAATCTTCATCAGAATGATCTGGCGGCTTATCGCCCCACCAACATGAACGTCGCCAGGCCGATGAACGCCAGAATCCCGACCACATCGGTGACCGTGGTCAGTACTACGCCCCCGGCCAGCGCTGGATCAATGGACATCCGTTTGAGAATTCCCGGGATCAACGCGCCAGCCAGCGCGCCGGCCAGCAGGTTAAGCAATATCGCTGCCCCCATGACCAGGCCAAGAAAACTGTCGCCATACCAGAAATAGGCAATGGCGGCGACGACAAGGGAGAACACGAAACCGTTGAGCAGGCCCACGGCCAGTTCTTTGCGTAACAGGGCAGGGGTATTGCTGGAGTTGACCTGGCCGGTAGCCATTCCGCGGACCATCAGGGTCAGGGTCTGGGTTCCCGCGATACCACCCATGCTCATGACAATCGGAAACAGGACCGCCGTGGCTACAATCTGGTCCAGCGTGGCCTCAAAGGTATAAAGCACCAGCGCGGCGAGTATAGCGGTCACCAGGTTTACACCCAGCCATACCCAGCGGCGCCGGGCTGACTGCACGATCGGTGCAAACATGTCTTCTTCTTCATCCAGACCCGCACGTGACAGTATCGAATGCTCTGCTTCATCCCTGATCACATCGACCACGTCATCAATGGTGATATGGCCCTTCAGGACCTGGTCGGAGTCAATCACCGGTGCTGACACCAGGTCGTGGTGTTCAAACTCGATGGCGACCTGGCTTTCATGCATGTCGACCGGGATTCTGATAGCCGTCTCGTTCATCAGATCACTTACCAGGCTGGCCGGGTCCTGTGTGAGCAGGTCTGAAAGCTTCAGGCTTCCGAGGTAACGGCCCTGTCGGTCGATGACAAAAAGCTGATCAAAGACTTCGGGTAATTCGCCGCGCACCCGCAGGTAACGCAGGACCACGTCCAGGGTTACGTCCGGGCGGATGGTCAGCACGTCGGGGTCCATCAGGCCACCGGCAGAGTCTTCCGGGTAGGTCAGGACATGTAACAGGCGCTCATGATCCTGGCGGTCAAGACTGCGCAAAACCTCGCTGGTTACCGCATCGGGCAGGTCATCGAGAATATCGGCGAGATCGTCGATATCGAGATCATCAACGGCTGCGACCAGGTCTTCGGGGGCTGTCCCCCGGATCAGGCTGGCACGAACCTCGTCGTTGACTTCAACCAGTACGTCGCCGTCCAGCTCAGGATCAGTCAGTTCCCAGACTGCAAGCCGTTTGGCGATAGGGAGTGATTCGAGCAGGTCGGCAATTTCAGCTGCCGAAAGGCTCTTCAATGAGTGGCTAACACGGGTTTGCGTGCCTGAATCGAGCGCCGTGGTCAGGCGATCCAGTTGGCGCGCTGTCTTTTCTTCGTGTAACTGTTCCGCCATGCGGGACTCCCATCTAACCGCAGGCATTATAAGGGAAACGGGTCTGGCAGGTTATGACTTACCGCGTTGAGATTCGTCGAGTAACTCGAGAAGCGGCTGGTTTTCCTGCTCGTCAGGATCACCCAGCCACCGCTTGATGACTTTTCGAGCAAGGCCTACATCGGTTTCACGGATAATTTGCTTCACTTCCAGCAGGCGTGCCGGATGCATACTGAATTCGCGCAATCCGAGTGCCAGCAAGAGGCGTGTGTAGCGTGGGTCACCGGCTACTTCGCCGCAAACAGAGGCAGGAATACCCAGTTCATCTGCGCCCTTCAAAATGTATCTGAGCAGGCGAATAACACCCGGATGCTGCAAGTCATAGAGGTGTGCGACCTGTTCATCACCCCGGTCCGCAGCCAGCGTGTATTGCAGCAGATCATTGGTGCCCACCGAGATGAAATCCAGGTGGCGTCCCAGGTCAAGTATCGCCATCGCTGCGGCGGGCACCTCAATCATTGCACCCAGCTGCATGTCCATGTCATAGGGCTGATTGCGGGTATCCAGCTCGTTCCTGGCCTCTTCAAGCAATGCCTTGACCCGCCGGATTTCCAGGACACTGGTAATCATCGGGATGAGACAGCGTACCGGCCCTGAATCACTGGCCCTCAGAATGGCTCGCAGCTGTGTCTTGAACAGTGCTGTGTCCTGCAGGCACAAACGGACAGCGCGCAGCCCAAGTGCCGGATTGGCAGAGCGCCGCGGGTCCGAGAAGTCGAGTGAATCGCTGGTTTTATCCCCACCAAGATCCAGTGTCCTGATGGTCAGTGGTTTTCCGTTCAGGGTCTTCAGCGCGGAACGGTATCGTATGAGCTGGGTTTCTTCATCAGGCAGCACCCCCTGCAGGTAAAGAAACTCGGTTCGATAAAGGCCAATCGCTTCGGCGCCTACCTCAAGGGCCTGGTTCAATTCTCCCGAGCGCTCGGCGTTGGCCTGCAGGCTGACGCTTATGTTGTCAATGCTCTGCGCTGCCCGGTTACGCAGCGATTTCAGGGCTTTCCGAAAGCGCAAGGCTTCCAGTTGGATCTCGCGGTAGCGCTCCAGTGTTGCCGCATCCGGGTCTGAAAATACCAGCCCCCGCCCGCCATCCACAATGACCGTGCTGCCCTCCTTCAGCCGGCTACGGGCGCCTGGCACGCCAAGAACTGCGGGGATCCCAAGGCTGCTTGCAAGAATGGCCGTGTGGCTGTGCGGCCCGCCGTGTTCCGTGACGATTCCGGCGACACCGCGCTCGTGCAGTATGGCCAGTTCAGCCGGTGTCAGCTCTACTGCGATCACCAGGGTGTTGGCCAGCCGGTCAGGGAAGTGCTCGAACGGCTGGGTTGCCGCCTGGTCACTGAGTTTGCTCTGGATCAACCGGACTACCTGGGTTACATCTTCGCCACGGGTCCGGATGTACTCATCATCCATGCTGCGGAATTCGGAAAGGACTTGCTCCAGTTGGACTTGCACCGCCCACTCTGCGTTGCAGAGCTCGCTGCGGATGTGTTTCTCGGTACTCTTGCCAATTTTTGAGTCGCCCAGCATCAGGACGTGGGACTGGATGATCTCGACGGCTGGCATGGCGGCTTCAGGGTTAATCCGGTCTGCCAGCTCAAGCAGTTGTTCGCGGGCAGCGTTTACGGCGGCCCGGTAACGCTTGATCTCGTTTTCCACATCACCAGCGCCGATGCGGTATTCACCAATGTCGAGCTCATTTCGTTCGGCCAGATGGATTTGGCCGATAGCGATGCCCTGGGCGACCGCATGACCTTTGAGGGTGATACTCACTCATCTTCTCCAAATCGATTGACGATCAATTCAGTTATTGCGTCCAGTGCCTGGTTCTCGTCAGTACCATCTGCCTCGATGATCAGTTCTGTGCCGGTAGCCGCGGCCAGCATCAGTACACCCATGATTGATTTGCCATTGACCGCCCGGGCGCCTTTCTTGACGAAGATTTTGGCAGTGAATTCTGAAGTGCAATTGACCAGCCTGGTGGCGGCACGCGCATGCAGGCCCAGGCGGTTGATGATGGTGACTTTCCTGGAAATCATGCCTGGAAAATCTTTACAGCGCTTCGACCGCCGTCGACGGCTTTTCGAGTGACCATTTCAAGTGGGTTGTCACGGTAGTTCCAGACTCGAATCAGCATACCGAGATTGGCTCCTGTCACCATGACAGCGTGGTAATCATCCAGTACCTGGGCCACCAGGTTGGCCGGGCTCGCACCCATCAGATCAGTGAGGACCAGTACACCATTATCGGTATCTAACCGTTCGATCGCGTCGCGGATGTCCTGTAGTGATGCCGGTAGATTCCCCGACTGGTTGAGCGCCAGGCAGGCTACGTTTTCCAGAGTCTGCCCGAGTACAAAGCCGGCTTCTTCGATAAGCGCTGCACCGGTCCCGCCATGCGTGACGATAAGAATACCGACACTCATTCCTGCATCTCCCTGTGGTGGATCAACACCTGCCCGAACTCTGTGCCCAGCCCCCGGGCCAGGCGGTCCACCAGGTAAACGGAGCGGTGCTGTCCGCCGGTGCAACCGATGCCAACCGTCACGTAACTGCGCTGGCTATGTCGGAATTCAGGTAGCCAGGTTTTCAGGAAATTCAATATATCGGTAAACATACCCTTAACAGCCTCATCCTGCTCCAGCCAGTCCCTGACCGGTTGGTCCATTCCGGTGTATTCGCGCAAGCCATCCACCCAGTGAGGATTGGGTAGAATGCGTGCGTCGAAAATGAAGTCAACGTCCTGTGGCACCCCTCGCTTGAAGGCGAAAGACTCGAGCACGATGGTCATTGACGTGTTTTCATTTCCCGCGCAGTTCCAGACCTGGCGGCGCAACTGATGAATGTTCGTATCGGAAGTGTCGATAACCCAGTTCGCTTTCTGGCGCAGACTGTCCAGCAGGCTTTTTTCCTGTTCGATCGCCTGCGGCAGGGATATCTGGTCGCTGGTCAGTGGGTGGCGACGGCGCGTTTCGCTGAAGCGCTTGATGATGGACTTGACGTCGGCGATCAGGAACAGTAATTGCCAATCCAGCCCAGCCAGAGACTGTTCTTCCAGCCACCGGGGGATTTCTTTCAGGTCCTTTCCGGGTGACCTCGCGTCCACCCCCAGTGCGACTCTGGAGTACCGCTCAGGGTTGAGTTTGATCTGATTGGCAAATTCCCGGAGAAGAGCAGCGGGCAGGTTGTCAACGCAGTAGCAGCCCTGATCTTCCAGGGCCCGTAACGCCGTGGATTTACCGCCACCGGATAACCCGCTAACCAGTATCAGCTTCTGTGGCTCAGCACGCATGTTCAGTTGTTGTCACCCGGGTTCTGCCGCTGAAGAATGCGTGAATGCCTCTGTATGAATTCAGACGCCGCGTCATATCCTTTCATCTTGAGCATGAAATCCCGAACTGCCGCTTCAGCGATGATGGACAAATTTCTTCCGGCCATGACCGGTAGAGTGATTCGAGGTATATCCATTTTCAGTACCTCTAAAGAACTGCTGTTGCCGCGTAGCCGGTCTTCGCTGACCGGGTGCCCGGGGCGCCCGGGGATTTCCAGGTGGATGATCAGCCGAAGAAATTTGTTCATCTTGACCGCGGCATCTCCGAACATGTGCCGTACATTAAGCACTCCCAGCCCGCGGACTTCGAGGCAGTCCTGCAGGGCCTCAGGGCAGGTACCATCGATGATTTCGGGTGAGATACGGGTAAACTCGGGGGCATCATCGGCGATCAGACGGTGACCGCGGTTCAGCAACTCCAGAGCCAGTTCGCTCTTGCCGGTGCCAGGGTCACCGGTAATTAACACACCAAGGGTGAAGACCTCCATGAAGACTCCGTGCAAGGTGGTACGCTGGGCCAGCGCCTTGGAAATATAGTACTGAAGGTAATTGACCAGTTCTTCTGCCGGCAGTCCGGAACGAATCAGCGCCGTGGATCTGCCGCAGGCCGCATCCGCGATCCTGGATGGAATTTCAAGACCGTCGCCGACCATGATGGCCAATGGTTGGCTATCCAGTATCAAGAAGGCCGTTGCCTGTTGTTCAATGGGGTCCTGTAAATCGAGATAACTGATCTCTTCGCGGCCCAGGACCTGTACCCGATTAGGGTGGATCAGATTGAGGTAGCCCGCCACTGCCGGGCGTGATGTCATATCGAGCGTTGACAGGGTGTATTCGTCCGGCTCATCACCTGTGGAGACCCAGTGCAGGTCCAACCTCTCGCTGAGGTCTTCAAACAGACTACGGGCTGTTATCGTGCGGGTCACACTCAACAGTATTGCAGATACATGAAAACCACATCAATGCCTGGAGCCGGAGAGAAGTTTTAGCAGGCTTCCTGAATTATCCGCCGTGCGCAATTCTTCGAGCAATTCCTTGTCGCTGAATAATTCGGCAACCTGTGCCAGCAATTTCAAGTGATCTTCTGCGCAGTTATCGGGTACTGCCAGGGCAAATAGAAGGTCCACCGGTTGCCCGTCAACGGCGTCAAACGCCACCGGTTTTTTCAGCCGAAGGAACGATACTTCGACATGCCGGGTACCCTTGACCCGGCCGTGAGGAATGGCCACGCCCTTACCGAGGCCGGTGCTTCCGAGACGTTCCCTGGCGCACAGGCTTTCAAAGATTTCTCTCTGGCCGAGGCTGTCACTGTTGCGGGCCAGTTCCTCACTGATCAGTTCGAGTAGCTTTTTCTTGCTGCTACTGTGAACATCACAGTGTATTTTTTCCGGGCTCAGCAGATCACTAATAAGCATTTCTAAATGGCCATTCCAGTACTTTTATTCGGGATGCGTCAGAGACGGCTAACCCAGCGAAGCCGTTCTTTTTGCAGAGTTGGAGTGGTTGCCGCGCAGACGATCCTTGTAGCGCCGAACCTGCTTGTCCAGCTTATCGATAAGGCCATCGATGGCCGCGTACATATCGGCATCTGTATCCTGCGCGAAAATTTCTTTGCCGGCGGCATGAACAGTTGCTTCAGCCTGCTGTTGTTGGGGGTTTTCAACTTTGAGAATGACATTGATGGAAATCACGTGGTCAAAATGTCTTGAAATCCGCTGCAGTTTTTCGGTCACGTAGGCACGCAACGCAGGAGTAACTTCAATGTGATGTCCGGTAATGTTTATTTGCATGTTGATCTCCATTTTATGGTCACCAGTCAAGCCGGCGTGATACCGGAAGTCCGGGCTTCGTTTGCCTTATTTGATGGGTGAGAACGAGAAGGATTACACGATCCATGTCTTAATCTTATACCTGATTTCAAAGGTTGCCTAGTCAAAGCAATAATGCGGATCATACAAGGCAATTTCAAGGTTGCCCTATACCGGCCGGTAGAGGCGACGGCGTTCATTCGATGAGCCGATGCCAAGCGATTCACGGTACTTGGCCACTGTTCTCCTGGCGGCGCGTATTCCCGTCCGGCTCAGAATTTCCGACAACTCCTGGTCACTCAGCGGGCTGCCAGGCGGTTCTTTGTCCAGTAGCACCTGCAAGTGGGCCTTCACGGCCGTCGCGCTGATGGTTCCGCCGTTGTCTGTTTGCACGTGGCTGGAGAAAAAATATTTGAGCTCGAATATCCCGCGCGGTGTGAGCATATATTTGCGGGTCGTTGCCCGGGATACGGTCGATTCGTGCACACCGATCGCTTCGGAAATTTCCTTGAGAACCAGTGGTTTCATTCCTATTTCGCCTTTTTCCAAAAAATCCTGCTGGAAGTCGACGATACTCTGCGACACGCGCATCAGCGTCTGGTTTCGGAGCTCCAGGCTGGACATCAGCCAGCGAGCTTCCTGCAGCCGCCCGCGCAAGTAGTCTGCATCCTTGCCGCCGGACTTGCGTAACAGGCCTATGTAGTAATTGTTCAGTTTCAGCCCGGGCTCGTTTTCCGGGTTGAGCGTCACCCGCCATTCGTCATCAATCCGGGTGGCGTAAACGTCCGGCACCAGGTATTCATCCTGGCGGTTGTCATAGCGTGACCCAGGCCGTGGCTCGAGCGACTGGATTAAATCAATCGCTGCTTCGATGGCCTCCTCGCTGGCACCCGTTCTTTTCCTGAGTTCATCCAGGTCATGCCGGGCCAGTAGTTCCAGGTAGTCCTTTGAAATGCGCAGGGCGAGGTCGCGGGTCTTCGTATCGGAGGGCAGGGCAGATAGCTGAACACGGATGCATTCTGCCGCATTACGGGTGGCCACACCAACCGGCTCCAGTCTCTGGACCCGGTGCAGTACGGCCAGGATTTCGTCTTCTTCGACCAGCAGTTCCGGCGCCAGGCTGGCCCTGACGTCCTCGATGCTTTCGTGCAGATAGCCATCTTCATCGAGCCCGTAAACAATGGCTTCAGCGATGGCGGCATCCTCATCGCTGAAGTGCGACAGGTTAATCTGCCAAAGCAGGTGTTCGCGTAACGAGTCGCTGCTGGTGTCGGCAATTTGGGATTCGCCGGAGAAGCTATCGTATGGGCCACTCTCCATCCATTGTTCGTCGCCGAGGCTTTCAACCTCCCAGTCCTGTTGTTCAGCGGCCTCGGTTTTTTCGCTGCTTTCCTGTTCGGGTTCGCCGCCTGGTTCCGCTTCGCCACCCTCCTCGCGTTCCAAAATGGGGTTGGAGTCCAGTGCGTCCTGGATGTATTCACGAAGTTCGATTCTATTCAGTTGCAGCAGGCGAATGGCTTGCTGTAACTGTGGCGCAAGCGCCAGTTTTTGGGAGAGTCTTAGTTGTAGATAAGGTTCAGCCATGCTGTGATCAGAGGCTGAAATCCTTGCCCAGGTAAACTTGCCTCACTTCATCATTGGCGATGATAGTCTCCGGTTTACCTTCTGCCAGCACCTGGCCCTCATTGAGGATATAAGCATGGTCACAAATCCCAAGCGTTTCCCGCACATTGTGGTCGGTGATCAGCACGCCGATGTTTAAATCGGTCAGGTGTTCGACGATTTTCTGAATTTCAATGACAGATATGGGATCGACCCCGGCAAAAGGTTCGTCCAGCAGGATAAACCGGGGGCCGGCTGCCAGTGCGCGGGCAATTTCAGCCCGGCGCCGTTCGCCACCTGAAAGGCTGATGCCTTTTTGCTCCGCGATGTGCCCAATACCGAGGTCTTCCAGCAGTTTCTGTTGTTGCTCTGTTCGTTCCGCTGCGGTGAGGTCCTTGCGGATTTCCAGGATGGCCATGATGTTATCGGCCACCGAAAGCTTGCGGAAAATTGATGCATCCTGCGGGAGATAGCCCACACCGAGTCCGGAGCGAACGTTGACGGGCTCATGTGTTACGTCCTCATCATCTACCAGGATTTGCCCGTCACCCACCGGCACCAGACCCACGATCATGTAGAAGCAGGTGGTTTTCCCTGCACCGTTGGGTCCCAGCAAGCCGACGACTTCGCCCGGCTCTACCTGCATGGTGACGCCGCGAACGACCTCGCGTTTGCCAAAGGTCTTGTGAAGGTTTATTGCTTTAAGCATTCGCCTATCCTGTTTCCCCGTTTTCATCCGGGCTGACGGCTTCACTTTCACTGCCGGACTCTTCTGCTTCGTGGTTCCCGCCTATCTGCGGACTGTCCGGCACCACTTCGGGCTCCATCCGGATCCGGATACGGCCGTTACTGTCGCCACCACTGCCCTTGAAATGCTGGGCATTCATGTCGTACTCAAGTACCTCGCCGCTGATGTTGTATTGTGGGTGAACAACATCTGCTGCACCGCTGAGCGTGACGATTCCCGTGGCGACCATGTATTCGAGTTTGCGGGCCTCGGCGCTGACCAGCCCTTCTTCCTCAATTTCCTGCTGCAGGTGCACCGGGTTGCCGTTCAGCTCGATTTTCCGCACTTTGCCTTCAGCTTTCTCAACCTCGGCAATGTCCGCCCGGATCAGCAATGTGCCCTGGCGGATTTCCACGTTACCCTTCAGCGTGGCAATGCCGTCGCCCAGGGTTCCATCGGTTGAGTCGGCGTTCACTTCCAATGGTTGCTGGCGGTCAGTCTCGAGCGCGGGTAATGCGCCGGGAATTACGAGCAACAGTGTCGCCGCTGTCATTAGTAACCGCTTATGGAGTTTCATAGTGCGCCTTTACGTCCTCAAAAAGTTCAAAACTGTTGGATACCATGTCGAGATACATTCCTGTCGCATCCAGCCGGTCGTTTTCCTGCCAGATACTGACTCCAGCGTCGGTACTTGCTGTCCGGGGCGTCACATTCAACATAACGTCCTTGGTTTCAATTTCCAGTAGTTTTCCGGTAACTTCGTTTCTCCGGGTGAGGTAGACATCACCGATCATGGAAACGTGTTCGCGATTCGCGGTGATGATTGCAGACTCTGCCCTAATGTACCACCGTTCATCTTCCTGAAGAATCCGTATTTCGGCCTGTTCGACCGTGCCGACTCCGCTCTGCGCGTTGCTGCGCAAAACCGGTGCCGTCATTTCAATATTAATCGCGCCGTTTACGTCCAGCAAACGTCCCTCAAAATCATACAATGCGTAGTTCAACCGGGTATCCAGCATGCCGGACGGCGCCGCCGGTGCATCCACCTGGTCATTTGACAGGTAGAAGGTTAATGCGGCCAGCATGGCCAGCAGCAGTATTCCGTGCCGGGTTCGACGCCGAATCACTGGTTCAGGATTCCATCGAGTACGGCCTGGTCCAGTCCGCGGGCAGCCAGAATGAGGTCACATACTTCGCGAACGGCGCCGCGGCCTCCTTTGAGCGAGGTTACCCAGTGCACGCGATTCTTAACGACGGCGTCAGCATCTGCCACGGTCACGGCAAGGCCAACCCGCTCGAGCACAGGAAGATCGATCCAGTCATCACCGGCGTAGCAGATATTCTGTTCATCCATACCGGTATCAGAAAGCAATTCGTGGAAAGCGTTCAGTTTGTCGTTGCGGCCCTGGTAGACCTGGGTGATGCCGAGCTGTGCAGCCCTCTGCGCTACGATCTCCGATTGCCTGCCGGTGATCAGGGCCAACTGGATACCCTGGCTTTGCAGAGCTTTCAGGCCCAGCCCGTCACGCGTGCTGAATGCCTTCATCTCGTTTCCCCGGTTGTCGAAGTACAGCCTGCCGTCGGTCAGTACGCCGTCTACGTCCAGCACCAGCATGTTGATACGCGCTGCTCTTTCTAGCAGCAGGTCGTCTATTCCGGAAATATCGATAACAGACATTCAGATCACTCCGGCCTGCAACAGGTCCTGGAAGTTCAGTGCACCCACCAGACTGTTATCTTCGTCAATTACCAGGATGCCCTGGATGGAGAATTGCTGCATCATTTGCATGGCTTCCATGGCCAGCGCGCCCGGCGCGATATGCTGTCCACCTGTGGTCATGACGTCACTGACCGGGGTCACATGCGGATCCAGGCCTGAGTCCAGCGTGCGGCGCAGGTCGCCGTCCGTGAAAATCCCTGTTACATGGCCCTCGAAATCCAGCACCGCAGTCATACCCAGGCGCTTGGCGGTCATTTCCATGATCGCCTGGCTGATCGGTGCGTCATGTTGAACACGGGGGATTGCATCGCCGGTATGCATGATGTCACGGATATGGAGCAGCAGGCGTTTGCCCAGTTGTCCGGCTGGATGCGACAAGGCGAAATCCTCACGGCTGAAGCCTCGCGTTTCCAGCAGGGAAATTGCCAACGTATCACCCATGACCAGCGCTGCTGTGGTGCTCGAGGTCGGTGCCAGACCCAGCGGGCAGGCCTCTTTCTCAACGCCAACGTTGAGGTGTACATCTGCGTGCTTTGCCAGAGTTGAAGCCGGGTTGCCCGTCATCGCTACGATTCTAACGCCGATGCGTTTCAGAACCGGAAGGATGATGTTCACTTCATCGGTCTCACCGGAACTGGACAGGGCAAGTACGACATCGCGCGACTTGATCATGCCCAGATCGCCGTGACTGGCTTCTGCCGGGTGAACGAAAAAAGCCGGTGTTCCGGTGCTGGCCATGGTTGCGGCAATTTTGCTGCCGATGTGGCCTGATTTTCCCATGCCGATGACGACTACGCGACCACTGCACTCCAGCAGGTACGTGCAGGCTTCAATGAAGTCATCGTCGATTCGCTGTAATAGTCCGGTAATGGCGCCGGCCTGCGTCTCGATGACAGCCTTTGCAAGCGCTTGAATGGCATTCCTGTTCATCCTGTAACCTCTGGCGCAACGCGCCCGGCGGTGACCCAAACGAGGATCTGGTATGCCACAAACATGGAGAGCAACAAGATCCCGGATTTTCGACTGATCCGGCCCGGCCCCTGGATCCCGTAGGCCATGAAAAACAGCAGCATGGTAAACAGGAACATGACCGGGAAATCCTGCTTTAGCATCATTACATCGACATCCACTGGTTTGATGACAGCGGCAATCCCCAACACGCCCAGAATATTGAACATGTTTGAGCCGATGACGTTTCCGATGGCGAGGTCATCCTCTTCACGCAGTGCGCTGGTTAACGCCGCTGCCAACTCCGGCAGACTGGTGCCGAACGCCATGATGGTCAGACCGATGACTGCCTCGGATACTTCCAGGCTGCGGGCGATGAAAATTGCGCCGTCAACCAGGAATTTCGAACTGACCGGCAGGATAATCAGACCTACCACAAGCCAGAAAACAGCGGTCTTTGTTGGCATATTGCTAGGTATTTCGGCGGCAAATTCGTCGGCAAGAGGGTCGCCCGTGCCAAGTCGCAGACCGTAGCGGATCATCCAGATGATCAGTGCGACCAGGCCGGCCAGCAGCAGCCAGCCTTCGGTGCGGTCATATAAGAAGTCGGCGGCCATGATCAGGGCGGCGATCATGATCAGCATCAGCAGGGGGTATTCGCGCTTGAGTGTTTCCGATTCCACTCTCAGTGGGTAAACAATGGCAGTCAGGCCAAGTATCATCCCGATATTGGCAATGTTGGAGCCGATCGCATTGCCCACCGCGAGGCCAGGGTTGCCGCGGGATGCAGCGACGCCGGAAACCACCAGTTCAGGGGCGGAAGTTCCGAAGGCGACAATGGTCAGGCCGATGATCAACGGCGATACGCCCAGGTTGCGAGCCAGCGCCGACGCACCCGCCACCAGACGGTCTGCACCCCAGACCAGCAGGATAAATCCTCCCGCCAGTTGCGCGATGGAAATCAGCATATGGCGCAATTCTCTTTCAGTATCGGTTCCTGTTCCATTATGATGTCGGGCGTCTGCAGTAGTACAGCAGAAGTAATCAGGAGAAGAGGAAGCATAGTCTATGGATACAGCACGAATAGAGCAAATGATTCGGGCCGGTTTGCCCGATGCGACAGTGACCGTAACAGGCGCAGACGGGGTCCATTTTGAAGCCCATGTCATCTGTCCCTCGTTTACCGGCAAGCCCACTTTGCAACGTCATCGCCTGGTTTATGCGACGTTGGGCAAGTACATGGGAAATGAAATTCACGCGCTGGGATTAAATACCCAGGCACCGGATGAGATCGGCTGAAATGGCAAAAATTGAGATACAGGGCGGTGTGCCGCTGCAGGGCGATGTCCGGATTTCCGGAGCCAAGAATGCCGTGCTCCCTATCCTGGTAGGCTGCCTTCTGGGCGACCATCCTTCGCGGATAAGTAACGTGCCTCATTTGCAGGATGTCACTACCACGATGGAGCTACTGGGGCGGATGGGGGCCGAACTGAGTATTGGCGACGGCATGCAAATCGAAATTGACCCGCGCAGCATGCAGCATTTTGAGGCGCCTTATGATCTGGTCAAAACCATGCGAGCTTCTATCCTGGTGCTGGGTCCGCTGGTGGCCCGCTATGGTCAGGCAGAGGTTTCGTTGCCGGGCGGGTGTGCGATCGGCTCCAGGCCGGTTGATCTGCACCTGCATGGTTTGAGCCTGCTGGGTGCAAAGGTCGAGGTCGTCAACGGCAACATCGTCGCAAGGGCTGATCGCCTCAAGGGCGCCCGTATCATCATGGACACGGTGACAGTTACGGGTACCGAAAATCTGCTGATGGCGGCAACGCTGGCTCAGGGGACCACGGTGATCGAAAACGCCGCTCAAGAGCCGGAAGTTGTTGACCTGGCTGATTTCCTCATATCGATGGGGGCGTATATCGAAGGCGCAGGTACCAACACCATCACTATCGAAGGCCGTGAGAGTCTGCATGGCACAGAGTATTCTGTTTTACCGGACCGAATTGAAACCGGGACCTATCTGGTGGGCGCGGCAATAACCGGTGGCCGTGTGCGTTGCACCCGGACGCGACCTTCACACCTCGATTCGGTGCTGGACAAGCTGACTGAGGCCGGGGCGGATATCACGGTCGGCGATGACTGGATTGAACTGGACATGGGGGGGCGCAGGCCGAAGTCTGTTGACCTGACAACGGCACCATACCCGGGATTCCCGACCGATATGCAGGCCCAGTTCATGGCCCTCAACACGATAGCAGAGGGTACTGGCGTGATCAGTGAAACCATTTTCGAAAACCGGTTCATGCACGTGCAGGAGCTGCAAAGACTGGGTGCGGACATCCAGGTCAAAGGCAACACGGCTATTATCCGAGGCGTACCGAAGCTGATGGGTGCCCCGATCATGGCAACGGACCTGCGTGCTTCGGCCAGCCTGGTGTTGGCGGGCCTGGTAGCGCAGGGTGAGACGGTCGTCGACCGGGTATATCATATTGATCGCGGTTACGAAAATATCGAGGAAAAACTCAGGGCGCTGGGTGCCCGTATCAGGCGGAACAGCTCACCTTCAGCCTGAGTCAGCTTAATTTACGACGCGGGCGCCGATCACCTCGACGCTGACCCTGCGATTGAGCTCATTGGGGTCAGGGATCGTAATGCCCAGTGCCATCTGGTCCTGAGCGCCTCCGGCTAGTGGCCCGCGGTAGGTTTTCTTGTTTTGCCGGGTCTGCCCCTGGCTATCAAGCCAGGCGTAGCTGATGACAATATTTCTGATGGGTACCCGTGTGAGGTTTCCAAACTGAACCCAGACCTGGTTGTCGCGGTCAACGACCGCACGGGATCCTACGTATTTCGAGGGGTTGTTTTGCAGGTCCAGAAGGACCAGTTCCCGGGTTGCCTTATTGCTGGTTTCAGACTCGGACTGGGCGGCCGTCTGGAAATGCTCCAGGGCGGTACTCATATTGCCCTGTCGCTTATCCAACATGCCCAGCAGGTAGTGTGCCTCGGCCGTAGGCATCAGTTCCAGGCTCTTATCCAGACTGCTACGGGACGGGGTGGTCTGGTTGAGCGCGTACTGCATCTGTCCCGCGCGCAGGTAACCGTAGAAAAAATCGGGGTTGGCACGGATGGCTTTCTGATAAGAGCTAAGGGCCCGCTTGTCACGGTCATCCAGCGCGTAAAGATCACCCTGCAGGTCATGAAACAACGACTCCCTGGGTTCCATTGCCAGCGCTTTATTCAGTTTCTCCTGGGCCAGGCTCGCGTTATCGTCTGCGACGGCCTTTTTTGCTTCATCGTAGGCATCGTAAGCGGGCTGCACGCGTTTCAGGTAAGCGATTTTCTCCCGGTAACGTTCCCGGCCCATTTCACCACCTTCCGGCAAGGTGAGGGCGGTCTCGCGGTTATTCTCGACGCGCCCCATCGAGGGCGGGTGAGAAGCGAAAAGGCCGCTTATCCAGTCAGTGTCCCGCTCTTTTGAGATTTCGACGAAGGTTTCCTGCAGTTCAATGGCGCCTCTTGGGTTATAGCCCGCTTCGGACATGTAAATCATGCCGTATTCATCGGACTCCCGTTCCGCGTCCCGGCCGTATTTCTGGTTCAGTAACTGGCTGCCGAGTGCGGGCACCATCATGGCCACTTCACGTGCCGCCTGCGAATCAATCGTGCTGCCGAGGATGACCATGCTAATGACCGCACCCGCTTGTGTCAGCGCTCCCTTGGATTGCGCGCGCGCGCCGTGTGCTGCGTCTGAGTGAACGATTTCATGTCCCAGCACGGCGGCCAGTTCGGCTTCTGAATCGAGCTGGATCAGCAGGCCCCGGTTGATCACGATTTTGCCGCCGGGCAGGGCCCAGGCATTCGGCGTCGAGTTATTGAGGATACTGAATTCGTAGTCCAGCTCTGACTTTCGGCGGGCCTGGTTCGCCAGGCGCTTGCCCACTCCCTGAACATAGGTCGTCAGTTCCGGGTCGAGGATGAACTCGCCGCCCTGCGATTGTTTCATCGGAGCATACATCTGGTTGCCAACCTGCTGCTCCCAGTCGGTCCCGTAGATTTGGAAATTACGATCCCCGGTCACCGGGTTGACGGAACAGGCAGACAGCCCGAACGCTGCCACAATTAGTGAAAGAAGCAGTTTTTTCAGGTTCATGTCGCGCCGCCTTTGTAGTTAAGGGTGAAGCCTGCCATCAGTTTGAAGTTGCAACGGAACGGCAGCTTTCGTGCCGTCAATGATGACTGAGCCGGTGTTGCATTCGACCTCGTGTCCGGCCAGGAATTCAACCGTAGCCACCAACAGGCTGTGTTCCATCGGCGACAAACGTGATGCCAGGCTTTCCGGGCTGTCCTCTGCCAGGATAGGTATCACTACCTGGGAGATTACCGGGCCGCCGTCGAGTTCTTCAGTGACGAAGTGAATGCTGGCTCCGTGCTGCCGGTCACCGGCGTCGATCGCCCGATGGTAGGTTTGGGTACCCCGGTATAGCGGTAGTAGCGATGGGTGCAGATTGATCATCCTGCCCTCGAACGGTTCCAGCAGGTTTGATCCGATGATGCGCATAAAGCCGGCTAGAACGACCAGGTCGGGCTTACCAGCCGCGACCAGCAGTGCCAGTGCATGATCGAACTCGGCGCGGCTGGCAAACCCACCGTGTTCCAGCACACTGATGTTGATTCCGGCTTTTGCGGCGCGTTCCAGGCCGAGTGCTCCGGCCACGTTACTGATTACATGACCGATTTCTACATTCAGACGGCCTGATTGCTGTGCATCAATCAGCGCCTGCAGGTTGCTGCCGGAGCCCGAAATCAGGACGGCTAATTTCAGCGGGCGACTCTTCAAAGATAACGTACCCGGGAATCGTCGCTGGTGGTAACCACGGAACCGATATCAAAGCTGGTCAGGCCTTCCTTTTTGGCCAGCGAAGATACGGTTTCAGCCTCGGCATCAGGCACAATCATGACCATGCCGATTCCGCAATTGAATGTCCGCAGCATTTCGGCGTCAGTGATCGAACCGTTTTCCTGCAACCAGGAAAAGACAGCGGGCCGAGTCCAGCTTTCGGTGGAAATTTCTATGCCGACTCCATCCGGTAAAACACGGATGATGTTTTCGGTCAGTCCGCCGCCTGTTATATGTGCAAGGCCGTCAATGCGGGTGCTTTTCAGCAGCTTGAGCACGGGCTTCACGTAGATGGTCGTTGGCGCAAGCAGTGCGTCACCGAGTTTCACCACTTCGCCTGATGATTCAGTGAGTGTTGCAGCAAGGTCGGCGCCTGCGTGTTCGATGACTTTTCGGATCAGCGAATAACCGTTGGAATGGGGGCCGCTGGATGCCAGTCCCAGGATGCGGTGGCCGGCCTCGATCCTGCTACCGTCAAGCAGTTCGGATCGTTCAACAGCGCCGACCGAGAATCCAGCCAGGTCGTACTCGCCTTCGCCGTACATGCCGGGCATCTCAGCTGTTTCACCGCCAATCAGTGCGCAGCCTGCCAGACGACAACCGTGAGCGATTCCTTCGACTACCGCCTGTGCCTCATCCAGGTTGAGTTTTCCGGTGGCGAAATAGTCGAGAAAAAACAACGGTTCAGCACCGCATGTCAGGATGTCGTTGACACACATGGCGACCAGGTCGATTCCAATAGTGTCATGCTTGCCCAGCTGCCGGGCGAGCATCAGCTTGGTGCCGACTCCGTCGGTCCCGGATACCAGCAGGGGCTCCCGCCATTTTTGCAGGTCCATGTTGAACAGGGCACCAAACCCGCCAAGTCCGGTGAGGACTTCGGGGCGCAGAGTGCTTTTAACGGCCGGCTTGATGCGCTCGACCAGTTCGTTGCCTGCGTCAATATCAACACCGGCGTCGCGGTAGGAAAGGCTTTCAGTGGCTTTTGTCGTGTTATTCAAAGTGGGTTCCGGTTGCTAGTTTCGTTACGGACTGGAAGAGCCATATGTTATCTTATTTATTGATCCTGCACCCGGTACCCCATGAGAACATTGATCCTGATTTTACTGCTCACTTTGCTGCCTTTTACCAGCAGCGAGGCAGCCACGGTCGAAATCTATACAGGTGAGGCGGTGGTCGACAGCAAGGACGCCGCTGACCGCAGGCGTGCACTCCCGCTTGCGCTCAAGCATGTATTTGAAAAATACAGCGGCCTGAGGGATTTTACGGCGTACCCGCAACTGGACACTGCGCTTGCAAGTGCTTCTTCGATCGTGCTCTCTTTCTATTACCGGAATGCTGAAATAAAGCTGGCTGATGGCAACGACGGTGAGGAACTTCGACTGGTCGCGACTTTTTCAAGCGACCAGGTCGATGAACTGGCACGCTCCTTACAGTTACCCCTGTGGCCACCGCGGCGCGACCCCGTGAATGCGTGGGTGGTTATCGACAATGGCCTGGACCGGCAGGTCATGCCGGTTGAGTTTGCCTATGCATGGGAAGCTATGGGTGAAGTCGCTGCCAGTCGCGGCTTGCCGGTCAACTGGCCCAGCCCGGATGCTGATGGCCTCTACATGGTGGACGCCCAATTGCTATGGGGTGGCTACACGGAGGATTTACAGGTTGGCCAGGGCATTGGAGCAATGATTTCGGCGGCGCGTCGTGAAGGGCCCGAATGGAACGTTCGTAGCAACCTGACGTACCGTGGGAAAAGCACCACCTGGCGGGTCCAGAACATCGAATTGCAGGCTGCACTGGCTGAAAGTATGCAGCAGGCCGTAGACCAGGTTGCAGCGGCTAATACCATCGCGGCGACCGACCTCGGTAGCTGGATGCACCCACTGGAAATTGCCGGGTTGGCGGGTGCGGATGATTACAGTCGCTGCCTGGGCTATCTGCAACAGCTCAATGTCGTTAACCGGGTTTCGGTCCGGTCTGCCAAGGCAGGTACCGTCACCTTCATGCTGGAGTTGAACGCGCTGCCCCAATACCTGGATGATGCCCTGCTCAATGGGCAGGTTCTGGCGGCTGACGAAGACGGCCTCGGTTTTTACCTTCTGCCCTGAGTAAAACGATCATGAATGATTCTCGAAACTGGTTCATCCTGGCGTTGATTGCCTGCGGTGGCTGGTTGCTTTATCTGCTTGCACCGGTCCTCACTCCGTTTGTTTTATCTGCCGGGCTCGCCTTTCTGGGCGACCCGCTGGTAGACCGACTGGAGCGCATGAAGTTTTTTAAATGGCCGGTCAATCGTACGGTCGCGGTGGTCCTGGTTTTTCTGCTGATATCGACCGTATTGACGCTCGCCCTGGTGATCTTCCTGCCATTGCTTAGCGACCAGGTGCAGAAACTGGTAGTGAAAGCACCTGAGATGTTCGAGTGGCTTATCGGCACCGCGCTGCCCTGGGTGCAGGTCAAGCTCGGCCTGACATCTTTCCAGCTGGATGCGGCGAGCATGACCACAGCGCTTCAATCCTACTGGAAAGAGGCCAGCACGGCCCTGCTTGGTGTAATCGGGACGGTTTCGCGGGGAGGCCAGACGGTTATGACCTGGCTCATGAACCTGGTGCTGGTTCCGGTCGTGACTTTCTATCTCCTGCGTGACTGGGATAAGTTGATCGAGGGCATTCGGACGCTGATACCCAGGCATATCGAGCCTGTGGTTAGCAAGTTGAGTAAGCAGATTGAAGATGTGCTGGGCGCATTTATCCGCGGCCAGTTGATGGTCATGCTGGCGTTGGGGATAATTTATACATTAGGGCTCTGGGCGGTTGGCCTTGACCTGGCGCTGATCATCGGGATGGGTGCCGGCTTGTTAAGTGTCGTGCCCTACCTTGGAACTTTCGCCGGGGTGTTCGCTGCACTGATTGCGTCTGTGTTCCAGTTCCAGGATGTGTTGCATCCGGTGCTGGTAGGCGTCGTATTCGCTGTGGGGCAGGCACTTGAAGGCATGGTGCTGACTCCCAAACTGGTGGGGGATCGTGTGGGCCTGCACCCGGTGGCTGTAATATTTGCGGTGCTGGCCGGCGGGCAGTTATTCGGATTTCTCGGAATTCTATTGGCGCTGCCGGTGGCGTCGGCGCTGAACGTCCTGGTTCGCTATATTCATCTGCAATATCAACAGAGCGAAGTGTACTTGCGCGAGCCCGGTTCAAACGAAGGCGATTGAGTGTTGTTCTCGCCACAAATCCCGCTGCAACTCGAGCCGCGCCGGCCCGACCGTTTCGATGATTTCTTTGCCGGCCCTAACGAACACACGTTGGCTGCGGTCCGGCAGTTGCTGGATGAACCCGGAGCCAGCCTGTTCCTGTCCGGTCCCGATGGTTCGGGTAAATCGCACTTGCTCAATGCGCTCTGCCACGCAGCCAGGGAAAATGGCCTGGCGGCATTCTATATCGCGCCGAAACGCCTTCCCGAGGAAGCTGCTGCAAGTCTTGAAGGGCTGCAGGTGCTCGACCTGGTTTGTGTCGACGACCTGGACAGTATCGCCGGCAACCCGGTTTGGGAAAATGCGTTGTTTGCCTGTTTCAACCAGGTCAGGGCGGCACGGGGCAGGTTGCTGGTCAGCAGTTGCGAACCCCTTGAGGCCCTGGAATTTCACCTGCCTGATCTGAAGTCGAGGATGGCCTGGGGTGTGCGGCAAAGCCTGCGTCCGCCAGATGACTCAGGAAAAGCAGCGATTCTTCAGCAGCGCGCCCGGACGCTCAGGATCGAGTTGCCGATGGACGTGCAGACCTATCTGCTCAAATACAGCAAACGCGACATGTCTTCACTGCTCCGGGCTTTGGAGCGATTGAAGGATGCCGCGTTTGCCAGTAAACGAAAAATCACTGTGCCACTGGCCAGGGAAATTCTCAGATCCTAGCCTGAACTACTGCGGTTTGAACGTCACCCGGTTGTCAATCACAAGCCCGTCGCCGACGAAGCCCATTGATATGTACCCACGCCCCGCCATTTCCTGGTAAGAAGCGTTCAGGGCTTCGATGTATTTGTTGCTATGCTCCCGCATACTGTTATCACCCTCGTCGTTGATACTGTCATCTGACACAGGATGGCTTTTCAGCACGCTGGTGTATTCTTTGTACGCCGCCATGTCATAGCTGGTCGAAAAGAACGTACCATCATCCGCCGCGGCCTGATCGAGGTAATCCGGCAGGCCGGCTTCCTCACCCTCTCCGACGGCAATACCGATCGCATCTTCCGACATCGCTGCATAAGCAATAACGCCCGGAACTTCGATCAGGGATTCCGGCAGGCGCACCGGAGGACTGCCGGGTTGCAATGCCAGTTCTGCGAGATCGGGTAGGAACATCTGGGCCATGCCAACGAACATCTGGGGCTGCTCGACGTGCACGGCAAGGTGTCCTCTGGCATTTTCCGGAATGGTGTCCTGGTTCATCATGATTTCACTGAGGCTGATCCGGACTCCGCGAAAGTTATTGACGAAAGGCGGTAACGGCTGGTTAAGTTTCTCCAGAGCCTGAATGGCGCTCAAATTCATATTTTGTAAGTGCTCGCACTGGTAAGGCTGTTCGGATATGGCCAGTGCCTTCTGACGCAAGAAGTCCCTGGCAGCACCAAATTTCATGCCGAAAGCGAGGTCCATGATGCGGTCTGACAGCTTGTCCGCGACTGGGATTTTGGCAACCAGGTCAGCCAATGTAGCGGCCAGGCTGGAAGGGGTTTCCACGCGGTATTGCATGGCAATCGTTGTAGCGGAAAGCTCCTGCACGCCCATGGTCATGCGCGGCGCATTATCAATGATGCCGTGAATTTCGGTGACACATTCCTGCGTCAGGGTTGCGGGATCAAATTCTCCGCTTGCAGCCATCATGCGTGCAGCAAGGTTTTCAGGGCGTAGGAATTGGTCTGCGAGCGCATGCATTTCGAGTATGCCGGACCCGTGAGAGGTATAGCCATGCGTCCTGTTCAGTTTAACCAGTCGTTCGCCTGCATCAGATGACGCGGGCATTTCCAGGCCCAGGAATGCGGGTAATAGCTCATCCTCGGCTGTTATTGGAAACAGGCCGAGTGCCAGGTGGTCTTGCATGATGGAGACATACAGGCCTACGGGTACATCCGACGAATCATCATCGGCCAGTCGCCAGAACGCTACACCCTGAAAATCCTGTTCAGGTGCGCTTATTTCAGCATTCTTCAGGATGCGCAGTATGGTCTCGCGTAGCGTTTCTGCATTCGACAGACCCACCCGTACGACCGGAAAAGCGCCAAGGCCGTACGCTACTTTTTGCGCTCCCAGGTCAATGCCCAGGCTCTCCAGGCCGGAACGACTCAGGTTGCCGTCGAATTCGCTCAGAACCGCGCTCATCAACTTTGCCTCAGGGTCTTCGCCGGCTGCCGCACCGGTGGAGTCCAGTTCGGCCCTGGCAGTCGACAAATCGGCTTGCAGCATGTCAATGACCGGTTGCATCCGGGCAAGGTACGAGTCTATGACGTCCGCTGGAATGGGCTCCAGGCTGGCCGCCAGATAGGGTGTATCCGAGGGCACATAGGCCAGCAGCCTGGTATCAGCATCGCCGGCATTTGCGGCCGGCATGGACGACTCTTCGTTTTTTCCACAGGCTGATAGTGACAGCGAGGTAACCAGTAGCAGGGTGGTCAGGCGTATAAAATTCATAGTGGCTTCCGTTGGTGTTAATGTGTAAAGGTGTTATACCACAGTACAACACTAATATTCAAGTTCAACCGGCACTTTAGCCACTGCTGTTCAGGGAGGCCTTGTTCCGAACGGATTCCAGTCTGTCGAGGGTGCCAATATCGTCCCACCAGCCCGTAAATGCTTCGCCGGTGACCAACTGCTCCTGCATTGCGTTGCGCAGTAGAGGTACGACAGAAAACTTGCCGGCCTGGCAGCCATCGAACAGCCGCGGGTGGTAAACACCGATTCCGCTGAAAGTCAGTTTATGGGGCCCGGAATTACGGATGCGTGCAGAAACCAGGCTGAAATCACCTTCCGGGTTATGTGGCGGGTTCGGGACCATGACCAGGTGCGCCCAGTCGCACTTGACGGCTCTAAGACGGGTAAGCGGATAATCAGTCCAGACATCGCCGTTGATTACCAGGAAGGGAGCGGTCCCCAATAAGGGCAACGCCTGGAAAATTCCGCCGCCGGTTTCCAGGGCTTCGGGCTGCTCGTCCGACCAGTGGATGTGGACACCCCAACGATCGCCGTCTCCCAGGGTCTCCCGTAGCAAATCGCCCAGGTGCCCCTGGTTAATGACAATTTCACGGAAACCGGCCCGGGCCAGCGCGTCGAGGTGGTATTCGATCAAGGGTTTGCCGGCGATCTCCACCAGCGGCTTGGGCAGCTTGTCGGTGAGGGGGCGGAGGCGTTTCCCCCGGCCCGCGGCGAGTATCATGGCGCGCATGAATCTTGCTCCAGTATCTGGTGGAAATCATGAAATTCAGGGTAGCGGGGCAGCACATCCAGCAGGTAGCTGTAGAAGCGCGGAATCATCTCCACGTAACCATCCTTGTCGTCCCGGTGTTTCAGGCGGGCGAAGATCCCGACGATTTTCAAATTACGCTGGAGCCCCATCCAGTCGCACCACCGAATCCACTCGGCGACGCTGCACTCCACTGGCAGCCTGGCGTGTACCTGGTGCATCCACGCCTCCAGTTGACTGCGTGGCCAGGTGATGTATCGATCCCAGACCAGGGAGACGAAGTCGTAGCTGACGGGCCCTTTAACGCCGTCCTGGAAATCGATAATGCCCGGACCGTCCGGCGTCTGTAGCAGGTTGCAGGAATGGAAGTCGCGATGTACAAATACCTGCGGTTGCTCCAGCGCCGAGGCTGTTAACAGCCGGCAGACTTTTTCCCAGGCGTCCCTTTCCTTGTTGCTCAGTGGGCGCTGGCGGTGTCGTTCGAGATACCAATCCGTGAACAGGTCGAGTTCCGTTGCCAGCGCCGTTTCACTGTAGTGAGGCAGGCCGGCACTGTTTACCCGGTGCGCCATTCCCTCCAGGAGCGCAAGTAAGTCAGGAAATATACTGGCTGCGGTTTGCTCGGTGATCAGTTCGCGGTAAAGCGTGTCACCGAAATCCTCCAACAGGCCAAAGCCGAGGTCCAGGTCGAATTCAAGAATATTCGGAGCCTTGAGCCCGGCCGCTCTCAAGCGCGAAGCGATGTCGATAAACGGGGCGGAGTTTTCTTTTTCCGGTGGGGCATCCATCAGGACTATGGAGCGGTCTGCGGTCGAAAAACGGAAGTAGCGGCGGAAGCTGGCGTCGGCTGAGACTGTTGCCAGTCGGACTTTTTCCAGGCCCATCGCATCGGCTGCCCAGTCCGCGGCGGCCTGCCTGCGTTGATCAGTTACGTTCGGGGTGCTTGCGGAGATTTCTGTCATCGGCGTATTTTGCCGGAATCAGCACCGACTTGGTATGCATAGAACGCGTTAAACAGTACTTATATGGTACTATATAGCGATGTTACGGATATCCAAACTGACGGATTACGCCATCCTGGTAATGGTTGAGTTAACGCGCGAAGGCGAAATGCTGAGCGCGCAGGCACTGGCGGAGCGCATTCACGTTGAAACTCCGACCGCCAGCAAAGTGCTGAAGTTGCTGGCTGGCAACGGTCTGTTGCAGTCCTATCGAGGGCCGAGTGGCGGCTACCAGGTAAGCCGGTCAGCCAGTGATATCAGCGTGGCGGAAGTAATCGCGGCGATCGAAGGTCCCATCGCAATGACCGAGTGTAGCGTGGAAGAGGGGCTTTGCAGCCAGGAAGACAATTGTGATTTGCGCAGTAACTGGCAGCGGATCAGTCTGGCGGTGGCGCAGGCCCTGCGGGATGTCAGCCTGGCTGAAATGTCGGCTCCGGTAGGCAGTAGCCCGGGCCCGTTGAGTATTAAAACCCTGAGTGCAATTTAGGTCCTGAACAGAGAAAGTGCCCATGAGCAGCGAACAGAGTAACGAACAAGTAACGACAGACCCGGCGTCTGTCGATCACTTTGTACAACAGAAATACCGCCACGGTTTTGTGACGGATATTGAGTCAGAGACAGTGCCGCCGGGTCTCAACGAAGACACTGTTCGATGGATCTCGGCACGCAAGGGAGAACCGCAGTGGCTACTGGACTGGCGGCTGGCTGCCTATCGGCGCTGGCTGGACATGCAGGCGCCGGATTGGGCGCACCTGAAAATCGACCCGATAGATTTCCAGGCCATTTCCTATTTTTCGGCTCCGAAGTCCGACAAAGACCGGCCGCAAAGCCTGGATGACGTTGACCCCAAGCTGCTGGAGACCTACGACAAGCTGGGTGTGCCCCTGCATGAACGTGCCCGGCTGGCCGGCGTTGCGGTCGATGCGGTTTTTGACTCGGTTTCGGTGGGTACGACGTTTCGCAAGGACCTGGAAAAGGTGGGCGTGATTTTTTGTTCGTTTTCCGAGGCGGTCAAGGACTATCCCGAGCTGGTACGGAAGTACCTCGGTACCGTTGTGCCGCCACGGGACAATTTTTTCGCCGCATTGAATTCTGCGGTGTTCTCAGACGGCAGCTTCGTATTCATCCCCAAAGGGGTGCGGTGCCCGATGGAGTTGAGCACCTACTTCCGGATTAATGCCGCGGAGACCGGGCAGTTTGAGCGTACTCTGATCATCGCTGAGGACGCCAGCCATGTGAGTTACCTGGAAGGATGCACTGCGCCGATGCGGGATGAAAACCAGCTGCATGCAGCCGTTGTCGAGCTGATTGTGCTGGAAGATGCAGAAATTAAGTATTCAACCGTCCAGAACTGGTACCCGGGTGACGAAAACGGGGTTGGCGGGATCTACAACTTTGTGACCAAGCGGGGCGACTGCCGCGGTGACCGCTCCAAGATTTCGTGGACCCAGGTGGAAACCGGGTCAGCAATCACCTGGAAGTACCCCTCTTGTATTTTGCGTGGTGAGCGGTCGGTAGGCGAGTTTTACTCGGTCGCGCTGACCAATAATTACCAGCAGGCCGATACCGGCACCAAGATGATCCATATCGGCCGCGATACACGCAGCAAGATCATTTCCAAGGGCATCTCGGCTGGCCGTGGTCAGAACGCATACCGTGGCCTGGTTCGTATCTCCAAAAGGGCCGAGAACGCGCGGAATTTCACCCAGTGCGACTCGATGTTGATCGGCAAGGGCTGCGGCGCCCATACCTTCCCTTATATCGAAGTGGGTAATCCGACTGCGAAAGTGGAGCACGAAGCGACTACTTCGCGAATTGGAGAGGACCAGCTGTTCTATTGTCTGCAGCGTGGAATCTCCGAAGAAGACGCCGTTTCCATGATCGTCGACGGGTTCTGCAAGCAGGTGTTCCGTGAATTGCCGATGGAATTTGCCGTCGAGGCGAAAGCCCTGCTGGAAGTGAGCCTTGAAGGCGCTGTCGGATGAGGGCTGCGGTTCAATAATCAACGAATACAGAGAAAGTGATGAAGCCATGTTAGAAGTTAAAAATTTACATGCCACTGTGGGTGGTAAGCCGATCCTGAAGGGGCTGGACCTGTCGATTGCTGATGGTGAAGTACACGCCATCATGGGTCCCAATGGCGCCGGCAAAAGTACGTTGGGGAATGTGCTTGCGGGCCGTGAAGGCTACGAAGTCACTGCGGGTGAAGTGATTTACAAGGGTAAGGACCTGCTTGAGCTTGAGCCCGAGGAACGGGCCTGTGAGGGCGTGTTCCTGGCCTTTCAGTATCCGGTAGAAATCCCTGGTGTGAATAACACCTATTTTTTGCGGGCAGCGCTGAACGCTCAGCGAAAATACCGTGGAGAGCCTGAACTTGACTCAATGGAGTTCCTGAAACGGGTTCGTGAAAAACTCAAGATTCTGCACATCAGTGATGACCTGATGCACCGGGCGGTCAACGAGGGTTTCTCTGGCGGTGAGAAAAAACGTAACGAGATTTTCCAGATGGCCGTGCTGGAGCCGTCACTGGCGATCCTCGACGAAACAGATTCGGGGCTGGATATTGATGCGCTGCGACTGGTGGCTGAAGGTGTCAACCGGCTGCGCAGCGAAGACCGCTCCATGATCGTGGTGACCCACTACCAGCGTTTGCTGGATCACATCATCCCGGACATGGTTCACGTGCTCGCCGACGGCAAGATTGTTGCCAGTGGCGATGCAAAGCTGGCACTGAAACTGGAAGAGCAGGGTTACAGCTGGCTCGAACAGGGCGGTATCACGCAGCTGAACGAACAGATCAGGACATAGGGAGGCCGGTCGATGAATACCGCTGAAACCTTGCCACTGGTCGAAAAGTGGTCAGAAGAATACAGCACGACAGTGCGCCAGGATGGACCCGTGTGGCTACAGGAACTGCGGGAAAACGCCGCAAGCCAGTTTAGTTCTGCCGGGTTTCCGACCCGCAAGGACGAGGCCTGGAAGTACACGCCGGTGCGATTGCTGGAGGGCCTGCGCCCGACAACGGTTCGGGGCGATGGGAGCTCTGTGGCTGATACGTGTTTTCCAGAACCGGTTCTGGGTGCAGATGCCGCCGTTGTTTCTATAGGTAACGGTGTTTTGTCATCGCCGCTTCCCGAAATGCTGGCGGGTGTCACGTTGCTACCCATGCGTGAGGCTTTCAAAAAATATGCTGACCGGCTACAGCCTCTGCTTGCTGCCGTTGAGCTCGAAGGTGCAGGGCGGATGTTTAGCGCTTTGAATACCGCTTTTCTGGACCAGGGCCTGGTGGTGCACGTTGATGAGAATACACAGGCCGGGAAGTTATTGGTTCGCTGGGCATTCAGCGGTGAAGAGTCTATACGCCTGGGCAATTTTCGACTGGTTCTATTGCTTGAGCCGGGTGCGAAACTGGATCTCATCGAGCAGTACGAGAGCGTCGGCGCGGCCAGTGGTGCACTCAATGTGCTGACCCAGATCGACCTCTCCAATGACGCCGAATTGAGCCATGTCCGAATTCAGGATGAAGGAGATGACTGTGTGCTGCTGACTTCAACCTCGGTCCAGCAGGCGGCGGCCAGCGTCTACCAGTACAGTGGGTTTGACCTGGGTGGTGGCCTGGTGCGGCATGAACTTCATTCAGAGTTGGCGGGCGCCGGGGCCTTCGCGGGTTTCGACGGCGCTTTCGTGCTGGACCAGAAACGACACGTCGACAACCATATCAGTGTCGACCATGCAGCCCCCGGATGCAGCAGCAAGCAATTCTTCAGGGGTGTGCTGGGTGGGAGTAGTCGCGGCGTTTTCAATGGCCGTGCACTGATCCGGCCGGGTGCCGACGAGTCGGTCGTGTATCAGTCTAACGCGAACCTTTTGCTGTCCCGGCTGGCTGAAATAGACACCAAGCCGGAGCTGGAGATTTACGCAGACGAAGTTGTAGCCAGCCACGGCGCGACAGTTGGCCAGTTGGATGAATCTGCCATTTTCTACATGCGTACGCGCGGTCTGAGTGACTCGGAAGCGCGGAGGATGTTGACCGCGGCATTCTGTCACGCGGTCAGTGACCGCCTGGGCGATGCCGGGCTCTCTGAAGTCATTTCCAGTCGGCTGGACGCCGCTATGCCGAATGACCAGCCAATCGCAGCGGAGACTAGCGGTGCCTGAGTATCAGCCGTTTGACGTCAACCGGGTGCGGGCGGATTTTCCTATCCTGGAACGGAAAATACACGGCAAGCCGCTGATCTATTTCGACACGGCTTCATCGTCGCAACGGCCTGCTGTAGTCATTGATGCGGTTGATGACTTTTACCGCCGGCACAACGCCAACGTTCACCGTGGCGTGCATACACTGAGCCAGGAAGCGACCGAGCTCTATGAAGCCGGACGCCGTAAGCTGGCTGCATACATCAATGCGGCCTCGGAAAGAGAGGTGATTTTTACGCGGGGTACCACTGAGTCCATCAACCTGGTGGCCAATAGTTACTTGCGGCCAAAACTGCAGCCCGGCGATGAAATACTGGTGACCCACATGGAGCACCACGCGAACATCGTGCCGTGGCAGATGTTATGCGAGCAGACAGGTGCCAGTCTGAAAGTCGTGCCCATAAACGAGCGCGGAGAATTGAAAATGGACGAGCTGAAAAGCATGCTTTCCGAGCGTGTGAAGCTGCTCGGGATCGTCCATATTTCCAATGCTCTGGGCACGGTAAACCCGGTAGCAGAAGTGTGCCAACTGGCAAGTGCCCATGGTATTCCGGTGCTGGTGGATGGTGCGCAAGCCATGCCGCATTCGCGTGTTGATGTACAGGCCCTGGGGTGCACGTTTTACTGCCTGTCAGCCCATAAAATGTACGGGCCGACCGGCATCGGCGCTTTGTGGGCCCCCGAAGCGACCCTGGACGCCATGCCACCCTGGCAGGGAGGAGGCGAAATGATCCGCAGGGTGACGTTTGAGAAAACCACCTGGAACGATCTGCCGTCCAAGTTTGAAGCAGGAACACCGCACATCGCAGGGGGCGTTGGGCTCAGCGCGGCGATTGATTATTTATCGCAATTCGACATGCGCGAGGTGGCGGCCCACGAGCAGCGGGTACTCCAGTATGCGACGCGCAAGTTATCTGAAATTGAAGATTTGCGCATCATCGGCACCGCGAAAGAAAAAGCCGGAGCGATCAGCTTCACGCTCGGCGATATTCACCCCCACGATCTGGGCACGGTCATTGATCACCACGGTATTGCCATGCGCACCGGTCACCATTGCGCTATGCCGGTCATGCAGTTCTTCAACGTGCCGGCTACTGCCCGTGTCTCATTCGGCCTGTACAACACCGAGCAGGAGGTGGATGCCCTGATCACAGCGCTGCACAGCGTGCGGGAAATGTTCAACTAAACCCCGGTTCAACTAAACCCGGGTTTTAGTCCGCGGCCACCTCGATGTTGGTAACCCGCTGGAATCCGCGAGGCAGCTTACGGCCGCGATGCGCCCGGTCACCCTTGAAGTGTTCGATATCCCTGGCGCTCATGCGCAGATAACGTTGCCCGGCCCAGACCAGGATTTCCTGTTTATCGGCCATCACAGCCAGACCCACCATGAACTCCTCACCGGCCTTAAGACGTTTGGGTGGAATGTTGATCAGCTTATTGCCCTTGCCGCGTGAAAGCTCGGGTACCTCCTCGATCGGGAAGGCCAGCAGGTAACCATCGGAGGTGGCACAGATGATGGTATTTGAAGCTGCCGGGTCGTAGTACGCCGGCATTACTGGTTGTGCGCCGGCCGGGACGGACAAGGCAGCCTTACCGGCCTTCATGCGGCTGTGCAAATTGCCCAGGTCGGTCACAAAGCCGTAGCCGAATGACGATGCCAGCACGATCTTCTGCCCCGCACTGCCCGCCAGCGTGTACATGAAGTTTTCACCTACCGGCAGCGTGAAGCGGCTGGTCAGTGGTTCTCCCTGGCTGCGCGCTGATGGCAGGGTGTGGGCAGACAGTGAATAGGCCCGCCCGCGTGAGTCGAGAAACACCGCCTGTTCGTTGCTGCGGCCCAGTGCCGCGTGCTGAAATTCGTCGCCGGCCCTGTAGTTGAGCGACGCAGGGTCAATTTCGTGTCCCTTGGCAGAGCGTACCCATCCTGATTGTGACAGAACGATGGTGACCGGTTCGGAAGGCACGAGGTCTTCCTGCCGCAGCGCCTGGGCCGCGTCCCTTTCCACCAGCACGGAACGGCGGTCGTCGCCGTGTTTTTCCGCATCGTCCAGCAGTTCTTTCTTGATCATCGTCTTTAGCCGCGCTTTCGATCCAAGTATTTTCTCCAGCCCGTCGCGTTCATCGGACAAGGCATCCTGCTCGTCCCGGATCTTCATTTCTTCGAGCTTGGCCAGGTTGCGCAGCTTCAGGTCGAGGATGGACTCGGCCTGTGTGCCAGTCAGGTCAAAATGCTTCATCAGAACCGGCTTGGGCTTGTCTTCGTGCCGGATAATGTAGATCACCTCGTCGATGTTGAGGTAGGCGACCAACAGGCCCTCAAGCACATGCAGGCGGTCGACGACCTGGTCCAGGCGGAAATTGAGGCGCCGGGTGACCGTATCCATGCGAAACGACAGCCATTGTTTCAGCAGTTCGCGCAGGTTGAGAATCTGTGGTTTGCCGCCGATGCCGATGATGTTCAGGTTGGCGCGGTAGTTGCGTTGCAGGTCGGTGGTCGCGAAAAGGTGGTTCATCAATTGCACCAGGTCCACGCGGTTGGAACGCGGCACGATGACCAGTCGGGTCGGATTTTCATGGTCCGATTCATCCCGCAGGTCTTCTACCATCGGCAGCTTCTTGGCTTGCATTTGCGCTGCAATCTGCTCCAGTACCTTGGCTGGCGACACCTGGTGAGGCAGGGCGGTGACGACAACCTCGCCGTTCTCCTTTTCCCAGATCGCGCGCATCTTCACCGAACCGGTGCCGGTTTCGTACATCTGCAGCAGGTCTTCGGTTGGGCTGATGATTTCGGCGTTGGTCGGGTAGTCCGGCCCTTTCACGTGCTCACAGAGTTCGGCAACGGTGGCCTTGGGTTCATCCAGCAAGCGTATGCAGGCTGAAACGACCTCACGCAGGTTGTGCGGCGGTATGTCCGTGGACATGCCCACAGCAATGCCGGTGCTGCCATTGAGCAGCACATTGGGCAGCCGCGCCGGCAGCATCAGCGGTTCTTTCAATGTGCCGTCGAAGTTGGGGCCCCAGTCAACCGTACCGTTGCCCAGTTCAGCCAGCAGTGTCTTCGCGTAGGCGGTCAGGCGCGACTCTGTGTAGCGCATGGCGGCGAACGACTTCGGGTCGTCGGGAGATCCGAAATTTCCCTGGCCATCGACCAGCGGATAACGGAAGGAAAACGGCTGCGCCATCAGCACCATCGCTTCGTAGCAGGCTGCGTCGCCATGCGGATGGAATTTGCCGATGACGTCGCCTACCGTCCGGGCCGATTTTTTAGGTTTGGACTTCGCGCTCAGGCCCAACTCGCTCATTGCATAAATGATGCGTCGCTGGACCGGCTTCAGGCCATCTCCCAGGTGCGGCAGGGCGCGGTCGAGCACCACGTACATGGAATAATCCAGGTAGGCTTTTTCAGCGTAATCCTTGAGCGGGACACGTTCGTGATCGGAGAATGATTGGGTAATGTCTGTCATGGTTTTTCGGTGATTTCAGTAGGTGCGTGTCAGCTTTTGCGGCTCAACCGGCATCGACGCGGGGGCGGAGCAGCATAGGCACAAAAATTATGGAAAACAAGGCGAATGTAAGGATCCACAATATGCCGGCAATGGTGATCCACAGTTGGTAATTCGCCGCATCAGTCAGCGGTAAAAAGATACGGACGGCGGCGGACAGGGCCATGCCGGCCAACAGAATTTTGATGGCCAGCGGTGCCTGGTTGACATCCCTGCCGGTGTGGCCCAGCGTTACCCGCGCCATCATGCTCACGGTAAGCATACCGATGCCACCCACTGCATAAGCGTGGATGGGCAGGTAGTCGGGGATGACGGTCACTGCCATCAGTGCACGTAGTAGAAACCCGAGGTTGATCATCACGAAGGCCGCAAAAAGACCCAGTAAAAGCGGTTTTTGCCAGATACCCAACGTGTGCCAGCCATTGATCCGGATGGAATTGGATATCAGCAGGCCGCCGGCCAGCAATGCGCCGGCTAAATGTTGTGGAAAAGCGACTTCGCTGACTAAGAAAAGTGGATAAAGCACCAATGTCGCGATGTCATTCCAGCGTGGGTTTTTGAGGGTAACCGGGTAGCCCACACCGCGCTCGGTGAAAAACGGAATGACCCGCCTACCCATGAATAACACCATACCCAGCACCAGGTAGAGGCCGCC
This sequence comes from uncultured Wenzhouxiangellaceae bacterium, assembly GCA_964443145.1. Taxonomy (GTDB): domain Bacteria; phylum Pseudomonadota; class Gammaproteobacteria; order Xanthomonadales; family SZUA-36; genus JAHEFT01. The sequence continues at coordinate 19,715 of CAYUBS010000002.1, read as the reverse complement.
GTAGATTCCCAGCTGTATGCCATGGGGGACCAGGCCGGTAGCGCCGAGGTAGAACAGCAGATTGGCGGCCGTCAACAGGGCCAGTAGCAGCAGCACCAGGGCTTGTCTCTTCTGGCGGACCCTGATGATCGGCCTGGCCACGGCAAATGCCAGGCTAACCAAAAACGCCATGTCGGCTGCGGCTGCATAGACCAGCACGCCGGTGCCGCAGGCCATCAGGATTCGGGCCAGTAGCCAGAGCAGGAAAATTATCGCCAGTCCGGCTCCGCTGGCGGTTTCCTGGCCGGTCCAGTTCCACGCCGCAGTCAGTAGAAAACCGGCGATTACCGCCATGGCATAGCCATACAGCATTTCATGTGCATGCCATTGGAACATCGAAAGACCGGATAGCTGGATGACAAATCCGAAGCGGTAGACGGCCAGCCAAAGGGCCATGGTCACCATTGCGAAAATTGAAGCGCCAAGGAAAAACGGGCGAAATCCCCGCAACCATAGTGACTGGTTGATCAGCTTGCTCCCTTGAGCAGTGCGCGTGTATCGAAGAAGACCTGGTCGCTGAAGATCAGGCCATCCTTAACCCGGAAGAATTCGGCGCCCTCAATGACAACACCTGAGAGTCCTTTAAATTCCATGATGACGGCCGCGGTATCGCCCTCGATCACGGTCAACCGGGGATCCATCCGGGCTACGAAGGGTGCGATGTCACTGATGTGTTGTCGAACAGCTGCCTCGCCCCTGACGGGCTCAGGCATCATCGGGCCGTGCATTACCACGTCCTCACTGAGGGGGATAAGTGAAGCGTCATTGCTGTTGATGGCTTCAAAATACAGCCTGACGGCTTGTTCAATATCGGATCGGTTGCTCATTTCCTGTCTCCTCAAACTGTGGCGAGATTGCCTTTATCTTCCAGCCAGTTCTTGCGGTCGGCGGCTCGCTTCTTACCGAGCAGCATGTCCATGACTTTGTTGGTCGCAGCGTGACTTTCAACGGTCAACTGCACCAGCCTGCGGGTATCCGGGTCAACCGTGCTCTCGCGCAGTTGCAGGGGGTTCATCTCACCCAGGCCCTTGAAGCGGGTTTCCATGACCTTGCCTTTCTTTTTCTCGGCAGCGATGCGCTCGTAAACGCCTTTTCGCTCCTCGTCATCGAGTGCGTAGAACGTCTCTTTACCCACGTCGATCCGGTAAAGCGGTGGCATGGCCACGAAGATATGCCCGGTTTCGACCAGCGCCGTGAAGTGTTTCAGGAACAAGGCAGCGAGCAGTGTGGCAATGTGCAGCCCGTCTGAATCGGCGTCTGCCAGGATGATGACTTTACCGTAGCGCAGGCCGGAGATCTCGTTCGTCCCCGGATCGACCCCGATTGCAACGGAGATGTCGTGCACTTCCTGGTTACTCAGAACCGAGTCAGATTCGACTTCCCAGGTGTTCAGTATTTTGCCGCGCAGCGGAAGTATCGCCTGGTATTCGCGGGTCCGGGCCTGCTTGGCTGAGCCGCCGGCGGAGTCGCCCTCGACCAGGAACAGTTCGGTCCAGGCGAGGTCCTGCGAGGTGCAGTCAGCGAGCTTGCCGGGCAGGGCCGGCCCCTGGGTTATTTTCTTGCGGACAACTTTTCTGGCGGATTTCATCCGCTTCTGGGCGCTGTCGATAGCCAGTTGCGCAATGGCTTCGCCGTCGGCAACGTTCTGGTTCAGCCACAGGCTGAACGCATCCTTGATCACTCCTGAAACGAAGGCCACACAGGCCCGTGAGGAAAGCCGCTCTTTGGTCTGACCACTGAACTGGGGGTCGGCCAGCTTGACCGAGAGGATATAACTGATTTTTTCCCAGATATCGTCCGGTGTCAGACGCAGGCCGCGGGGCAGCAGGTTGTGGTGCTCGCAAAACTCCCGCAGTGCATCGACCAGGCCGGTGCGCAGGCCATTCACATGGGTCCCGCCTTGCACGGTCGGAATCAGGTTGACATAGCTTTCCTGCAATTGGCCGCCCTCGGGCAGCCAGCTCAGGGCCCAGCTGATCTGGGAGTCCGTGCCCTTAAGTTCACCGCAAAAAGGCTGCTCGGGCAGGCAGGTATAGCCTTCGAGTTCGGTTTGCAGGTAATCGGTCAGGCCCTGCTGGTAGCACCATTCTTCTTTTTCATTGGTCTTTTCCACCATCAGGCTGACCAGCAGTCCGGGGCACAGCACTGCCTTGGCCCGCAACAGATGCCGCAGTCGCTTCAGGGAGAAATTGGCGGAATCGAAATAGGATGAGTCCGGCCAGAAACGGATGCGTGTTCCCGTGTTGCGCTGGCCGACGGTTCCCACTTCTTTGAGTTCAGACTTTTTGTCGCCGTTAGCGAAAGCCATGTAGTGCTCGGCGCCGTCCCGCTTAATCCAGATTTTGAGCCTGGAGGAAAGTGCGTTAACGACCGATACGCCCACACCGTGCAGGCCACCCGCGAACTGGTAATTCTGATCAGAGAATTTACCGCCGGCATGGAGCTTGGTGAGGATGAGTTCCACCCCGGGCATGTTTTGCTCCGGATGAAGGTCCACCGGCATCCCGCGTCCGTCATCGCTGACTTCGACAGAGCCGTCTTCGTACATCGTGACGTTAATCTGACTGGCGTGACCGGCCAGCGCTTCGTCCACGCTGTTGTCGATGACTTCCATCGCAAGGTGGTTCGGCCGGGCTGTATCGGTATACATCCCCGGCCGTCTCCTGACCGGTTCCAGCCCTGTCAGGACTTCAATATCTTCTGCGCGGTATTTGCTGCTCATCGCCTTCTTGTTTCGGGTTCCATAGCTCTTATGTGGCGAAAAGGATGTTCACCTGTTTACCAACGGTTTTCAAGTAGCTTCTGCATACCGTACAATGTGCTTCCAGAACTTCCTCGATAATTCGACGATAAATTGGCACAAAACAAACACAGGGTTCTGGCATGGCATCTCTAGTTTTTGTAACCGGCGGCGTAGTCTCTTCACTTGGAAAGGGGCTGTCTGCTGCGGCACTCGCTGCAATTCTCGAATCCCGTGGCCTCAAGGTCACCATGGTGAAACTCGATCCCTACTTAAATGTGGATCCCGGAACGATGAGTCCGTTCCAGCATGGTGAGGTTTATGTCACGGATGATGGCGCCGAAACGGACCTTGACCTGGGCCACTACGAGCGTTTTATCCGCACGCGCATGGGTCAGCTCAATAATTGCACGACCGGGCGAATTTACAGCAATGTGATTGCCAAGGAACGTCGCGGCGATTACCTCGGCGCCACGGTGCAGGTGATTCCCCATGTGACCGACGAGATCAAGAGCTGGGTGCTTCGTGCATCAGAAGGCTACGACGTTGCGATGATCGAGATCGGCGGCACAGTGGGCGATATCGAATCCCTGCCTTTCCTCGAGGCTATCCGTCAGCTGGGCGTTGAAAACGGTCGCAACGCGATGTTCATGCACCTGACGCTGGTGCCTTTCCTGCGGGCGGCTAATGAGGTCAAAACCAAGCCCACGCAGCACTCGGTCAAAGAGCTTCGCTCTATCGGCATCCAGCCGGATATATTGCTGTGCCGGTCAGAAATGGAACTGTCCGATTCCCAACGCGCAAAGATTGCTCTGTTCACCAACGTTCCGGAAAAAGCGGTCATCACTGCACTGGATGCTCCTAACAGCATTTACGACATACCCAACATGTTGTATGAGGAAGGCCTCGACGATCTGGTGGTGGAAGGCTTCGGCCTTGAAGACAAAGCAGGGGAGGCCAACCTTGATGACTGGCTGGAAGTCGTTGATCGTACGATCAACACAAGGCACGAGGTCACCATCGCCATGGTGGGTAAGTACGTGGAACACCACGACGCATACAAGTCCCTGACTGAAGCGGTCGCCCATGGTGGGTTGCGGCAGCGCATTAAGGTGAACATCAAGCGGCTGGAATCGGATGACCTGGCGGATAACGACCTGTCCTTGCTGGAGGGTGTCGATGCGATCCTGGTTCCGGGTGGATTCGGCGAACGCGGATTCGAAGGCAAGGTCAACGCCATTCGATATGCCCGGGAAAACGGTGTTCCCTATCTGGGTATCTGTTACGGCATGCAGGCTGCAGCAGTTGAATTCGCCCGTAACGTTTGCGGACTCGAAGGGGCAAACACGACCGAGGTAGATACTGATACGCCGCATGGCGTGATCGGTCTGATCACTGAGTGGCGCGACGCTTCCGGCAACGTGGAGCAACGTGACGAGGAGTCCGACCTGGGTGGAACCATGCGCCTGGGTGGGCAGGAATGCCGCTTACGTGAGGGATCCCTGGCCCGTAAACTCTACGGTCAGGAGATTATTATCGAGCGCCATCGCCACCGCTACGAGTTCAATAATAACTATCGCGATATTTTTCAGCAACACGGCGTTCTGTTTTCGGGATTGTCGATGGATGAAATGCTGGTGGAAATCATGGAGATCCCAGAGCACCCCTGGTTCCTCGCTTGTCAGTTCCACCCGGAGTTTACCTCCAGCCCAAGAGGCAGCCATCCCCTGTTCAGCGGTTTTGTCGAAGCGGCGCAGCGTCAACAGCAGGGTGAATTGCCCAAAGGACTGGCGTAATTGTGAAACTTTGTGGTTTCGAAGTCGGTCCGGATCGTCCATTTTTCCTGATTGCCGGGCCCTGCGTCATCGAGTCTGAGCAGCTGGTGATCGATACAGCTGGCATGCTAAAGGAGATTTGCGAGCGGCTCGATATTCCGTTTATTTTCAAATCGTCTTTCGATAAGGCCAACCGGACTTCCAGCAGTAGTTTTCGCGGCCTTGGGGCAGAGGAAGGCCTGCGGATCCTGGCCGAGGTGAAGCGACAGGTTGGCGTGCCGGTTCTGACCGATGTACACGAGGATACCGACATTAGCGCCGTTGCCACGGTGGTCGACGTGATGCAAACACCGGCCTTCCTGTGCCGGCAAACCAATTTTATCCAGCGCGTTGCCTCAGCCGGCATCCCGGTCAATCTGAAGAAAGGCCAGTTTCTCAGCCCCTGGGAAATGAAGAACGTGGTGGAAAAAGCCCAGGCAGTCGGAAACAAGCACATCATGGTTTGTGAGCGCGGCGTGTCTTTCGGTTACAACAACCTGATCTCTGATATGCGCTCACTGGCGGTCATGCGCGAGACCGGTTGCCCGGTAGTGTTTGATGCCACCCACTCGGTGCAATTGCCCGGTGGTCAGGGCGGCTCTTCCGGTGGACAGCGCGAATTTGTTCCGGTGCTGGCACGTGCTGCCGTTGCGGTTGGCGTTTCCGGCCTGTTCATGGAAACCCATCCTGACCCCGAGAAGGCGTTGAGCGATGGCCCGAACGCCTGGCCGTTGGGCCAGATTGAAGATTTATTGATCACGCTCAAGGCACTCGATGCCGTGAGTAAGCGAAACTCACTCCCGGAATAATTTATCCGGAACCTAATCAAGGATCAGAAATGACAGCAATAAAATCCATTCATGCCCGGGAGATACTTGACTCCCGTGGAAATCCAACCCTCGAAGCAGAAATTACACTGGAATCAGGCGCATTCGGTCGCGCTGCAGTGCCGTCAGGCGCGTCAACCGGTGCGCGTGAAGCGATCGAATTGAGGGATGGAGATGCCAGCCGCTACGGCGGCAAAGGCGTCAGCAAAGCCGTTGATAACGTAAACCGTATCATTGCTCCTGCCTTAAGCGGTATGGACGCAGACGACCAGGCGGCACTGGACGCCCGCTTGATTGAGCTGGACGGCACGCCGAATAAAGCCAACCTCGGTGCTAATGCCCTGTTGGGTGTTTCACTGGCGGCCGCACATGCCATGGCAGCCGAAGAAGGCCGTCCGCTTTGGGCCAGGTTGGCGCAGAGTGACAATCTGCAGTTGCCTGTGCCGCAGATGAACATCATCAACGGCGGGGCCCATGCGAACAACAGTGTCGATATGCAGGAGTTTATGATCCTCCCCTGGGGTGTGGGTTCATTCAAGGAATCTCTACGTTGCGGTGTAGAGATCTTTCATGCGCTGAAGTCGGTATTGAACAGTAAGGGCATGAATACGGCAGTTGGTGATGAGGGTGGTTTCGCTCCCGACCTGCCTTCCAATGAAGCGGCCGTGGAGACGATACTCGAAGCGGTCGAAAAATCCGGTTACCGCATCGGCAAAGACGTCAGTCTCGGGCTGGATGTCGCGTCGTCGGAGTTCTTCAAAGACGGGCTTTATCACCTCGAATCCGAAGGCAAGTCATTCACGCCGGCTCAGTTTGCCGAGTACCAGGCCGGTTGGGTCCGGCAGTATCCGATCATCAGTATCGAAGACGGAATGGCTGAAGACGATTGGGAAGGCTGGGAAATTCTGACCCGCCTGACCGGTGATGATTGCCAATTGGTTGGTGATGATCTCTACGTGACTAATACTGAAATTTTCAATCGCGGCATCGAGATGGGAATCACCAACTCGATCCTGATCAAGCTGAACCAGATCGGAACTCTGACCGAGACTCTTGAAGCCATTGCCATGGCTGACCGTGCCGGGTTCAGTGCGGTAATTTCGCACCGTTCGGGAGAAACAGAGGACACTACGATCGCGGACCTCGCGGTAGCCACCACGGCTTCGCAGATAAAGACCGGCTCGTTGTGCCGTTCCGACCGGGTTGCCAAGTACAACCAGTTGTTGCGCATCGAAGAAGCGCTGGGTGCGCGAGGCACGTATGCCGGCGCAGGAGCGTTTTCGAATATTCGTAACTGGAGCTGATGCGCTCTCTGCTGGCCATATTGCTGCTGGTGCTGATCGCACTGCAGGTCAAGTTATGGTTCGGCGAGGGGGGCTATCGCGACGTGAAACGGCTCACACTGCGGGTCGAACAGCAGGCCACGGAGAATGAAACCCTGGCCCAGCGAAACCGTGAACTACACGCTGAAGTCGAGGATCTGCGACAAGGCCTGCAAGCGGTTGAAGAGCGCGCGCGCAGCGAGTTGGGCATGGTCAAGGAAAACGAAGAGTTTTACCAGGTCGTGCCCGGCGAAGTGAAGCCGGAAGAAGACCGGGAGTGACTGCTCCCCGGGTTCACGCTCTGATTCCCGCTGCGGGTCGAAGTGTTCGCTTTGGCGGAACCACCCCGAAGCAATACTCCCACCTGATGGGATTGCCGGTGATGGCGCACAGTATTGAAGCCGTAATGGCGCATGCTGCCATTGAGTCGGTCACAGTGGCGCTTGCTCCGGATGATGGAGTTTTTGAGCAGCTGGTGCAGCCATTATTTCCAGCGGTGGAAACCGTGACGGGCGGTAGCAGTCGTGCCCGGACCGTGATGAATGGCCTGAATTTCATTGCCGGCCAGTACCCGGATTGTGAATGGATCCTGGTGCATGATGCCGCACGGCCTTGCCTATCATCGGCCGACCTGGACCGTTTGCTGGAAGAGGGTCTGGAAAGTGATGCCGGTGCCATTCTGGCCATACCGGTCAGTGACACGCTGAAGCTGGCAGATGATTCGGCCCGAATTGAGCGGACCATTGATCGTTCCCGTTACTGGGCTGCACAGACGCCGCAATTATTCCCCTTTCGCTTGCTGCGGCAACAGCTGACTGACGCGTTGGACGACGGAGTTGAGCCCACCGATGAAGCTGCGGCCATCGAACGGGGGGGCTTTCATCCCTTGCTGGTGAAGGGCTCCTCTACCAACATCAAGATAACCGGGGCCGAAGACCTGGCGCTGGCTGAGTTCATATTGCAACAACAGGCAGTGCGGGAGTAACACATGGAGCAACGCATAGGGCAGGGACTGGATGTGCATGCCTTCGCCGATGGCGACCACGTGATGCTGGGTGGTGTACGCATTCCGCATAGCAAAGCGCTGGCTGCTCATTCCGATGGTGACGTGGCCTTGCACGCGCTGTGCGACGCGCTTCTGGGGGCGCTGGCTCTGGGTGACATTGGTCAGCATTTTCCGCCTGGCGATGAACAATGGCGCGACGCAGATAGCCGGGTGTTGCTTGGCAGTGTTCGCGAGATGCTCGGTAACGAGGGTTGGTATGTCGTTAACCTGGACATCACCATTGCCTGCGAAGAACCCCGTATAGGCCCTCATGTGCCTTTGATGCGAGAGCTTATCGCCCAGGTGCTTGAAACAACGCCAGACCGGGTCTCGGTCAAGGCGACCACCACCGAGAAACTCGGCTTCTGTGGCCGTGGTGAAGGTATTGCCGCGCTCGCTGTTGTGCTTCTGGCCCGCGACTGAATGGAACCGTCCCTTTACGCCTTACCGGACTGGAACCGGGTTTTGGGTACGCCTGCTGCCAGCGGTATGATCCGGGCAGAAGTTGAAGATTTTCAGGTAGAGGAAATTCCTCTCATTACCCTGTCGGGGGAAGGTAATCATCTCTGGCTGGAAATTGAAAAGCGTAACGCCAATACCGACTGGATTGCCAAACAGCTCGCATCACTGGCCGGCGTGCCGGGCCGTGATGTTGGTTACGCCGGAATGAAAGACCGGCGCGGGGTGACCCGCCAATGGTTTTCCATCGGTTTGCAGGAGGCCGGGAACGATGCCTGGAACGATTGGGAAATCCCCGATGCCAGGGTTCTCCAGGCCTGTTTGCATAACAGGAAGTTGAAGCGTGGCACACTTCGGGGAAACCGCTTTGTCATTGTCGTGCGCAAGCTGGAAGGGTCGCTGGATGACCTGGAGGATCGATTGCAGCAGGTCGCGGATCAGGGGGTGCCCAATTACTTTGGTTTGCAGAGGTTTGGGCACGGCGGCAGAAATGTCTTCCAGGGAGCCCGTTGGCTGCAGCACGGCGGACGCCTTCCGCGCAATAAGAAGAGCATCTATATTTCAGCGGTCCGAAGCTTCCTGTTCAACGGCGTTTTGTCGAGCCGGGTTGAGCTGGGGAACTGGAACCGGATTGTGGACGGTGAGGTCGCCATGCTGGACGGTAGCCATTCTTCCTTTTTCTGTAATGTGCCTGACGCTAATCTCGAGACCAGGTGCGCCGAGTTTGACATCCACCCCAGCGGTCCTCTGCCGGGTGATGGATCGGACCTGGTGGCCGGGACCTGCGCTGAGATTGAAACAGCCGTGTTGCAACCACACAAGGAATTGATCGAACGTCTGGCCAATGCGCGGGTCAAGGCTGCGCGACGCAGCCTTCGGATGTTGCCTGCAGGCATGGAGTGGGAGCGGGATGGTCGTGACCTGGAATTGAAATTCGAGTTGCCGCCAGGGGGATACGCAACCTGTGTGTTGCGGGAACTTGTAACCACAGGTCTCGTCACCATATCAGAATCCAAATGAGTAACTACAGACTAAAAGGCGCATCAGGCCCGGTGATCAACCAGGCGTTCAGGCTGAAAC
>CAYUBS010000002.1:0-10289 GCA_964443145.1 uncultured Wenzhouxiangellaceae bacterium | reverse complement strand
TACAGACTAAAAGGCGCATCAGGCCCGGTGATCAACCAGGCGTTCAGGCTGAAACAAAAAACCCTGATCGGCCGGGCGGACGACTGTGACCTGCGCATCGATGCGCAGGGGGTCGGGTCTCACCATGCTGAAATCCATGAGTCAGAAGAGGGGCAATTGCTTCTTCTCAATCTCGATCCTGCTGGCGAGACACGATTGAATGGTGAGGCTGTTGAGCGTGCCGATCTTTCCAGCGGGGATGAGATCAGGATCGCGAACTGTCGCTGGGTTTTACAGGCACCGGGCTTGCGGCCGGAAAAAGTGCTCACGCCGGATGCCGTTAAACCGAAACGAGGTTACCTGCCCTGGTTGATCGTGGGTGGATTGCTCACTGCAGCCGCGGTGGCGGCCTGGTACCGGGGGCTGTTGCCGCTCTAATCCTTTTAGCCTGTTCTGATCCTGAAGCTGGGTTGTCCCTCAGCTTCGATCAATCCGTTACCTGACAGCCACTCTCTTGCATCGCCTGCATCCTGCTCAAACCAGGCCCGGGCAGAGCCCAGTCGGAAGGTATAACCCCAGCTGTCCATGTCCTTCATCATCATCTGCCTGTCAAATTCAGCCAGTTCATCGGACAGCAGGATTTGCAGGTAACAGACCGCATTTTCCTCGTCGTAGTCACCACCCGCATCGGTATCAAGCCCGTCGCGCCGTTCGGGGTCCAGGCAAATGTAATGGCAGGCCTCGTGCAGTATCGAGTGCACCGGTGTGTCCGCCCGCAGCACCAGGGTGTTGCCGATCAGTCCTGCTTCTTCATCGCCCCAGAACGAACCGGCTATTGCTCGCCCCTTCGCTTCCTCACGAATCGTCATGCCAAATCTGGACAGCAAAAGCACCAGCGGGGCAGGGTCGATGTCCGAAAATCGGGTAACGTCGACAGCTTGGGGTTTCATTTGGGTTGATCCATGACTTTTGAGAGATAACGGAAGCGGCAGACTGGAGTAATATTAGCGCAAATGGAATTCATGGAAAGCAAACACCGTCCAATTGAACTGCTGCGATATGCAGGGCTGTTCACCTGGCTGTGCGCGACCCTCCCGCTTTTCCTGATGCAGTACTGGTATGAAGACCCATTGAATACCGGCCCGTACCTGGCCTGGTGGCTGATGCACCTGGTGTTTGGACTAACCTACTGGAACCAGGTTAAAGCCCTGCCGGTACGGTCTACCCTGTCGCATCGGCTGGTCACTATTTCCATACTGACAGTCTGTGCGCTTGGCGTGAGCGTGATGACAGAAACATCGCTGGGTGGAATCTTGTTGCTGATCGTTGCAGGCTTGCTTCCCTGGATGCTGCCTGCGGCATCGGCCATTGGCTGGCTGGTGGGGCAGAATGTACTACTGGTACTAGTGATCACTTTCATTCCTGACATATCATTCAGCGAAGCGGCATTCGCCGGGGGGCTGTTTCTCGGAATATCATTATTTGCCTTTATGAGTGGTGTTGTTGCTCTGCGTCAGCACATAGCGCGGGACGCCCTGCGAAAAGTTAATTTTGAGTTGCGTGCAACCCAGGCACTGCTGGCGGACAATACCCGCATCGCCGAGCGGGTCAGAATCGCACGGGAATTGCATGATCTGGTAGGACACCACCTGACCGCGCTGACCCTTAATCTGGAAGTGGCGACCCACCTGGTGGACGGTCGGGCACTGGAGCATGTACAACAGGCGCATTCGCTGGCCAAATTGCTATTGGCCGACGTTCGCGAGGTGGTCAATGACATGCGCATTGATGACCAGGTCGATCTGGCCGCGGCGCTTAGAACACTGGTTAGCGGCGTTCCGGAGCCTGTTATTCACCTGGATTTGCCGTCAGAGTTGTCGATGACCGATCCACGGCGCGCCCAGGTGCTATTGCGGTGTGCACAGGAAATGATTACCAATAGCGTACGTCATGCACAGGCCCAGAACTTATGGATCAGCCTGGTGCAGGACGTGGATGGAGAGGCACTGACTGCACGAGACGACGGGCGTGGTGTCGACAAAATTGAAACAGGGAACGGACTCAACGGCATGGCGGAAAGGTTGCGTCTGCTGGATGGTGAATTGAAAATTGAATCAAATCCCGGTGCAGGATTTTCCCTGCGTGCGTGGATACCCGTGGAGGGGATGTAGATGATTAATGTGATGCTGGTGGACGACCAGAACCTGGTCCGCAAAGGCGTACGCAGCCTGCTGGAACTTTCTGAAGAAATCGAAGTGGTGGCGGAGGCCGCCGACGGGGCTGAGGCGATACGCATGATTCCGGAGGTCAACCCGGATGTGGTTCTGCTGGATATGCGCATGCCGGGTATGTCAGGTCTGGATGTTCTGCGCGAGCTGTCGGAAAAAGAGATCTTACCGCCGACCATCATCCTGACGACTTTTGATGATGATGAACTGGTACTGGCGGGCATCCAGTACGGCGCCCGCGGTTATCTACTCAAGGACGTGGCCCTTGCTGACCTGGTGAATGCGGTGAAGACGGTCGCTGAAGGCGGTTCCATCGTGAAGCCTGCGGTTACCCAGCGCCTGCTGAAAGGCCTGGCGAATCTGAAGAACGAATTCTCCAGCCTGGAGCAGCCCGACCCGCTGACCGACCGGGAAACGGAGATTCTCAGGTTGATGGCCGGTGGATACAGTAACAAGGAAATTGCCAATTCCCTCGGCGTGGCCGAGGGAACGGTCAAGAACCACGTTTCAAATATCTTGTCCAAGATGGGCGTGCGCGACCGGACACGGGCCGTACTCAAAGCGTTCGAACTGGGGCAGATATAGGCAGGCAGTAATCAACTTGCCTTATCGAGGTAATCGAACTGGCGCTTCAGGTCGTCCTTGTTGTCGGTGACGATGCGCTCGAGTGTTTCAACCCGCTCACGCAGTTCGCTGTCCATTTTATCCAGGCGCTGGTGCAGTTTTTCAAGTTCCTCTTTGTCCGCACTCGAACTGTTGCGGGCCTTGGTGTGATGTCGCCAGGCTTCGAGGACCATTCCGCTTACTCCAAGGATAACGATCATTGTCCACATACTCATGCTGCGCTCCCGTGACGTTTAACTGTATTAATCATTGGTTATTCGGGCCTGTTGCCACTAGTGACAGAAGTCATGGTTGCAGTGTCAGGCCGGCGGATCTCCCGGTCGGTCGGAGCGGCGGATAGCTTCCGGTAACAGGTCGGGACCGGTGACTTCCTCGTCAAATTCGTAGTGGATTCTGTCCATCAGGTAACACAGACAATCCTGCTGGATGACCCTGCGATCGAGTGTCAGCATCGACGGCATGACTTCCCGCGTGGTTTCAACCTGGTCGCCGTCGAACATAAAATACTGATCCGTTACGTCATCGCCATCGGCGTTGACCGCCACCAATGGTCGTTTGGTGGGTTGGTGCAGATCGCCGAACGAGGTGCCCGCAGGCAGTTCGCAGAAATTGAACTTGTCCAGGTCTTCCCGCAAAGCCAGTTCCGCAGGTACGCGGCCAAAACCAAACAGCACGTTATCATTGACATACACCGTGGCAACCATGTGAAACAGGTGTACCGCATCCGCCTGCACCGGATGATGGGAAATGGTTTCCAGGTTCAGACAGGTTTCCAGGAAAGCCAGCGTATGGTCCGTGCCATGGATTTCACCAGCCTGTCCGCATTCAAGGGTCAATGATGGGCAGTATTCTGACATCGACAGCGACAAGGTGCCGGCCGGCATCGTGAAGTAGACCACCTTGGATGAAAAAAGCGAGGCCAGGCGAAGATTATCTGACCGAATCTCGTTAACTGCCGCATAATGGGGGTTGAGCCCGGTGTTGTTATGAATATCGATAACCGCCAGCGGGTTCAGTTCTCTCATGCGATCGTGGATCTTGCGGAACAAACGGGTGTAGGTGCTGTCCGCTTGTTTACCGCCCGGCCAGCAGCGATTGAAGTCGGGTTGGTCGTCGAGCCTGCGCAGTCGATGTTTCGCGGCCTGCGGATTTGCGATCAGTATGAGCAGGGACCGCGGCAGGGTTTCCTGCTGGTAGTGATTTTTCAGCAGGCGGCGTAACGCCTCCCAGCCGGTAACTTCATTACCATGTTGAAGCACGGTAACAACCAGTGGGCGTTTGTTGCGGCCTTCCAGATGAATCAGGGTTGGGCTGTCGATTTGCTGGTATAACGCGGAAGCCGGACGCTCAAGGAGCCCCTCCGGCATATGATCTAATTCTTTAAATTCCAGCGAAACCATTTTTATACGATAATTGAGTGTTTGGGGATACCGGGGTCAGGCAGCCAACATACAGGCATTGAAGAAATGAAGAAAGGGTGGGCTTGATTTTTGTTTTCGAGCACCTGAATTTTTGCAGGGTACGATCGTGTGGGAGATTAAACATGAGGTTAACTCATGGATGAATTAAGAATAGACGCCAGGAAATTGACCAAGACATATGGCAGCCTGGTAGCGGTTAACGAGTTGAGTTTTGAGGTTACCGCAGGAGAAGTGTTGGGGTTCCTCGGGCCCAATGGCGCGGGCAAGTCAACCACCATGAAAATGTTGACGGGTTTTCTTGCGCCGACATCGGGTACCGCGCTGGTCAATGGGCACGACATCGTCACCGACTCATTGGCCGCCCGGCGGTGCATTGGCTACCTGCCCGAGGGTGCGCCAAGTTACAGCGAGATGACTGTCCGGCAATTTCTTGAGTTTATCGCCCGTGCCCGCGGCTTTCAGGGTAAAAAGGCACTGCGGGCCGCCGGGGCTGCAATCGAGCGGCTTAACCTGGATCGCGTGCCGGAACAAACCATCGAAACGTTGTCCAAGGGCTACAAACGCCGGGTCGGACTCGCGCAGGCGATCCTCCATGACCCGCGGGTATTGATCCTGGATGAGCCCACCGATGGCCTGGATCCCAACCAGAAGCATGAAGTCAGGCGGCTCATCCGGGAAATGTCCAGTGAGAAGATCATTGTCATCTCCACTCATTTGCTGGAGGAGGTTCATGCGCTGTGTAACCGGGCCATGATCATCTCAGACGGTCGCTTACTGGTGGACGACACTCCATCCGGCCTGATTGCACGATCGCGTTACCATGACGCGGTCACGTTGGTGGTAGAGCAGCCCGAGCGCGCCGCCAGCGTACTCAGCGAATTGCCGCAGGCGCGAAAAGTAGAGCTTAGAGAGGGCGAGTTGACCGTGTTCCCCGCTCCGGGCTGTAAGCTTTTTGAAGTGATTTCAGACGCCGTGCGCGAGCGCGACTGGAAAGTCAGCGAGTTACGCCTCGAGGCGGGGCGCCTGGACGAGGTCTTTCGCCAGATTACGCGAGGGGGGGCATCATGATGCGACAGGGAATGCAGTCAATCATCAACGTAACGCGCAGGGAGTTAGCGGGCTACTTTTCGACGCCGGTCGCCTGGGTGTTCATCGTGATCTTCCTGGTAATGTCCGGGGTTTTTACGTTTTATGTTGGTCGGTTTTATGACCGGGGCACAGCGGATCTTGCACCGTTTTTCCAGTTTCATCCCTGGCTGTACCTGTTCCTGGTGCCCGCGATCGGCATGAGGTTATGGGCCGAAGAGCGGCGTTCGGGTACCGTTGAGTTACTGCTTACGTTGCCTTTAACTACCTGGCAGGCGGTTGTCGGCAAATTCCTGGCTGCCTGGTTTTTCATCGGGCTGGCGCTGTTGCTGACCTTTCCCATGTGGTTGACTGTCAACTACCTCGGCGAGCCTGATAACGGCATTATTTTTGCCGGCTACATTGGCAGTTGGCTGATGGCGGGAGGTTTCCTGGCGATTGGATCCTGCATGTCTGCGTTGAGTCGTAACCAGGTCGTCTCGTTCATTCTTAGTATCGTCGTGTGTTTTGGCTTCATGCTCAGCGGCTTGCCCATGGTTATGGATTTGTTCAGTGGCTGGGCGCCACAATCACTGCTGGATGCGGTGGCGAATTTCAGCTTCCTGGTGCATTTCTCAACCCTTTCCAAGGGCGTCATCGATTTGCGGGACCTGGTCTATTTCGCCCTGGTAATTACCTTCTGGTTGTTGGCGAATACCTTTGTACTCGATGCGAAAAAAGCGGACTGAGAGAGTAGCCATGCAGAAAAAATCAACTTACTTACTCGGATCACTGGCGCTGTTGCTGGTGCTTTTTATTGCGCTCAGTATGCTGTCTGACAGGGTATTGCGGGGCTTGCGGTTCGACCTCACCGAAAACGGACTTTACACACTCAGTGAAGGCAGTCTGAGTGTGTTGGATGACCTGCAGGAACCGGTGACCCTGTATCTTTTCTTTTCGCAGGATTCCAGCCGTGAACTACCCCAGGTGCGCAGCTATGCGCAGCGGGTCGACGAAATGGTTGAGGAATTTGTCAGCCATAGTGATGGCAAGCTCATCCTGAAGCGGGTTGATCCCGTGCCATTTTCTGAGCAGGAAGACCAGGCAGCGGCTTTTGGCCTGCAGGCCGTGCCGGTGGGTGCTTCAGGAGAGACCCTTTACCTGGGACTGGCCGGCAGTAACGCGATAGATGACGTTCAGGCGATGCCCTTCCTGCAGCCATCAAAAGAGATGTTCCTGGAGTACGATCTGGCCAAGATGATCTCCTCGTTGGGCAACCCGGAAAGGAAGACGCTTGGCCTGTTGTCTTCTCTGGCGATGGGGCCCGGCTTCAATCCGGCGACCCAGTCACCACAGGAAGCCTGGGTTATCTATGAGCAGTTAGGCCAGATGTTCGATGTGCAGGAAATTGAACCTGAGGCCGGTGAACTGCCTGCCGGTCTCGACGTATTGTTGCTGGTTCACCCGAAGAATCTGGGAGATGACCTGCTATACCAGGTTGAACAGTTTGTGCTGGGTGGCGGCCACCTGATTCTTTTCCTCGACCCCTACGCCGAGTCGGACCGTGGCAATCCCAATGATCCGATGGCCCAGATGCAGGCGGGCAGTGCCTCCTCGCTGGGGGGGCTACTGGAAAGTTGGGGGGTGGAATTCGACCCGGCACGGGTAGTGGGCGACCTGCAATTTGGCGCCGGGAACGCTGGCTCCCGGCATATCGGTATCCTGTCTGTGCCGTCTGATGGCCTTAATGGTGATGACATCGTCAGTGCCGGTCTTGAGTTGGTGAACATCTCCTCATCCGGCTGGTTCGCTCCCGCGGAAGGGGCGGAAACTCACTTCGATCCATTGGTTCAGAGCAGTGAAAACGCCGCCCCGATGGACTCCTCACGCCTGCGCTTTCTTTCAAATCCGGCAGAACTGATGAGCGGTTTCAACCCGACCGGGGAACGCTATGCGCTGGCTGCCAGGATTACCGGTGCGGCCTCAGCGGGAATGCCTGCGCCGGAAGGCCTGGCAGAATCACACCTGGAGAAATCCGGCGAAGCAGGAATCAACGTGCTGATGTTTGCTGACACTGACTTGTTGACCGACTGGACGTGGGTTCAGAAGCAACCCTTTTTCGGCCAGGACGTAACCTCGTCATTTGCTGATAACGGATCAATGGTCATCAACGCTGTCGACAATATGCTGGGCGATGCCAACCTCATCAGCATCCGGACACGGGCCAGTTCCGGGCGGCCCTTCGACCGCGTGGACGAGATCCGGGTTGCTGCCGAGCAGTCCTACCGTGCGACCGAAGAACGCCTGCAGATTGAGCTGGAAGACACGGAACGCAAGTTGACCGGGTTGCAAGCGGCGAAAGGCGAGGGCGAACTGACGGTCATCAGTGAAGAACAGCAACTGGAGATTCAGCGCTTTGTCGACCGCAAGCTGGAAATCAGGCGCGAGTTGCGGCAGGTGCAGCATGACTTGCAACGGGACATTAACCGACTGGGCGCCCGTCTGAAATTATTGAATATCGCGCTGGTTCCGGCGATCGTTATGGTGGTGGCGCTGGTATACGGTGCGCGCCGGCGTAAGCGCCAGAATCAACCGCATTTGGTAGAGGCTGGCAAGGCATGAGCAGGAAACACTTCTCGTTGCTTTTGTTTGCCACGTTTATCGTGGCGTCATTGGTCCTTCTGCTGCCGGGCAAAACAGGCAGGGAAAGTAGTATGGAGCCGGGAGAATTTCTTCCGGACCTTGAGGCGCAGGTCAACGAGATTGACTGGCTGCGCCTGACTGCGGCAGGTGGTGTCACCATCGGCACGCTCACGCGTGGCACGGACGGCTGGGAGCTGGAGGAGGCGTCTTCCTATCCGGCCAACTGGACCAGAGTGAAAGAGCTTCTGTCGGAGCTTTCCAGTGCCCGTGTGATCGAGGTAAAGACATCCAACCCCGACTATTATCCCCGGTTGGGCGTCGAAGACGTTTCAATGGAACAAGCCGGCGGCGTGATGATTGAGTTTTCCGCGGACAGTGAGTTGCCGGCGCTGATCATAGGTAACAGGGCGCAGGGTAGAACAGGCCAGTACGCGCGGATGGTTGGCTCCCCCGCCAGCGTATTGATCGATGCCTCACTGGATATTCCGGCCACAGCTATTGAGTGGCTGGACAAGAGTATTGTCGATATTTCAGATGCCGAGGTGGTTGAGTTCGAGGTGGTCCACCCGGACGGCGCGTCCTTCAAGGCAATGCGGATATCTGCTGAGGATGAGGATTTTTTGCTGCAGGACGTTCCCGCCGGGCAGGAGATCAAGTCTGCCTGGAGTGTAAACAGCCTGGCCAATGCGATGGCTCAACTGGAGTTGGACTCAGTCACTCCGGATGGCGATTTTGACTGGGGCAGTGCGGTCCACTTCCGGTTGCTGACGGCTGATGGTCTGGTGCTGGATACGGAGTTACAGCCTGGCCCGGTGGCCAACGGGGATGAGGCGGCCGATCCGGAATACTGGATACGTTTGCGGGCATCGATCTACACGACGGCTGTAACCGTGGAGATGGACGAATCTGAAGGATCAGGCGACACCGGGGAACGTGCCCGCAAGATCAATAGCCGGGTCAGTGGCTGGGCTTACCGGATTCCAGGTTACAGCTTTGACCTGATGAGTAAGCGCAAAGAAGATTTACTGCAGACCATTAAATTGCAGGAGTGATTTGGACTCAGCGCACTGAGGGTATATAGTTAGAAAATATAAGTCGGGGCCTCACGGCTCTCAAATATTAACCTCGTATTGGGGATCTTTGTATATGTCCAGTTCATCCCGGTTGTTTCGCCGTACCCTTCCGCTCCAGATTCTTATCGCATCCAGTTCCTTCTTTTCAGCACAAAGCGCTATTGCCGAAGATTTCAATTTTGCCGGCCTGAGCGAAACCGTGGTGGTGACAGAAGACCAGTACGGGGTGCCAACGATCACAGGACAGTCTGAACTCGACGTCGCATTTGTGCAGGGCTATATCCATGCACGTGACCGCTTCTTCCAGATGGACTATTTTCGCAAAGTAGCGCAGGGAAGACTGGCTGAGCTGCTCGGAAGCCCGGCAATTCCCAACGATATACAGTTAAGAACCCTGGGCTTGGCGCGGGGCGCATTGACCAGTTGGCAAGAGGCTGATGCAGAAACCCGGGGATTGCTGCAATCCTATGCCAATGGGGTCAATACCTGGCTGGCGACTAATCCTCTGCCACCGGAATACACGCCCCTCGAGCTAACACGGGTTGATTCCTGGACGCCCTACGATTCACTTTCCTATGTCAAATTGCTGGGCTTTGGTCTTTCGTTTGATCTGGATATTTCGGCGACTATCGATCTTGGAACCTACCAGGCAGTTGGTCAGGTTGTCGGTTTTGATGGTACCGCGCTCTTTTTTGAAGACATTAACCGGTCCCAACCGCCCGACGGGCGTGTGACGGTCCCCGGTTTCCTTGGCAGCATCGGTGGCATCGGGCAATCCTCGACTGAATCGGTGGGGGCATCTGTCAAGGAAGCAACAGGTGATCCCACCATTAATCCAACACTGGTCCCTGAATCCACTTTGCTGATGGCAATGAATGTTCAGGATCGGTTCCAGAAACTGCCGCTGTTGGCTCATACGCTCAATCCAAGAGAGAAGGTCAAGGGCAGTAACGAATGGGCCGTCAGTGGTAAATACACAGAAAGCGGATATCCCCTGGTAGCCAACGATCCCCACCTTGCTCTGAATACCCCGGCCACTTTCCACGAAAGTAACCTGGTACATGAAATGGGTGAGGATAGCTACTCGGTCGGCGGTGTGCAGTTTCCCGGAGCGCCCGGCATCATCCAGGGCTGCAACGACCGTCTATGCTGGGGCAGTACCGTACACCCGATGGATGTCACGGATGTTTTCCGGGACGAGGTCCTGACGAATGCCCTTGGCTTGCCTACCCACACGGTACACAGTGGCGAGGCCG
>CAYUBS010000001.1:0-88400 GCA_964443145.1 uncultured Wenzhouxiangellaceae bacterium | reverse complement strand
ATGGCCAGCCCGATGAAACCCCAGACCACGGAAGGAATGGCAGCCAGCAACTCGACCGTTATCTTCAGGAACTCACGGGTTTTACCGCTGGCGAACTCAGCGATGAAGATAGCCGTTCCGAGCGAGAAGGGGATGGCGATCAGCATGGCCAGGCCGGTCACGCTCGCCGTTCCCGCAACCAGGGCCAGGATGCCGAAGGTCTCCTTGTTTTGCGAAGTCGGTCGCCAGTTTGGCGAAAAGAAGAACTCCTTGAAGTTGAACTCACCGATCAGGAATCCAAAGCCTTCCTTTGAAATGAAGACGAAAATCCCGATGATGAAGATGACGGCGGAAATTCCGCCCATAAAGACAAGGACCTGTACGGCCTTATCGATGTACCAGTCGAAATTCAGCTTGTCGAAGCCGGCATCAACGCCGGTGTTTACCGGGGGCGATTTTGTCTCCATCAGGTCAGGTCCGCTCCGAACCTTCGCCGGCCATCAGGGTGACCAGGCTGATGATCTCATCGCGTAAAAACCGATACTGGGCAGCGCGGTCAGCGTCAGCCGGTAGGGACCAATTCAAAGCAGACGTATGGAAAGGCACTTTTTGGACATAGTCAGGCACTCTGCCGTTGACGCTGACCAGTACGGTGTAATCAGAGAAATCACGTTCCAGTGCTTCCAGTGATTCTGTTGCGAGGTCTTCATCCGGCAGGCCTGTTTCCACGAGAAAGCCACGCAGGTCTTCCGCCAGCGCATCTGAACCGCCTGGTGTAGCGACCGAGAACTCCGCGGTTTCCGGAAAATTCTTGCGACCGATAGCTGCTGCCAGCTGGCCGGTTCCGGAGCCGGTCTGGTCAAGGAACAGGACGCGATAGACTTTCGGTAGCTTGGCAACGCCACGAACCGCAAACACCGTCTGGTCACAGATGTTCTTGGCCTGGTCAGCGACCCGCTTGAACATGTTGAAGACGACAAAAATCACCATCATCGTGGCGCCGTCCAGTCGGTCTTCGGCCGCGAACAGCTCCTCGTAGAACGTATCCATGCGGCCCTCCATCCTTTTAGCAGCCTGCATCAGCGCGATGGCTCTTTCGGCATTACCTTCACGGAAGGCTTTGCGTGCCTCAGACATGATTTCAATCGCGTCATCAGCCAAAAGATCAATTCTTGAGGAGAACCTCTCAGGTAGCGGTTCCTCCAGTTGTAACGCCTCGCGGGAAATTGTCACCGCGTAATCACCCATCCGCTCGAGCACCACATTGACCCGGATGGTGGAGGCCATTTCCCGCAAGGCACCTGCACCGGGCAGGTACCGTGCAATAAAGGTATGGCACAAGCGATCACATTGGCGGGAAGCCCGGTTGATGGGAAGGTCACCCAGGATAATGTCATAGGCCTGGTCGGCATCTCTCAGCAGGAGGATTTTCTTGGCCCGTCGCAATGCATCCTCTACGTCGTCGCCAAGTTTCCATAACCAGTCACGGATGTAGTTCAGGTCCGTTTCCATGCGTTCTTCAAGATGACTCATATCTATTTCCCGCTGTGATCAGTGTTAATAATGAAATCAGCCGCAATCAACCTCAACCGCCGGCGCATAGCCTTTGTTCAGGATAATGCACTGGCCATCATTGCTCATTATCCACTTCATGTAGTCGCCGATAAACCCGGTTGGCTGGCCATTTGTATACATGAACAGTGGACGGGCGATCGGGTAACTGCCGTCAAGTGCGGAGGCTACCGACGGATTGGTGCAGTCACCGCCGGTTGTTTGCGCGATGCAGCCGAGTTTGACGTGCTCTGTAGCATAGGCCAGGCCGCTGTAACCAATTGCGCAGGGTGTGTTTTCAACCAGGTCAACCACGTCTTTGGAGCCGTGCATATCACGGGTGCCGAGTTTGAAGTCGCCATCACCCAGCACGGCTTCACGGAAATAGGCATAGGTGCCTGAATTGTTCTGCCTGCTGACCACGACGATTTCCTGGTCCTTGCAACCCGGAACTTCAACGCCGAGATCAGTCCAGCTCAGGTAGCTGCCGCCGTCGCCATAGATTTCAGACAGTTGCTCAATGCTGATTTCGTCCATCGGGTTGTCCGCGTGCAGGTAAACAGCAAGAGCGTCAAAACCGACCACGTGTTTGACGGGATCCTGACCATTGTCCTTGGCCTGCTTGATTTCCTTGTCCTTGATTGATCGGCTGGCATTGGCGATATCCACCGTGCCATTGATCAGCGCCGCGATTCCGGTGCCGGAACCACCGCCACTGACGGCCACCACAACGGCCGGATTCACCGTTTGATATTCTTCGGCCCAGGCCTGGGCCACGTTGACAAGCGTATCGGAGCCTTTATTCTGAATGACCTGGCGCCGTTCACCGCCACCACAAGCCGAAAGCATGGCAGTGGTAGCGACCATGAATAAAACGATAAAGTTGTTACGTAAATGCATTTGACTCTCCCGATGGATGGACCTGAATTTGTCTAAGCTACCGCCCGAATATGACAACCAGATGACAGGGCCTGCGAGACACGGCTAATCGCCGAAATAACCCACTCCTGGTAGTTAAATACAAAAGGCAAAAGCGGACATTGACGGGCGTCAAGGGTCAGCGTTGGGTTTGAGCAATCCTGCGGGCGAGAGTGAACACGCCTTTCAGAATTTCCATCACTTCCATTTCGCGGGCATAGGTCTTCAGGCGGTTCGGTTCATCGGCAGTCAGGCGGTCGAGACCGTGCGCTGCGATGTCCCTGGATAGCTGACCTACATCCTTCTTACGCTGCCGGGCTTCTTTCGCCAGGCTGGCATCCTGTGAGGCGACTGCTTTCAACGCATCGTCCAGGGTGGCCAGCACCTCCCGATGATAATTGGAGAGGATCTCGGCAGTTTGTGGTGAAACATTGACATCTTCATCAATTCTTTTGCTGGCTGAGGTAACCATGCTGGTCGCTATCCGGTCACCGATGTGTTCCAGGTCATTCGCAATCTCGGCCAGTTGCATCAGCTCTTTGGATTGGCGTTTTGAAAGTTTCGCCAGGCTGACCTGGCCCAGGAACTCGATGATGGCCAAATGCCGGGCATCGACAACCTTATCCATCTCTGCAATAGCTTCAAGTTCAGCACGTGTCCCGGTGATGGCTGCCGGCATGATGTTCCTGACCATCTTACGCACCCGCTTACCGAGCCGTTTGACTTCCTGGCGCGTTGCTTGCAGCGCAATGGAGGGTGTGGATAAAAGATCATCATCCAGGTACTTGGGCAGCATGGCCTGGTCCAGCCGTATCGGCCGGTCGGGAATCATCCACTCCGCCAGCCGGGCGATCTGGGTGGTGAAGCCGATGAACAGAAAGGCGTTGATGACATTAAAAAACGTATGGACATTGGCAATCTGGCGCGGTGTTTCAGCGGCCAGTTGAGCTGTGCCGGTCAGGCCGCTGGAGCTCGGAGAAATCCAGTAGGCAAACTCGGCAAGCTGGGGGATAAAAGCAATCCAGATCAGGACTCCGGAGACATTAAACAGGGTATGGACTACCGCGGCACGAACCGCCTCCCTCGGCTTACCGATGCTGGCGAGGCCGGCCGTTACGCAGGTGCCGATGTTGGCGCCCAGTGCGATGGCAATGGCTGATTCCAGCCCTATCAGGCCCTGCGATGCCATCACGATGAGAATACCGGTGGTTGCGGACGAGGACTGGACTACGGCGGTAAACAGGGCACCGACAGCAGCGCCCAACAGTGGGTTCTGCATCGAAATCATGAATTGAACAAACGGCTCGTACGTGCGCAGCGGATTCAACGAGGTGCTCATTATGCTCATGCCGTAGAACACCAGGCCGAGACCCAGGATGATCATGCCGGTCTGCCGCCAGTTTTCTTTCTTGGCTGTGGCCGAGAGTAAAAAGCCGCCCGCAACCAGGGGAAGAGCGATCTTGGTGACTTTGAAGGCAAGAATCTGGGCCGTAATGGTGGTGCCAATGTTGGCGCCAATGATCACGGCTACGCTTTGTGACATGGACATCAGGCCGGCTGAAATAAAGCCGACCAGGATCACGGTTGTCACTGATGAAGACTGGATGATCGCTGTAACAAAAGCGCCCATGCCAACCCCTACAAAACGATTTCTGGTTAGTTTCCCCAGGATGTCCTTCATGTAATCTCCGGCCGCTGATTTAAGCGCCTGGGTCATTACGTCCATCCCAAAAAGGAAAAGGGCCAGACCACCAAACAGTCCAGCCCACAAACCAAAACTCGCAATAGGGTTATCCATTCACGTCCCCTTCTGTTTTTGTTTTATTTTTTATGCCCAGTATTTCTTTTAGTTTTCGCCGGTCTTTTTTCAGCCGTTTTTCTTTTTTCTTCAGCGCTTTCTTGTCCGGCATGTTGGGGTCCAGAGATTTGAGCAGCACGATCGGGATCACTGATTTTTCAGCTACCCGCTCAGCTACCGCACCCAGCCGTTTATGTGAATGGCTGGTCATGCCGCAGCAGCCCATGGCAATCAGGCTGGCCTTCAGGAGGCCGGACACTTCTACAATACGGCTGGGAGGCAAACCGGGTACAAACTGCACAGCCACGTTGGAGAGTATGGCCAGCTCAGGGTGCTCACTTCGCACCCGGGTAAGAAATTCTTCCATCATGGATTCTGCGACATCCTGCATGGGCTCCATGAAATTCGTTTTATCCGGGTGATAAAACCCCGGATTAGAGGCGAGATCGTGTACGACATGCAGCAGAACCAACGGGGCGCCGGTACAGCCAGCGAACGCGCAGGCCCACAGCAGGGCTGCTTTTGAGTCCTCCGAAAAATCGGTGGCTACCAGGATGGGCGAATCAACATTGACGTTGAGATAAGCATTGATGGTTTCGGACATAGCCGGTTCCTCGAATGACCCAGGTTACAAAACTATCACGACTAATGGGTAAAGGGCAGGGGCCGGAGAACCCGGCCCCTGCTTATTTATGAACCTGAACCAAACATGCCTTTGAGGGTAAAGAAAAACAGCGCGGCCAGGATGCCACCCACGGGAAGTGTTACAACCCAGGAAACAACGATGCCACCAATGACCCGTAGATCGATTGCACCAACGCCTCTCGCCAGGCCTACACCAATGACGGCGCCAACGGCGATATGCGTGGTTGATACCGGCAATCCGGTCCTTGATGCAAGCACCACCGTTGCCGCTGCTGCCAGCGTTGCACAAAAACCGCGACTGGGCGTCAACTGGGTAATCCGCGTGCCGATGGTCTGCATGACTTTATAGCCCATAGTGGCCAGACCGATAACGATACCGGTGCCACCAAGAATCAGGATCCACAACGGCAGGGCCGCTTTTTGTGCGACTTCGCCGCCGGACATGATGATGCTGGCAACGGCCGCCAGCGGTCCGATACCGTTGGCCACGTCGTTAGAGCCATGGGCAAACGCCATCGCGCAGGCGGTAAAAATCATCATCGGAACAAAGATCTTCTCCACGCTGGCGAAATGGTAGTCGCGGTCAGCATCCTTATCGACCTCAATTTTGCGCATCATCAGCCAGGCGATAAACGCAGTAAAAAGGCCGAAAATTACCGCGCCCATGAAGCTTTGTGAAACAGAGAGCTCCAGGTTCAGGTGCTTGAGTCCTTTGAACATCGTAACCAGCGAGATGATGAAGCCGACCAGGAATACGTAGGCCGGGCCCCATTTTTTGGCACTTTCAAACGGGTTTTCGGTATTCAGAATGACTTTTCGAATACTCATCATCAGAAGGTAGGCGATCAAGCCACCCAGTGCAGGGGAGACGATCCAGCTGGCGGCAATCTGTCCGATTTTGCCCCATTGAACCGCTTCCACGCCGATACCGGCGACGGCAAAACCCACCAGCGCACCGACGATGGAGTGAGTGGTAGAGACAGGCCAGCCGCGCCATGACGCGATCATCAGCCACACGGCCGCGGCCAACAAGGAGGCCAGCATGCCATACACCAGGATTTCCGGGCTATCCGCCAGGCCACTGGGATCGACGATCCCCTTGCGAATGGTAGAGGTAACGTTACCTCCGGCAATAAAGGCACCGGTAAATTCAAAAATGGCAGCAATAATGATGGCTTGCTTGACCGTGATGGCGCCAGAACCCACAGAGGTTCCCATCGCGTTGGCAACGTCGTTGGCGCCGATACCCCAGGTCATGTAAAAACCGAAGACAACAGCGAGGACCAGTAAGATGGTTCCGTATGTAGCAATAATTTCCATGTCGGTCCCCTCTACTTGGCTATCATGAGGCGAAGGTGATCGCCTACTTTTTCGGCATAATCGGCCAGGTCGCCGACCCATTCGATGATCTGGTACCACATCATCACGGATACCGGATCTAGCTCACTTTCGTGATCGAACAGCGCACGCGCCAGGGCAATGCCCAACTCGTCCGTTTCATCTTCGATCAGGTTAAGCTCTGTCAGCATTTCATCAACCCGGTCTACTTCGCGCCCGCGAAAACCGATGGCCAGCATTTCATCCAGTTCCTCGATGACTTTCGCGGCGTGATCAACGGTGTCAACACAACGGGCCGTGAGGACAATCAATGGTTCGCGCAGGAAATCCGGAATCGTCATTTTCCGTTCGATCAGAAGGCCGGCGATATCCTGTGCGACGTTGGCTATGGTGTCCTGCAGTTGCAGAACTTCCAGCAGGTCTCTGCGATCCACGGGCATGAACAGGCTCTTGGGCAAGTTGGCACGCAATTGGTGCTTTATGGTATCGGCCTCTGCTTCGCGTTCAAAAATCCGCTCTTTCAGTTCGATCACCCGGGCCTGGTCGCCTTCGGTCAGGGCCACAATCAAGGGCTGGACCTCGTGAGCGCACTCCACTACCGCGCGCATATGTTTTTGCAACGCCTTGAATGGTGATTGCCCGAACATTTTGGAAAATGTATTTCCACTGGACATTGATGTGTTCCTCCTCTACCGATGACTAAGAAAAATGCGTGGCTTTAGCATTCTGCCGTTCTTTTAAAGTGAAAATGTTGTTCCGGATCAATTATCGTAGATAAAGATGCAGAAAATTGCTTTTAATTAAACTGTTTTAATAGCAACGAAGAAATGGGCACGCCTTAAGTTTATGACCCTGGAACAAATACAAATTCTAATTATTCTCGCGGCAACCATTGGCTTTTTTCTATGGGGGCGCTGGCGGCACGACATTATTGCACTCGGCTGCCTGCTGGCCTGCGTGTTTGCCGGGTTGGTGCCTTCCGAACTGGCCTTCTCGGGTTTCGGTCATCCGGCGGTTGTCACCGTGGGCTGCGTGCTGATCCTGAGCTGGGGCCTGCAATCGACCGGAGCGGTTGATCTGCTGGTGCAGAAAACGCTGCCAACCACGGCCGGTCCGACCTTGACGATCGCTGCGATTACCGGCCTTGGTGCCGTGCTTTCTGCCTTTATGAACAACGTTGGGGCCCTGGCTTTGCTGATGCCGGTGGCCATTCAGATTGCCCGGCGGCTGGAGTTGCCGCCTGGCAAGGTTCTGATGCCGTTGGCGTTTGGCACCATTCTCGGCGGCATGACGACGATGATCGGTACGCCGCCCAACCTGATTGTTTCGGCGTTTCGCGCAAAGAACGGCCTGGGCAGTTTTGGCATGTTCGACTACACGCCGGTTGGCCTGTCCGTGGCGGTAGCTGGCGTGCTTTTTGCTGCGCTGGCGGGTTGGCGGCTGGTTCCGGCGCGTGAACAAAAAGGCACGGAGGGTTTTGACACCGGCGCCTACCTGACCGAAGCACGCATCACCGAGAAATCAAAAGCAGCGGGCATGTCGGTTCGTGAGGC
Organism: uncultured Wenzhouxiangellaceae bacterium; assembly: GCA_964443145.1. Taxonomy (GTDB): domain Bacteria; phylum Pseudomonadota; class Gammaproteobacteria; order Xanthomonadales; family SZUA-36; genus JAHEFT01. Next base: position 80,618 of record CAYUBS010000001.1, on the reverse strand, counting down.
AGAAAATATTCTGGAAGAGGTGGATGCCCAGATCATTGGGATGATCCGCAACCAGTTTCGCGTATCCGCTCCGAACATGCGGCGCCTGCTGCGTGCCGGAGATGTCCTGGTTATCGAAGCGGAGCCTGAAGCATTGTCTGCGGCATTGTCTGCCCTTGGGCTGGTGCTCGAAGAACATGCCCGCGAAGAGGCGGAACCGGACAAAGAGAAGGAAAAAGAGGGGGATTCCGGCACTGGCGGCGAAGCTGAAGAGACCGTATTGCAGGAGCTTGCGGTTATGCCTAACTCCAGCCTGATCGGGCGCACCGCCCATAACGTTCGGTTGCGTACCCGCTACGGGCTGAATCTGTTGGCAATTTCCCGCACCGGCCAGCGCTCCGTTAAACGTTTACGCTCTACCATTATCAAGGCCGGGGATGTCTTGCTGGTGCAGGGTGAGCCGGGTTCGCTGTCAGGTTTTGCCTCTGGTTTTGGCTGCGTTCCACTCGCTGCGCGGGCTATTTCGATTCCGGACCGCAAAAAGACGATTTTGTCGGTTGCGGTCATGGTGTTTGCCATCGGCGGGGCAGCCTTTGGCCTGCTGCCAGCCGCCATCTCTTTCGCCACCGGTGTGCTGGCCCTGATGTTGCTTCGAATCGTGCCGTTGAGAAAACTCTACCAGGCAGTCGACTGGCCTGTGATCGTGCTATTGGGGGCGTTGATACCGGTCGCCGTTGCGATGGAGACAACCGGAGCCGCCGACTTACTGGCGCAGTCATTGCTGGACTATATCGCGCGGGGCAGCCCGGTGGTTGCGCTGGCTCTGATCCTGATCGTGACCATGACACTGTCGGACCTGATGAATAACGCGGCAACGGCCGCGGTGATGGCACCGATTTCGATCAGTACAGCGGCCCAGTTGAACTCCAGCGCTGACACTTTCCTGATGGCCGTTGCGATCGGCGCGTCCTGTGCATTCCTGACACCGATCGGTCACCAGAACAACACCTTGATCCTGGGCCCCGGAGGATTCCGCTTCGGTGACTACTGGAGGCTGGGCCTGCCGATGGAAGTTCTGGTGGTGGCGATCAGCATTCCGATGTTGCTGATTGTCTGGCCGCTGTAGTCATGCCCTTAATGGAATAAACTGTGTGTTCTCCCAATTGAACAAGTGGAAACCGCGATGAATTTCGAATACAGCGATAAGGTCAAGGGCCTGATTCAGCAGGTCCAGGCATTCATGCAGGAGCATGTTTTGCCCAATGAAGCCCTGTTCGAAGAGCAAATCAAGGCCAACCCATGGCAGACACCGGCGATTGTCAATGAACTCAAGGAAAAAGCCCGCGAGGCGGGGCTGTGGAACCTGTTCCTGCCGGTTGAGCATGGTGATTACGGTGCCGGCCTGACCAATCTGGAGTATGCACCGCTGGCCGAGGAAATGGGCTGTGTCACCTGGGCGCCGGAAGTGTTCAATTGCTCTGCGCCGGATACCGGCAACATGGAAGTGTTGGCCCAGTACGGCGATCAGCAGCAAAAAGCGCGTTGGCTTGAGCCCTTGCTGGCCGGTGAAATTCGTTCTGCCTTCGCCATGACCGAGCCTGAAGTGGCCTCCAGTGATGCGACTAATATCGAGACCTCGATGATTCGTGACGGTGACAACTACGTGATCAACGGGCTGAAGTTCTATGCATCCGGCGCTTGCCGCAAAGAATGCGAAATCCTGATCGTGATGGGTAAAACGGATCCCGAGAACAGCAACCGGCATATCCAGCAGTCCATGATCCTGGTGCCCATTAACACACCCGGCGTGACTGTATCCCGCCCGATGCAGGTTTTTGGCTACGATGATGCCCCGGACGGACATGGAGAAATTGTCTTCAAAGATGTGCGGGTACCTGTAGGCAACCTTTTGCTGGGCGAGGGCCGTGGTTTTGAAATCGCTCAGGGCCGCCTCGGCCCGGGCCGCATACATCATTGCATGCGACTGATTGGCGCTGCGCGGCGTGGTCTCGAACTGATGATGGAGCGCGCCAACACACGCGTCGCGTTCGGCCGCCCGCTGATCAAGCAGCAATCCGTTCGCGAGGATATCGCCAAATCGGTTTGCCAGTTGGAACAGGCCCGGTTGTTGACGCTGAAGGCGGCCGATAAAATGGATCGGGAAGGCAACAAGGGTGCGCAGGACCTGATCGCGATGATCAAGATCATCGCCCCCAACATGGCACTGGATGTGCTGGATCGTGCGATCCAGATCCATGGCGCGGTCGGCGTCAGCCAGGATACGCCGCTGGCGCACCTGTACGCCTATGCACGGACCTTGCGGCTGGCGGACGGCCCTGACCAGGTCCACATGATGCAGCTGGGACGTAACATGGCCAGGCAATTTGCCAGCCGTAGCTGACCGATGGACGCTGCAAAAATAGAACAGGCTGTAGACGGTCGCTTGCTGGAGTACCTGTCAGCCAACCTTGAAGGTTTCACAGGCCCGGCCCGGTTGCAGAAGTTTCCAGGTGGACAATCCAACCCAACCTTCAAGTTATGTGCCGCTTCAGGTAACTACGTGCTGCGGCGGCAACCACCCGGGAAGCTGCTGAAGTCAGCGCACGCGGTGGACCGGGAATTCCGCGTTATCAGCTCGCTCAGTGCAAGTCATGTGCCGGTGCCACGGGTCTACAGGCTGTGTGAATCTGCAGACGTCATCGGCTCGATGTTCTACATCATGGACTATTGCGAAGGTCGGATTTTTTGGGACGCCGCCTTACCGCAATTGGACAGTCATGCAGAACGAACGGCTATTTACAATGAAATGAACCGCGTACTGGCCGAACTTCACCAGGTCAAACCGGACACTGTCGGGCTATCGGACTACGGCAAACCGGGTAACTACTTCGAGCGCCAACTGGGCCGCTGGAGCGCGCAATACCAGGCCTCTGAAACCCGAGAGATCGCTGCGATGGAAGATCTGATCACCTGGCTGGAGTCAAACCAGCCTGCGGACGACGGCCGGATTGCGCTGGTACACGGTGATTACCGCATGGATAACCTGGTGTTTCATCAAACCAAACCTGAAATCATCGCGGTGCTGGACTGGGAGCTATCCACCCTGGGCCACCCCTTCGCTGACCTTGCCTACCAGTGCATGCAATTGAGAATGCCCTCGAAGGGTGGGCAGATTCCGGGGTTGGCCGGTATCGACCGTCACTCGCTTGGTATTCCGGAAGAGGAAGAGTACGTGGCCGATTATTGCCGGCGCATGGATATCGATGCCATCGAAAACTGGCCGTTCTACCTGGCCTTCAGTTTCTTCCGGCTGGCGGCCATCGTGCAGGGCGTCGCCAAACGGGCTGCGGACGGCAATGCGTCTAACGAAAAGGCGGCTGCACTCGGGCAGTGGGTTGAGCCACTGGCGTTGCAGGCGCTCGCGGTGATCGGCGAAGAGCCTACTTAGCGTCTGCGCCGGCCAGGTTCTGCCCCACCGATACCGGGTAACCCAGGGATACCCAACCCTGGATGCCTTCCCATAGCACGGCCGTGTTTTCGAAACCGCGATCCCGCAGCTTGCGGTTTACCGATTCGGCTGCCGCCCTCGGGCACTCGCAATAAGATACGATCCAGGTGCCGTCGGTGGGTAAATCTTTGGCCAGGCCATCAAAATCATCGTAATAGTAGGGAATGGGTACCGAGCCTTCGATATTGGCCATTTGCCACATCGAGGTGACACGGGTATCCAGTATCACCATGCGGCGTTTCTCTTTAAGCGCTTTATCCAGATCGGCGGATTTCACATACAGGCCATCCTGCAGATTGAATTCAGGTGCGAGTGCGTCCGGGTTGATGATGTAGTGATCGACTGCTGGCGGGGTGCGCAGCGCCGGTGTTTCTACTTCCCAGCCGGTTGCACGGCTACGGATAAAAGCCGTAACGGCGTTGATTTCATCGGTGCTGAGCGTATCGCTGAAAGCGGGCATGTCGGTGCCGTCTCTGCCATTAATAATGGCGTACTGTATAAAAGCGTCTGTAGTCAGTGACAGCATGGCCGGGTTACCGATGGCCGGACCGATATTGCCCTCACCGTTGTCGCCGTGGCACTCAGCGCAGTTGTCGGTATAGAGCTTTCCGCCGAGCGCGATATCTCCGGAAATGGGCCCCAGAGGTAAATCAATGGGCTCCACGCCTACCTGCTCTTTCAACCAGCGCAATAGCCGGTTCAGGTCATCGCGATTCATCGGCCCGCCAATTTCATCCAGGTAGGCACCCATCGGGGTGCCACGCCTGCCGTAGGCGACCGTCTCCAGCATATGGGTGGGGTAACCGGATTTCAGTAAAGACTCTGAACGCAACGAAGGCGCCTCATCATTGACATAACCTTCGCGGTCCGCTCCATGGCACAGCGCACAGTAGTTCTGGTAGTCAGCCGCGGCGGCGGCCAATTCTGCAGCGCCCATCGGCGGCATTTCCATCGCGCAGGCTGCATGGCTCAGCAACAATAGCGCTAACAAGGCAATACCCCGGGGGAATATGCTCTGAATGATCACTGGATCCGGTCCAGTGCTGCGTTCAGGTGGGTGACAGTCCGGTCAATGTCATGCAGTTTGTCCAGCCCGAACAGGCCCAGCCTGAAGGTCCTGAAACTTTCCGGCTCGTCACACATCAAGGGCACACCCGCCGCAATCTGCAGGCCCTGCTGCATGAACTTACTGCCGTTTTGTATATCCGGGTCATCGGTATAGCTGACCACCACACCCGGTGCCTGGAAACCTTCGGCGGCCACACTGGTAAAACCACGGCCCTGGAGTAACTCACGAACCCTGCGGCCCAGCTCGATTTGTTCTGCGCGAACCTTTTCGAAACCGTACCCCCCGGTTTCCAGCATCGTGTCCCGGAAACCTTTGAGGGCGTCGGTCGGCATGGTTGCATGGTAGGCATGGCCGCCATTCTCATAGGCTTGCATGATGTCCAGCCACTTGCGCAGATCACAGGCAAAACTACTGCTGGTGGTTTCAGCAATTCGCTCCCTGGCCTCCTTACCCAGCATGATCAGTGCGCTGCAGGGTGAGGAGCTCCAGCCTTTTTGCGGTGCACTGATCAGTATATCCACGCCACAGGCCTGCATATCGACCCACAGTTCACCGGAAGCAATACAGTCGAGCACAAAGAGTCCGCCAACCGAATGCACGGCATCGGCGACAGCGCGCACGTAGTCATCGGGCAGCAATATGCCGGAGGAGGTCTCAACGTGCGGCGCAAAAACGATATCGGGTCGCTCACGGCGAATTGTTGCGGTGACTTCGTCCACCGGTGCCGGTGCAAATGGCGTCTGCGGGCCATCACCCTGCGGCCGGGCTTTCATCACGATGGTTTCAGAATCGATGCCACCCATTTCCAGGATCTGCGACCAGCGAAAACTGAAGAATCCGTTACGGATTACCAGGCATTTCCTGTCAGTAGCGAACTGCCGCGCTACGGCCTCCATGCCATACGTTCCGCCACCCGGCACAACGACAACGGCCTCTGCGTTGTAGACTGTTTTGAGGGTGCCGGAAATGTCATTCATCACTCCCTGGAATGTTTTTGACATATGGTTCAACGAACGGTCAGTGAAGACAACCGAGTATTCAAGCAGACCATCAGGATCAACATCGGGTAACAAGCCGGGCATTTTCGTTATCTCGCTTTACAATAGAAGGGTTCAGAATAGCATTTGAATAGGGAAATAATCATGAAATTTTATGATTGCCAAACGGCACCGAGCCCGCGCCGCGTACGCATGTTTATCGCTGAAAAAGGGATCGACATTCTGACGGTTCAGGTTGATCTTCGTAACGAAGAACAACTCAGCGAAGCGTTCAGGAAAATAAACCCCCGCTGTACGGTGCCTGTGCTTGAGCTGAGCGATGGAACCCGCCTGAACGATACGCTGGCCATCTGCCATTACCTGGAATCGGAGTTTCCAGATCCCAACCTGATGGGGCAGGGTGCCCGCGAACAGGCGCTGGTGATGAACTGGCATGAGCAAATCCAGACGGAAGGGTTTCTGGCCGGTGCCGAGGCTTTACGCAATTTCGTCAAAGGCTTCGAGAATCGTGCCCTGACCGGGCCGAAGAGTTTTAAACAGATTCCCCAGTTGGCGGAGCGCGGGCGCGAACGTCTGGAGCTGTTCATGTGCGTCCTCGATAAGCGGCTCGAGAAATCACCCTACATAGCATTGGACAGGTTCACCATGGCGGATATCGGCGGCTATGTGTGTGTCGATTTTGCGACCTGGGTGAAACTCCCTGTGCGTGAACAGTGGCCCAATGTCAGGCGCTGGTATGACGAAATTTCCGAGCGTCCCAGTGCGTCGGCCTGATCCGGAGAAGCGCCATGCAGGCTGAGTTTTGGCATGAACGGTGGGAAAAGGGCGAGATTGGCTTCCACCAGCATGAATTCAACAACCATATGCAGTCCTTCATCGATCGGCTGGGGGTTTCCCCCGGGGCACACATCCTGGTGCCTTTGTGCGGTAAAAGCCTGGATATGTTGTGGCTGGCACGCTGGGGTTTCCAGGTCACCGGAATAGAGATCAGCGAGATGGCTGCCCGCGCTTTCTTTATTGAAAACGGGCTGGACCACGAGGTGGCCGGGCAACCGGGCAAGGTGACGTGGAGTGGTGAAAGGGTGTCCATCCTGTGTGCCGATTTTTTCACGGTGCAAAAAGCGGGCCTCGGCTGCGTTGATGCAGTCTACGACCGGGCATCGTTGATCGCCCTGCCTCCAGATATGAGACGGGACTATGCCCGTCACCTGACGGGTCTGCTGGATGATGGTGTCTGCTCACTGCTGGTCACACTGGATTACCCGCAAGAGGAGATGCGAGGCCCACCGTTTTCCGTGTCTTCCGACGAGGTCCGTCGCCTGTTCAGTGAGCATTACAGCATAGAGCACCTCCACGCAGAAGACTGCCTGGCCAGTGAACCGCGGTTCCGGAAAAAGGGCCTGACACGACTCGATGAGCATGTCTGGCTTCTGCAAAAACCACGTTCCTTGAGCTGAAGCGGGAATAAATGTCCGACCTGTTGCGTATATGTGGATGAGACCATGAAGAGAATCGATATGCGACAAGAACTGGTAAACCTGGGTGGGGGCGCACATGCGCTGGCCATTCAAATTCTCGGCAACAGACAGGATGCCGCCGATGCGGTACAGGATGCGTTCGCCACGGTACTGGCGCGCCCCGGGGCTTACGACCAGACCAAAGGAGCGTTCAAGCCCTGGTTCCTTCGTGTGGTCCGGAATCGTGCGGTTGATCTGGTGCGCCGTCGACGTCCGGTTGAGCCGGTGGATTCACTGGTCGACCCCGGAGTGATTCCGGAGCAGACCATGGAGAACCAGCAGCGTGATGAGGGCTTGCAGCGGGCGCTTTCAGAGCTGTCATCCGGTCAACGTGAAATCATCCTGCTGCGTGACTACCTCGACCTGTCCTACGCTGAGATCGCGGATGTACTTGATGTCGCCGCTGGTACGGTCATGTCACGGCTACACCGCGCACGCATGGCCCTGAAAGAGGTTTTGGAGAGTAATCATGAATGAGGCAAGCAGCACCGGCAGACGTACCCAGGCGCATGTGAATGAACTGCTGTCGGGGTACCTGGACGACGAACTGACACAGCAGAAACGGCAGTTGGTGAGTCTGCATCTGGAAGCGTGTTCAGCGTGTTCGGAAAACCTGGAAGGCCTGCGGGCACTGCGGGAACGGATGGGACAGGCTCAACTTGGCGACACTAACAAAGACATTTGGAGAGAGATGATGGACGACACGGCAGTAAAATTATCACGGGGAACAGGTTGGTTTTTATTCATTGGCGGCCTACTGGCCATCGCCGGTATCGCGATAGTCATGTTCCTTACCAGTTCATCCATAAGCGGGGTCGAGAAGCTGTTGATCAGTGCCGTTTACTTAGGGTTGGGAGCACTTTTTGTTTCCGTTCTGCGGCAGCGGCTGATTGAGCGCAAGACCGACAAATACAAAGACGTGGAGATTTGAAAATGATCATCGTAACCAGTGAAAGCATTGCCAATAAGAAAATCGTGAAAACCCTGGGCCTGGTGCGCGGCAATACGGTAAGGGCGCGCCATATAGGTAAAGACATCATGGCCGGTTTTCGAAATATCGTAGGTGGCGAGGTACATGAGTACGCAAAACTGATCGCAGAAAGCCGCGAACAGACTCTGGATCGGATGGTCGCCGACGCTCAGTCCCTGGGCGCCAATGCCATCATCACCGCGCGTTTTACCACCTCGGTCATGATGGGGGGTGCGGCCGAGCTGCTGGCTGTGGGTACAGCTGTGATCATCGAAGACGAAGCTTAGGGTAGGTCACTCAGTCTCTAAGTGATCGCGGCCGGGTCAGGCTGACCAGGCGGGCCAGATGGCCCTCAAGGTCTTTCCAGTTCGAGAGAATCTCAAGATGAGCGACGGTGCCGGTGGGCATCAGTTTGTAATCGGGCGGCATGGGTACTGCCTCTTCGCACAAATTCTGCAGCAGGATTTCCATCCCGGGGTTATGGCCGGCGATCATCACCCGTTGAGCCTCGGGTGGGCATTCATTCAACACGTTGAGCAGGGCGCCCGATGAAGCGTGGTATATCCTGTCGTCCCAGTTGATAGCCCCGGGCCCGATTTCCATCTGCTCACAAACCCCAATGACTGTTTGTTTGGCACGCTCGGCCGGTGAGCTGATCACGTAGTCAGGCACCAGTCCCTGTTCTTTCAACCAGCGCCCTACGCGGGGTGCGTCTTTACGACCCCGCTTTGCGAGAGGGCGGTCAAAATCGGTGCGTGCGCTGGAATCCCAATCCGATTTCGCATGGCGCAGTATCAATAATTCTCTGGTCATAGTGAGTGATCATATACCGATCGAAGGGAAAATCCAGAATATTGCCTGTCTTCATTTAAGGAAAATCTTACATTGATAGAACGTCTTTTTAGCTGACAACGGTTATTGTTAGTCCATGACGGCCTGGAAATACAATAATCTTGGCTTCAGGGTGTTTTTCGCCCTGGCGATTATTGTGCATGTCGTTTTTATCCTGGTGCCGGTGACAAAACGGATGGTTGCAACGGTTAGCGAACAACGAAGCGTGCAGATTCAGTTGGTATCGCCAAACCAAGTTGTCGAAGTGGAGCAGCCGCCGGAACCGGAGCCGCCCGTAAAATGGCGTGAGCCGATATCACCCACGCTTGAAGAGCTGCCCCCCACCCCTCTTGCGGAACCACCACCCCCGGTCCGCGTTATCGCAGTACAACCAGCCAATCCCAGCGGTGCACGCGTGCTGTCGAGCCAGTTCGATTACGAAAATACCGAATCCCTGTTTGGTTCAGAAAAGCGGACAGAAGACTCGCCGGACTATTACGTTCGCCAGCGTGCATCACTCGAGATGGCCCTGAATCAACCCTCGTTGCAGTTGCCTTTTGAAGATACCCGGATCTACCTGGTTGATAGTTACGACGCAGGGTTCATGGGAGGGATGGATAAGTTCTGGGACACGGTTTCCGTTCCGTTTGGCTTTACCACCAAGAATAATACCCGCGTGCAATGCGTCTGGGTCTTGGTCATCGCTGGTTGCGGCTGGGGCCACAAGACCTTGTTTCACCGGCCGGCCCGGCATCGCGAGAAGCCGAAAGAACAAGGCAGTAAAGAATTTATTTGGGCTAGCGAAGGGAAGGCTAAAACTGCAGAAAGCGGCCAATCAGGCTGACCCTCAAAAAGCGGCCTCTGCTCTCCTGTCGCGAGTTATTTAAGATTGTCTCGAGTTACATTACCTCCCGAATCAACGAGGAAGGCATAGGCCTCCTTGATGTTCGAGTTAGCTGATTCGGTCGCTACCAGAACACGCGCACCGTCTGTTCGTACCCTGACCGCACCAAAAACCAGTCGTTCGTGTGCGAAAAAGAAGGGCTTTTGATCCCCGGCCGGGAGATCTTCAAGACCGCCACCCGCGGCCGGGCAATGCTGCTCGGGTGCAATTCCACCGCGGTATGTAAAGAACGCTGCAAGCTCAGTGACAAAAACCAGAGGTTCGGGACCGCGTGAGGCCCGTCCCAGAGCTGCCATCAGGTTGGCTCGCGGATGGACATAATCTTTCGACGCCCTTTCATCGCCTGATGAGACAATGGACACCACCGGATTCACTTTGTCCAGAAATTCCTGTTCAAACTCGTGCGAACCGTGATGCGGGACTTTCAGAATCTCTGCACGCAGTGTCAGGTCAGGCATCAAATCCAGATGTTCACGAAGGTGCTCTTCAGCATGCGTGTTCAGATCACCTCCAAGTAGAAAATTCACGTTGCCATGACGCATCTGAAGGACCACCGAGTGGCCGTTAATGGTGTGACCCGCGCTGGACCCGAAATACCGTAGTCCCGGACTACCATTCACGTCCTCAGTGACAGGACCAAGCACCTTGATGTCGACACCGGGTCGAAAAGCATCAAACGCATCATGATCACCGGTCTCGAGACGACGCAGTTCGGTTGCCGCTGTGGTCAATATGGGCAGCGCGTTCACCCAGTTGGTGAAAGGACCATTCATCAGGGGCGCGTTGCGCGGGTCGTGCCAAAGATCCGTTACAAAGCGGGTCTGGCCAATTTTTACCGTGGCGCCGAACATTTCTCTGTCCGGCCGGGATTTCCTTTCGCCATTGACCACCTTCGAGCTGGGCAGTTTCACCAGGCCATTGTGAAAGTAACGAACGACATTCGTATGGATCCGCTTTCGGGTCCTGGTCTCGCTCGCTGCATCGGCCAGTTTGACCAGGCCGCTGAAATGGTCCGCATCGCCATGGGTGATCACCAGGGCGTCTATGTTCAGAGGTTTCTGTGCCGTTGTTCCGGGAAACATGGAGGCGAGAATCCGTGCAAGGAAAACTTCCTCGCCACCATCCACGACAATAAATTTTCGATCAGGTGTTCTGATCAAAGTCGCATCGCCTTGTTGCACATCAACAAAGGTCACTTCAAGAAGGTGTTTGCCGGTGCCCGACCGCACGTTGAGAGGAAGGAATTTTCCGGCCTTTTTCTTCTTCTTGATGTAGCCGTCCTGGAATTTGCCCTGACCATAGTTGTAGATGCGAACGTCAACCCTGCCTGCCGTGTCATCGGTTAGTTGGCCTGGAGTTGGTATCTCAACTTCGTCGCCCCAGTACAGCACGCGAATCAGCTTGTTTTTCTCCGTCTTGTTTTTCCACTTGTCGAAACGGTCTCCATAGACCTTGACCAGATCATGGTCGAGAATTTTCTTGGTCATTTCACAACTCCTTGTGTGATCAGGCAATCAATTGCGCGCTAGCGAAGGAAAGCGTTTTTCAATATCAACATACATACGGTCCGCAATCGCTTTGAAACCGTCCTTGTCCGGGTGTATTTCATTCTGCCAGGCACTCTTGCCTATGAGGGTTCCCCGCGTATCAACCACAATGAAACCTGAGCGGGACTCCGCGATTTTCAGGGATTCCATCGCCATCATGTCCATTAGCTCCCGGATAACCTGGGTTTGCAGTTCATCGGGTATGTTGACTCCGTCCATGAAGCGCTTCATCCATCCTTTAGTACTAATCAGGCCTTTTAGGAAATTGGCGCCTTGCAGTGAAGCGTATGGATAGTCATAGGTATGAGTCATCACCAGGGTCGAAGAAGAATAGTGATCCCGGATGTCGAGGAGTTCCTCGTAAGCAAGTCCGATCTGCTTGATCTTTCGCCCCAGGCGCCTGATGCGAAGACACTCCCGGGGCGTAAAACCTGACTCGAAAGGACGGATAAATCGTTCAAAATCGTCAGCGCCGACAATATCGTTACCGCCACCACTGAACAGAAGCAAATCAATGGGTTTTCTGTTTTTCGCTTTTTCATGCCAACGTAAATGATCGATTAACTGGTGCTTCTGTTTCCCTGAAACCATGTCGACCGCTTCATCACCATTGGACGCCATGGAATAGAAGTTTGCTTTACCCCTGGACCATTTTGAAATTCGATAAATGAGGTGAGGAGGCTTGCCAATAAGAGATTTCGCGGGGTAGGCAAACCACGAATCCCCTTCCGCCAGAATCGTCACGCGCTTGGGGTACCAGTTACGCATGTTGATGAATTCTTTCTTGTTAGCTGCTATCCGGTGACGGCGCAGGTTTCTCTTTCGGTCTTCAAGGCTGGAGCCAGGCATGTCGGAATCCGTTTTGGGCTATTTACTAAAATGTAGCAGATTCGAACGGGATCACAGCCTCCATTGTCACCGCTCGAGGATACGGGTCAGCACCGGTAAGGTTCGCCCACAACTGCAAAGGTCACCCATTTCCGCGTGGTTTCCGGTGTCGTAACGGATCAACGGGGTCTGATAATTACGTAGGGGGGTCACTACAACGCGCCCGGTTTGACCGGCTCGGCAGGGCTGGTTGTCATCGTCCAGGACCTCCACGTGGACAAATTCAGATTGGATGTGCAGATTGTTATTGTCCGGGCATTGAAGTGCTATCACCCCGATTTCCCCCACTGAATATTCATGGATGATCGGCACGCCCCAGGTTTTTTCGGCTAGTTTGCGTAGTTCCGGGTCGAGGTAGTCGCCTCGACAGTGTACCTGGCGCAGATTCAGGGGCTTTAAACTCCTGGAAATGGAAAGCTCGACAAAAGACCTTAGGATGCCAGGCAGCGCTCTAAGGTAATTCGGTTTAATTTGAAGAAATTCTTCAAACAAGTCTTCAATAGGCCGGTCAGCGCAAAGCGTACTCGATGGACCTGACCAGGGTAATGCCGACCAGTGTTCATCGACGTTTTGCTGTTGCCTGTTCGAATGACATATATTCAGGTGGACCGATGAAGCATCTATCCCGTGCCAGTCCTGGCTGCGTAAATCCAGCGCGTGGTTCCATGTATCCAACAGGCCTGTAGCCAGTATTCTGACGGGTGGCCCGGTCAGTTTTGAATACGGGACCATGCGTGCCTTACCATGACCTGGCAGTGGTTTTCGAATGATGATTTTCTGGCCGTATTTCTGTAAATCTGCGTAGCTCAAAACGGGGAGAAATGCCAAATGTTGTTCATATAACCCACGTTTCGGCAACTTATCCAGAAATTTCAGGCTGTCGTGGTAGAAAGGTGCGTGTTCTCCGGCAAATCGAAGCAGATTTTCAAGCTGATGCATCTGGAGTTCCTGAAAGATTCCGGTCGCCATCCATTGGGTGAACAAAAGTTGTGCATGCAAAGCGTGAACGTTACTTTTTTGGGTATTTGGTAATTCTGGCCAGGACGGAAATCCCGGTCGAATAAACTCCCCGGCGGGTTGGGCTTGAGCACCGTTGGAATGCGAAGAACGCACATGCGGTGGATTGTTCGTAGTTGCTGGCATGATGCTCTATTTACCTGTCAATTTCCGCACCGGGAATGTCAGATTTAAACTCTTCGAACTTTCCATTGGCTTCACGCGGAATGTCTTCCACTTCAATAATATTCACGTTGAATGGGTAATGTAATTTTTTCTGAAGGAGAGCCTGTACTTCACCTCGTTCCTCATCCGAGAATGGTCGGACGGCAACTATTCTGAGCTCAATATCCTCGAGGGTTTTCTGGTGCGCCTGGAACTGACGAATATGTCCAAATTTAGTCAAATTCTCCCGTATCTCCGGGAAAAAGCGTTCACCATTTTTCAGGACACATAAATTGCGATGCCGTCCCAGGATCCGGTTCAGTACAGGAAGGGTTCGTCCGCAAGCGCAGGCTTTCCCAACCTGGGCATAATCCCCTATTTCGTAGCGGATCAGGGGTGTGGCGAAATTATGCAAAGGGGTGACCACCACTCTGCCTATATCGCCTGGTTGGCAAGGCGTACCCTTTTTATCCAGAATTTCGACACGGACATTTTCGACCTGGACATGCAGGTTTTCATTTTCCGGGCACTGATGGGCCATTATTCCGATCTCTGTGGCGGAATAGCAGTCGATAACCGGCACATCCCAGACTTCGCGCAGAACTTGGCGGGTATGACCTGAAAGCGCTTCACCGAATGATCTTGCGGCCTTCAGCTTTCGTGGCAGGATTCCAGTTTTGCGGCTGGTTTCGGCTAGAAGCAACAGGGTATATGGATGCGACTGCACATAAACTGGATCTTCGGCGATAAATTGCTCGAACAATTCGTTTATCGGCAAATTGAGATCCAGGCGAGGACTGGGGGCGGACCACGGTAACGATGACCACCTGAGGTTTTTCCGCTTGGTTCCAGGCTCTAAAGCCGTACGGATATCAACATTTTTTCGCGTTGTGTCAAGGCGATGCCAGTAATATGTGCGCAGGCTAAGCCCCCTGCCAATAAAATTCCTGACATGGGTCGCAGTGATTTCTATCGGTTTTCCGGTTGAACCGGAAGATCGAAGATATCCTATGCCACCATGTTCGAGGGGTACCTGGGTTGAGCGTAATGCCGTTGTGTTGGTTTGAATGTCTGATCGGGTCAGGATGGGTATTCTGGAGAAAAACTCCTCGTCGAGATCTCCGTTCGGGATGTGCTCAATTCCGGTCAGTTTGTCGCGATACCAGGGTACGGTTTCGTAAGCATGCCGCAACACCCGCTCAATCTGCCGTAACTGAAGACTTTTCTGCTGGCCTGACGGCATCTTTTCGATAAAGTGCATTTGCGAAAAAATGCTCATGGCCAGCGAGGGTGAGGCTTGGGGCAGGGAGGGCCAATGATCTGTCAGGGGTCCGATTTGTGACGGTGCATTCGTTACCGCAGATTTGCTGCGTGCCCGTGAGAATTTCTTCCTGGAAGGTGCTTGTCGTTTCTTTACCCGCTTTGCCATGGATACTGCGCGCCGTTTTTAGGATCATTGCGGTCCGGATGATTTGCCGAATAGCCGTGTGCGTGTGAGTTTATCGGTTTGGATTAAAGATGCCAATGGATTGCCCAAAAAGGAAACCCCGCACAAGGCGGGGTTTCTCTGGTGCTCAACGAATGAGCGGATGATATGAGGCGATTGCCTTACATCATGCCACCCATACCGCCCATACCACCCATGTCACCACCAGGCATCGGCGCGTCTTCCCTCGGAAGTTCAGCAACCATGGCTTCGGTAGTGATCATCAGGCCGGCGACCGATGAAGCATTCTGCAGCGCTGAACGCACGACCTTGGTCGGATCCAGGATGCCTGCTTTGATCATGTCGGTGTATTCGCCGGTAGCGGCGTTGTAACCGTAGTTGCCTTCACCATCCGCTACTTTGTTCAGAACGACTGAGCCTTCCTCACCGGCGTTGATGACGATCTGGCGCAGAGGCTCCTGCATGGAGCGCATGGCGATGGCGACACCCACGTTCTGGTCTTCGTTGTCGCCTTTTACCTTGGCGACAGCGGCCAGTGCGCGAACCAGGGCGACACCGCCGCCCGGTACCACGCCTTCTTCAACGGCGGCGCGGGTGGCGTGCAGCGCGTCTTCAACGCGGGCCTTCTTCTCTTTCATTTCTACTTCGGTGGCAGCGCCAACCTTGATCACGGCAACACCGCCGGCCAGCTTGGCCACGCGTTCCTGCAGTTTTTCACGGTCGTAGTCAGAAGTGGACTCTTCGATCTGGGCACGAATCTGGTTGACCCGGCTTTCGATCTGGGAAGACTCACCCGCACCGTCGATGAGGGTGGTGTTTTCCTTGGTGATGCTGATCTTCTTGGCAGAACCCAGGTCGTCCAGTGTGGCTTTCTCCAGGCTCAGACCCACTTCCTCGGAAATCACGGTGCCGCCGGTCAGGACAGCGATGTCTTCCAGCATGGCTTTGCGGCGATCGCCGAAACCAGGAGCTTTGACAGCCGCGACCTTAACAATTCCACGAATGGTATTGACCACCAGGGTAGCCAGCGCTTCGCCTTCAACGTCTTCTGCAATGATCAGCAGCGAACGGCCGGACTTGGCCACGCCTTCCAGCACGGGCAGCATGTCACGGACATTGCTGATTTTCTTGTCATGCAGCAGGATGTAAGGCTCTTCCAGCTCTACACTCATGGATTGCTGATCGTTGATGAAGTAGGGAGAGAGGTAACCGCGATCGAACTGCATGCCTTCAACCACGTCCAGCTCGTTAGCGAGGCCGGAAGCGTCTTCAACCGTGATCACGCCTTCCTTTCCAACCTTGTCCATGGCTTCAGCGATCAATTCGCCCACTTCCGTGTCGGAGTTGGCGGAGATCGAACCAACCTGCGCAATCGCTGCGTTGGTGGTGCAGGGGGTTGACTGTCCTTTGAGGGACTCGGTTGCCGTAAGTACGGCCTTGTCGATTCCGCGCTTCAGATCCATCGGATTCATGCCGGCAGCAACGGCTTTCATGCCTTCGCGCAGCATGGCCTGGGCCAGAACGGTAGCGGTTGTAGTGCCGTCGCCGGCAACGTCTGAAGTCTTGGAAGCAACTTCCTTGACCATCTGTGCACCCATGTTCTCAAACTTATTTTCCAGTTCGATTTCCTTGGCGACAGAAACGCCGTCCTTGGTCACGGTGGGTGCGCCAAAGGCTTTGTCCAATACTACGTTACGTCCCTTGGGACCCAGCGTTACTTTGACCGCGTCGGCCAGTGTGTTAACGCCTTTGATCATCATGCCACGGGCGTCTTCACCAAATCGTACGTCTTTTGCACTCATTGTTTATTCCTCAATTGCAAATTAGATTATCGTGAGGCTGTTTAGCCTTCGATGATGGCCATGATGTCGTCTTCGCGCATGACGAGAAGCTCGTCGCCATCCACTTTGACTTCAGTGCCTGCATACTTACCGAACAGAACCATATCGCCGGTTTTTACATCCAGCCCACGTTGCTCGCCGTTGTCGAGTACTTTGCCGTTACCAACGGCCAGGACTTCACCACGGATGGGTTTTTCTGCTGCGTTGTCGGGAATCACGATTCCACCGGCGGACAGCTTTTCTTCCTCTACGCGTTTTACGATGACGCGGTCATGCAAAGGACGAAGTTTCATTTCAGAATCTCCTAAAATTATTACTAGTTGTTTGAATGGTTAAGCGGGCGGGCTATGCCCTCCTGCAACACTTAATGTCTGCAACCCGGCAAAACGCCTTTATTACACACTGTCGCTCCAGATGGGGTTGCGAGTTTTCATTTCAAGGTATGAGGGTAAAATTTGCTCCGGCGGGTTAGCGGGATCCTGTAGAATTTGCGGCCTCATGCCACCCTCCACCATTCAACTCAACCCGCAGCAAAAAGCCGCCGTGCAGTACACGAAGGGCCCCCTGTTGGTTGTCGCCGGCGCCGGCAGCGGGAAGACGCGTGTCATCATCGAAAAAATCGTACACCTGGTGCAGGGCAGGGGGTTGCCGTCTGCCCGCGTGGCGGCGATAACCTTCACCAACAAAGCGGCCCGCGAGATGAAGGAGCGCCTCGGCAAGCGCCTCGGTAAAGAAAAAGCAGCTGAAATAACGGTCTCAACGTTTCATTCGCTGGGCTGGAAAATCCTACGGGACCACCATGAGCTGTTGGGTTATCGGCCCGGTATCAGCATTCTGGATGAGACCGATAGCCAGACCGTGGTCCGTGATCTTCTGCCAGAGGGTACCTCGCCCGAACGGGTAAAGCTGGCCCGGGCACAGGTTTCCAGATGGAAGAACCGTGCTTTGGCAGCCAGTGAGGTAGATACCGAATTCAGCAGCGGCGGTGAAGCGGCTATTTTGGGCCTTTACCAGCGGTATGAGGAACACCTGCGCAACCTCAACGCGGTGGATTTCGACGACTTGATCCTGCAGTCGCTCAGGGCCTTGCGTGACGAAGAAACCCGCCTGAAGTGGCAGCAGCAAATCCGCTACCTGCTGGTGGATGAGTACCAGGACACCAATGAGACCCAATACCAGATGCTGCGCCTGCTGGCCGGACCGGAAGGGCGCCTGACGGCGGTGGGTGATGACGATCAGTCGATTTATGGATGGCGCGGTGCACAGCCGGAAAATCTACAGCAACTGGCCTCGGACTTTCCCAAACTGCACATCGTTAAACTGGAACAGAACTACCGCTCCTGCGGCACGGTGCTCAAAGCCGCCAACGCGTTGATTGCCAATAACCCGCACGATATCGAGAAACGGTTATGGAGCGCTTTGCACGAAGGCGACCCCATTCGCGTGATGCCCTGTGAGAATGAACTGGAGGAAGCGGGCATGATCGCTGCTGAAATCCTGCATCGACAGTACACGACCCGTGCCCAGTGGGGTGATTTCGCCGTTTTGTATCGCGGCAACCACCAGTCCAGGGTGCTGGAGCAGGCTTTGCGGGAGCATCAGATTCCGTACCACCTTTCCGGTGGCACCTCTTTTTTCGAGCGCACAGAGGTCAAGGACCTGATGTGTTACCTGCGCCTGGCCATTAATCCGGATGACAACACGGCGTTCTTGCGCATAGTGAACACGCCGCGGCGGGACATCGGGGTGACCTCCAGGGGAATCATCGCCCAGCACGCCGGCTTGAAACACATCAGCCTCCTCGAGGCTGCCCAGCAGCCCGAGGTTCAGGCCGGACTGAGGCCGCGCACGGCTGAAAGCCTGCGCCAGTTCTGCCGGCTGATCATTGAAACCGGTGACCGGGGAGAGCGCGCCAACCCGATCGATGCGGCCGCTGATCTGATCAAGAAAATCGGTTACGAGCAGTGGATTCGCGACCAGTCCGACAACACAGTGCTGACAGAACGGCGGATCGAGAACACGCGTGAACTACTGGCCTGGTTGTCGCGTTTGCGTGACGACCGCCCCGAGGATGGCCTGGTGGACCTGATGGGCAGGCTGTCCCTGCTGACCAGCCTTGACCAGGACAAGGAACCGGAACAGGAAGTACGGTTGATGACGTTGCATGGCTCCAAGGGGCTGGAGTTTCCACACGTGTTCATGGCGGGTGTCGAAGAAGATTTGCTGCCGCACCGCAACAGCCTGGAAGAGAGCGGTGAAGAGGAGGAGCGCAGACTCATGTATGTGGGGCTGACCCGGGCCAGAGAGTCCCTGACTCTGAGTTATGCCCGCCGCCGACGCCGTTATGGCGAGTTGGTGAAATGCGAGCCCAGTCGCTTCCTGGATGAGCTTCCGCCCGAACTTGTCGAGTGGCGCGGTGAGGACGTTGAACGAGACAATGAACGCTCAAAAGAGCGGGCCAGTACTCACCTGGACAAACTGCGCGAGATGTTCAGCTAAGCACGGCTGGCGTCCTACCGTTCCAGGGCCGAGGCACACTGAATACAGAAAAGAGCGGTGGGGTCTGCTTCCAGCCGTCCCGCCACAATTTCCTCTCCACACTCCCCGCAGTAACCGTAGTCATCAATTTCTATACGCTGCAGTGCCGCTTCGATTTGCAGTAACTTCTGGCGTCGTAGCCGGCCGGTTTCTTTTGACATTGCCTGTGCCTGCATCGCGTCCATCCGTGACAGGCGGCCGACACGAGCCTGGTCCAACTCCACTGTCTCTTCCGCCAGGTCTCCGGTTTCCTGAGCCCGGACCAGGGTCTTTTTTAGCGCCAGCAGGCTGTTTTTGTAGAGTGTTGTGCTCATCACCATTACATCTTACTTCAATCGCCTTGTAACTTTTTTGCCCGGGCTGCGTTTATGCTGATGAGATGAGCAGAGAATTCCGCAGATGGGTTGATGAATACCAGAACCAGGCATGGACGCTGGCCAGGTACATCCTCAAGGATGCGGCGGAGGCGGAAGATGCTTGTCAGGAGGCTTTCGTGAAGCTCTGGAATCATCGGGACTCGATCGATCCTGACAAGATCAGGCCCTGGCTGATGCGGGTGACCCGCAACGGCTGCCTGGACCGGTTGCGCCGCAGGCGTCCGACGGAAGAACTGCAGGAATGGCATCAACCGGACACGACCCCTGGACCAATGCAGGGCACGCACCAGAAGGAGTTGGGTGCCCGGCTCAAGCGCACCATTAACGGGCTGAAAGAGCCCTACCGATCGCTGGTGGTGCTGCGCGACATACACCAACACAGCTACGAGGAAGTCGCGGCTGTACTGGATCTGAACATGCCGCAGGTAAAAACCTACCTGCACCGTGCTAGAAAACAGTTGCGTGAGCAGCTGGCAGAGGTAAGACCATGAACAAAGACTATGAAATAACTGAAGCGGAACTCGATTCATTGATGGAGCAACTCACCATTGAGAAGGCTCCGGCCAGTCTGAGACGCCGGTTGCAGCGCATTCCACGCGAAGAGCGCGGCAGAGCCGGATTCTGGTCGTGGTTGTTTCCGGAGCAGTTTCCGCGCTGGGCGATGGCGCCTGCATTTGCAGCCGTTCCGCTACTGGTCCTGGCGGTGGTGCTGATGCAGCCCCGGCAACCCTCGCCGACCGAGGTCGAACAGGCGCGGCAAGACCTGGCTGTTGCCTTTGCCTACATGGACAAGGTCGGCCTGCGCACCAGCAGTGAGATTAAAACGGTCCTCGGTGGAGAGCTGCGCCGGGGAGTCAAAGACACACTTTCAGAACACATTCCCTTTACCGAACAATCCCTCAAGGAGGAAACCACATGAAATATTCAATCGTTAATAAGGTCCTGACGCTGTGCGTTACGGCATTGATCAGTTTTCCGGCGATCGCGCAGGAAGATGCTTTGAAAGACTTTCCGGGCTACGTAGATTTTGGCGAGCTGTCGGCAGTTTTTGGTGAGCCGTCGGTGCAAATTTCCGTTGGCGAATCACTGCTTGGCCTGATCGGGTCCCTCAGCGCCAGCGAAGATCCGGAAGCTGCCGAGTTGTTCAAGCGCCTCAATGGTGTTCGCGTGAACGTGTTTGAAACCGAGGCAATGGCGGATGGCGCCGTGAGCCTGGTCAAAGATGTTTCGGCAAATCTGAGCGATCGGGGCTGGGAGTCCGTGGTCACAGTCAATTCGGAAGATGAGCAGGTTAGAATCTTCATGATGATCAATGACAATCAGGTCCAGGGTATTACCGTGATAGCGGTGGAAGAAACTGAGGCCGTATTCGTCAATGTCATCGGCAGTATCGATCCGCAGGAACTGGGCAAGGTAATGGAAAACTTCGACATAGACCTCGACGGCGCCGACTATGACTCATCCGAATAGACGCCACGCCGTGGGTTTCTTTCCACGTCTGGTGTGTTTAGCCGGTATTGCGATGTTCCTGTCAGCCTGTGGGTTGACGGCGCCGAGAAGCAGCGATGGCTTTGCCGACCTGGAGTCACTGGGGGTTCGGGACACCGATTCGGTAATGACGCTGTCGCTGGGCCCATCCGTGTTGCGCTTCGCGGCCAGCCATATGGATGATGAGCCGGAAACGCGTGAATTGCTTAAAAGCCTGGATGGTGTGCGTATACGGATTTACGAGATTGACGGAGACGCCGGTCGTGTGGCCGGGCGGATCGAAGACATGAGCCGACACCTGCAGGATGACGGCTGGGAGCCGGTAATGCTGGTTCGGGAGGAAAACGAGACAACCCACATGTTGTTACGCACCATCGACGGTCGGATCTGCGGCATGACGGTACTGGTCTCAGACGGCGAAAGCGAAGCCGTTGTCGTCAATCTGATGGGTGATATCAAGCCTGATCAGTTCGGCGATGTCATGGTGGCATTAGATGTGGATAACCCCGGGGTTGAAGATGTACAGGTGGCTCCTGATGAAAATACCTGATCAGGGGTCATCTCTCACCAGCACCGTGTCGACAATTGGAACGATCTCATCTGCCGGTATTTGCGCTCTCTGCGCATGCTCCATTATGGCGTCTTCATCAACCGCCTGGTAAATGCACGCCGTTCCCAGGGTGCCGTCTTCTTCATCCAGCACGTAGGACCTTATCCACCGGACCTGATCGACCATCTCCTCATCGCCCACCCGTGTAGATATCGCCGCGGAATCCTCGAGTTCTTCAGTTGTCTCCCAGGCGCTGCGTCTTAGTACCAGGTACGTCTGCATATCTCTTCTCCTTGTCTGATTTGCTAAGCATAGAATAAAAGAAGATTGAAAAATACAGGGGCCGGGCTCAGAATTCCGCTATGCGTTATCTTTTTCTGATTATTGCTGCACTGCTTTGCAGTTCTTGCGTGGCCGAGGGGCCTTCTGTTGTGTTCAAGGGCGAACGTTTCAGCGTTGAGCTGGCCCAGACTCCTGATGAACAGGCGTTGGGCCTGATGTTTCGTGAATCGCTGGAAGACGACCACGGCATGTTGTTCCTGTTTCCGTCCCAGGCGAGACGCAGCTTCTGGATGAAGAACTGCCGTATTTCGCTTGATATCTTCTATTTCGACGAGCAATTGAAGCTCGTTAGCGTGGCGGAAAATGCCCGGCCATGCAAAACCCGAAACTGTCCCAGCTATCCCAGTTCAGGGCCGGCTAAATACGTACTGGAACTGAATGCAGGTAAGGCGGCGGAACTGGGTGCAAAACCAGGCGATATCCTCGAGCTGGATCTGGACTAAAGCGCCATTGATATTTGATGGTAAAGTACAACGAGTAACAGACCCACCAACGAGGAAAATAGCATGGCTGGTAAATTTGTAATATTCAAAGGCAAGAATGGCGAGGACTACTTCAGGCTGAAAGCCGGAAATGGTGAGATTATTCTCTCAAGCGAAGGCTACAAATCCCGAAGCTCCTGTGCCAATGGTGTTGAATCAGTGCGCAAGAACTCGCAGGACGAAAATCGGTTTGAAGTCAAAACAGCGAAGGATGGCCGCGAGTACTTCATCCTGAAGGCTGGGAATGGTCAGGAAATCGGCCGCAGCCAGATGTACAAATCTGGAAGTGGTTGCAGCAATGGCATGCAGTCCGTCGCGAAAAATGCAGCAGATGCAACGGTTGTTGAAGAGTAAAGCCAATTTCAGAAGCAAAAGAAGCGGGCGTCAGCTCGCTTTTTTTTGAGGAAGATAATGGCGCTGAAACTCATTCAGATCAGCGATTGCCACGTATCTGCAGAGCGCGGAGCCGACTACCGGGGGCAGAACGCCGACCGGAATCTCGACTCTGTGTTGCAGGCCGCACGTGCATGGGATCCGGACCTGGTACTGGTCACGGGAGATGTCAGCGAGGATGCCAGTACCACGTCTTACGCGCGGGTAGCCGTTAAGTTGGGTACCCTCGGCTCGCCGTTGCTGGTGTTGCCGGGTAATCACGATGACCCCAGCGTGATGCGTCGCCACTTTCATAACGGGCCATGGGGCGGCCCCTTTGTGAAAGAAATGGGCGACTGGCTGCTGGTCCTGCTGGACTCATCGGTGCCTGGCAAGATATCCGGGGCGCTCAGTCAGCAAATGCTCGAGAAACTAGACCAGCAATTGCGCGGCAGCGACGCCAAATTCATTTTGATCGCTTTGCACCATCAGCCGGTGCCCGTCGGTGCGCCCTGGATTGACAAGTATGCGCTGGAGGAACCACAACGGCTGTTCCACTATATTGACCGTGACCGCCGGGTCAGATGCATCAGCTGGGGTCACGTGCACCATGATTTCCAGGGTTTAAGGAACGGCGCGAAGCTGCTGGGTGCGCCATCAGCCGTGGCCAATAGCCTGCCGCGCACAGAGAGATTCACACTCGACCTTGAAGGTCCGTCATGCCGATGGCTGGAACTGGGGTCAGATGGAAAAGTAGAAACAGGGCTGTTGCGGCCGTCTCAGTCCTCTACGGGCAGGACCAGCCACAGGATCAGGTAGACGAGGATTCCAGGGAACGCGGCGGACAGCGCCGAAAGCAACACGTAAGTCACCCGGGTTCCAGTCAGTGACCAGCCGAAATGGCGGGCAATGCCGGCACATACGCCACCGATCATTGCTTCGCTGCGTGATCTGCTTATTCCACCCCGATTGCTCATTAGATAGAGAATACGCTAGATTTCAATCAGATCGAAGTCTTCTTTGCCTGCGCCACAATCCGGACACACCCAGTCTTCCGGAACATCTTCCCAGCGGGTGCCGGGCGCCAGGCCTTCCTCTGGGGCGCCTTTTTCCTCATCGTAAATCCATCCGCAAATGATGCACATCCAGTTTTTATAATCTTTATCGCTCAATTTCTTCTACCTTGCCGAAAATCGTAGGCTAGTTTGCCATACAATAGCGCGATGAACAGCAGCAAAGATCTGATTTCTCGTGCCCGGGTCCATATTCCGGGAGGTGTTAATTCTCCGGTTCGCGCTTTTAACGGCGTTGGCGGCGATCCGGTGTTCTTCGATCGGGCCGAAGGGGCTTGCCTGTACGATGTGGATGGTCGGTCATATATCGATTATGTCGGCTCGTGGGGCCCGATGATTACCGGGCATGCCCATCCGAAAATTGTATCCGCGGTACAGGCGGCGGCGGCCAGGGGGCTGAGTTTCGGGGCGCCGTGTCCGGCCGAAGTGGAAATGGCTGACCGCCTTTGCTCAATCGTCCCTGCGATGGATATGGTGCGCATGGTCAATTCCGGCACTGAGGCCACCATGAGCGCGATTCGGGTCGCCCGCGCCGCTACAGGCCGGGACCTGATCATAAAATTTGAAGGGTGCTATCACGGGCATGCCGACAGCTTCCTGGTCAAGGCGGGAAGTGGCGCACTGACCCTTGGCGTGCCGAATTCCCCGGGCGTACCATCGGCTATTGCAGACCTCACTGTTACCTTGCCCTATAACGACCTGGCGGCCGTCACGGAATGCCTGGCGGCATGCGGGAAAGAAGTTGCTGCCATCATCGTCGAGCCAGTCGCCGGGAACATGAATTGCATCCCGCCGGTTGAAGGTTACCTGCAGGGGCTGCGTTCAGCCTGTGACGAACATGGCTGCCTGTTGATTTTCGACGAAGTCATGACCGGGTTCCGGGTGGCCTTGCAGGGCGCCCAGGGCCTGTATGGAATCACCCCGGATCTCTCCACTTTCGGAAAAGTCATTGGTGGCGGAATGCCGGTGGGTGCGTTTGGCGGCAAGCGCGAGTTAATGGAAATGGTAGCGCCAAGCGGGCCTGTCTACCAAGCGGGTACGCTATCGGGTAACCCGGTAGCGATGGCTGCCGGTATCGCCAACCTCGACCTGATCGTGCGTGATGGCTTCTATGAAGAGCTCTCGGCAAAAACCGAACAATTGGTCGATGGCATCCAGGAGGTGGCGGACCAGGCCGGCGTGCCGGTTCGGACAACGCAGGTCGGTGGCATGTTTGGATTGTTTTTTACCGACGCCGAACAGATCATCAACTTTGCTGAAGCCGGTCAGACCAACGTTGATGCCTTCCGCGTGTTCTATCACCAGATGCTGGAGCGTGGGGTCTATCTGGCACCCTCGGCCTTTGAAGCCGGTTTCATGTCGTCGGCACACACCGAAGAACACATCATGGCGACCGTTGCGGCGGCCGGAGAGTCGTTCAGGCGCCTTTGATCCTTTTAGCCATCGAGGAACAGGTCCTTCATCAACGCTGCACCGGGTTTGACTGAGTAGTTCTCAAAATCTTTGACGCCTTCACTGCGTAGCACCGCTTCGTCCAGGAAGAAGTTTCCGGTGCACAAACGTGCGTCCTTGCACAGTACCGCATGTGCTGCATCGGCCATGATTTCTTCAGTACGGCAGTTGTCGGGCTGAATCTGGTCGCCGAAGACCCTGAGTGCGGCCGTGGCGATAATCGTGCGGGGCCACAGTGCATTGAATGCAATGCCTTCCTGGCGAAACTCCTCCGCCATGCCCAGCACACACATACTCATCCCGTACTTGGCCATTGTGTATGCCACGTGGTCGCTGAACCACTTCGGATTCAGGTTCAATGGCGGCGAAAGATTCAGTACATGAGGGTTCCCGGAGCGCAGCAAATGGGGAATACAGGCCCGGGACATCAGGTAGGTTCCGCGCACATTGGTGTTGAACATCAGGTCAAAGCGTTTCACAGGAAGTTCTCGCGTTCCGCTGAGCATAATGGCGCTGGCATTGTTGACCAGGATGTCGATCCCGCCGAAACGTGCCACGGTTTCCTCAACGGCTTGCTCGACGGCCTGCTCGTCACGCACATCCAGACGGATGGCCAGCCCCTTTCCGCCGGCCTGTTCAATTTCCTCGACCGCGGAATGAATGGTTCCGGGTAGCACCGGATGTTTCTGGTGGGTCTTTGCAGCCACGGCAATATTCGCCCCGTCACGGGCCGCGCGCAGTGCGATGGCCTTGCCAATCCCCCTGGAGGCACCTGTTATCAGAAGTGTTTTTCCGGCAAGATTTATCCCCACATCACTACTCCTTTGAGATCAATACCGTATTATAACGACCTGTCGGCAATCGAAGCCGAACCTGTTTGAAACCGGAAGGAAGATTTGTTTGGACACAGGCTGGACCCAGGAGTTATTAAGTTGGCTTAACGCCAAGCCGGAGTGGGGCTACCTGACCGTTTTCCTGGTGGCTTTTCTCGAGTCCCTGGTGTTGGTTGGTATCCTGTTGCCGGGCATCGTTATCCTGTTCGGCGTTGGGGCATTGATCGGCCTGGGCATGCTGGATCTGATACCTATCTGGATTGCCGCTACCACCGGTGCGATCCTCGGGGACACACTGAGTTATTATGTGGGCCATCGTTTCGGGGGCCACCTGCTCGATATCTGGCCGTTTTCCCGGTTCCCGGCCCTGATGGAACGTGGAACACTTTTCTTCCATGCGCATGGGGCTAAAAGCGTTGTCGCGGGTCGCTTCATTGGGCCCTTGCGCCCCATTATCCCCTCGGTTGCCGGCATGATGGGCATGCAGCCCTCGCGCTTTCTGGCGGTTGATATACCGGCCTGTGTTTTCTGGGCGCCATCCTTCCTGCTGCCCGGCATGTTGTTTGGGGCCTCGCTGGAAGTCGCTTCTGAATACACGGGGCGCCTGACCGTCCTGCTGATCATCCTGTTGGTGGTGTTTTGGGTTACCTGGTGGTTGATGCGCTCCATTTACGAGCCGCTGGCCACCCGTTCCGCGCGCTGGATGCGACACGCCATTCGCTGGAGTCGCCGGCACCCCCTGCTGGGTCGGGCCGCCCGTCCGCTGTTGGGACCTGCACGCGGTGAAGCCTTGTCGGTGACGATGATGGGCATTCTGCTGGTATTCATTTTTTGGGGCCTGGTGATGCTGCTATTCCTTTCGCCTTTTTCAGCTCAGCCCAAGGCAATGGACCAGGCGGTTCAGGACCTGGCACTGGCCCTGCGCAATCACCTCGCCGACCCGGTGATGGTCGCCATATCGCAACTTTCCCGCTGGCCTGTATCCATATTTTCTGCACTGGCCCTGCTGCTGTGGTTACTGGGAGCCGGGCGTAAAACGGCCGCCGTTCACTGGTTATTCGCGATGGGTGGCGGCGCCTTGCTGCATCTGCTGCTTTCCTGGAGTCTGAGAACGACACCACAGGTGTTCGAGCTGGCAGATCCTTCACTGCGCGGGCCCAGTGCAGCGATGAGCCTCTCAACCGTTGTGCTGACCTTTTTCGCGGTGATGGAGGCCGGTGAATTACAGCGAAGAAGCCGGCAGTGGCCTTATCTCGCGGCTGCTCTGATCTTGATTTTACTGGCGCTTTCCCGCCTGTACCTGGGAATGGAATGGCTGAGCGGAGCATTGATGGGTATCGCGATGGGCCTGGCCTGGACGGCGGTGGTGGGTATCGCCTATCGGCAACGCGCGATCAAGCGATTTTCGGGTGCAACGGCCAGCCTGATTTTTTATGGATCACTGTTCGCACTGTTTGCCTGGCAGGTGAATGAGCATGCAAGAGAAGACCTTACTTCCCTGCACACTGCCATGGTGGTGAAAAACGTTGACCGCAACACCTGGTGGGATTCCAGATGGCGGGAGATGTCGACGGATCGCACGCAACTGAAATCGGTAGCCTCGCGCAAATTTAACGCGCAAATCGCGGCTGATCCGGAGCGTGTCTCGACTTTGCTGGAGCAGGCTGGCTGGGAAAGCGTGCCGCCGACTGACTGGCGCTGGATCATCCAGGCACTCAATCCAGAGCCCGACCAGGCCAGTCTGCCTTTACTGGGCCGGGCTTACCAGGGCCGGTCGGAGGTCTTAATGCTGCGCAAGAATCTACAGCCGGATGGACGTCTGCTGACGATACGCCTGTGGGATTCCGGCGTGCGCCTTTCCCCAGGAGAACAGGTGCTTTACCTGGGGCAACTGTCCGAAGAAATTCTGGTTCAGCGTTTTGGATTATTCAGCTACTGGAGGTCCAATGCCGTTGACCCCGGCCATTTCAAGCCACTTCGTGAGCCTTTGACCAGTCTTGATCAGAAAAGGGTCAGCGAGCGCTTGCTGCTGATTCGCTCGCCTCAGGCCGACTGAAATCGCGGCAGTATTTCCACCAGACTCTGCAGCCGCTCCAGAGGATCGGTGAGTTCGAGTAAATGCTGCTTCTCGATCCCGCTCAGTGGCAGGAGTTCAGATAAGCGGTAACCTACCCAGACCGCATCCTGAAGGTGGTCTGGCGTATAGTCCGGGTACTGGTGTGCCACTTTCTCCATGAACCGGCCCAGCACTTCGCTCAACACCGAGTAGGCTTCGGGTACAAGGCTGGCCGGCGGTTCGGGCAGCACCCGAACTTCGGCCCTGAACAGGCCGCCATCTTCCTGCCACGTGTTTTCCGTGATGAATCGTATCGTGCCGGTAGCAGACACACCCAGCAGTCCATCTTCCAGCGTATACCAGTCAACAATATGTGCGTGTGTCCCGATCTGGGTGGTCTTGACCGGTGAAACGGCTTCTTCTCCTTCGCGGATCAGGCAAACGCCGAAACCGGTATCGCTGCGCGCGCAGTCCCGAACCATGGTGAGATAACGCTGTTCAAAAATACGCAGCGGAAGGAATCCCCCGGGAAACAACACGGTGCGCAGTGGAAATAGCGGAATTTCAACGGTGCTCATGGTCTTTGATCGAGCGGCTAAAACGCGCGGGTGCTGAATCGAAACCGCCATTGCTCATGAAGATGACGTGATCACCCGGCTGCACCGCGTCCAGCAGCTGTGCGAGCATATCCTCGCTGCGTGTGACGACACGGCCGCGCCCTTCCAGCGGCGCCAGGGCCTCTTGCGGGTCCCAGTCGATTCCTCCACCGGCCATAAGCCAGACCCGGTCGGCCGGCATCAGTGCCGGTCCGAGCTCCGCTATATGTACGCCCGCCCGCATGGTGTTGCTGCGTGGCTCCAGGGCCACCAGCACACGCGCATTGCCCACGTTCCGGCGCAGACCTTCCAGCGTCAGTCGGATGGCGGTTGGATGGTGTGCAAAATCGTCATAAACACGGATGTCATCGGTCTCCGTGATCAGCTCCATTCTTCGTTTGACGCCCTTGAACGAGGCTAGCGAATCTATGGCAAACCGCGGGCTGACGCCAGCGGCTACCGCTGCGACGACGGCAGCGCAGGCGTTCATTGCGTTGTGCCGCCCAAAGTGCGGCCAGGACAGTTGTCCCACCGGTTGCTCTTCGAAGTGGAAGGCCAGTTCGCTGCCGTCCGGCTTGAGTAACTCGACCTGCCAGTCAGCTCCTTCTTCCAGCGAGAAACGCTGCAAGCGGCTCCAGCAGCCACGGTCGAGCACGGACTCCAGCTTGGCATCACGCCCGTTGCTGACAATCGTGCCATCACCGGGAATGGTCCTTACCAGATGGTGGAACTGGGTTTGAATGGCTTTCAGATCCTCATAGATATCCGCGTGATCAAATTCGAGGTTATTGAGGACAGCGATGTCGGGACGGTAGTGGACAAACTTCGCTCGTTTGTCGAAAAAAGCCGTGTCGTATTCGTCCGCCTCAACCACGAAGTAACGTTCTCCGTCGCGGGCCGAGTGGCCAAAATTTTCCGGCACGCCCCCGATCAGGAAGCCGGGCTTCTCTCCTGCTGCCTCCAGGATCCAGGCCACCATGCTCGCCGTCGTGGTCTTGCCGTGTGTGCCGGCCACTGCGATAACTGATTTTCCTCGCAGGTAGTTCTCACCCAGCCAGCGTGGGCCGGAAGTGTAGTTGATGCCCTGGTTGAGGACGTATTCCACGGCCGGGTTGCCACGGCTGAGAGCGTTTCCAATAATGACCAGGTCGGGCTCCGGGTCAAGGTGTTCCGGCGAGTAGCCCTCGAACAATTCAATCCCTTCGGCTTCCAGCTGCGTGCTCATTGGTGGGTAAGTATGCTGATCTGAACCCGATACGCGATGTCCGGCGCGCTTGGCGAGTAGCGCCACGCCGCCCATGAACGTGCCGCAGGCACCCAGAATGTGAATATGCATATCGTTCCTATCCAAAAACGGCTTTCAGAAGCATGAAGTTCGCTCCGAAAATCAATACGGCCAAGAGTACCCCAAAGCCCATCTTGGTGGACAGGGCTTGCCGATAAATATGTGCATCGACCACCAGGCTCCAGCCAAACAGTCCGAGATAGATCAGCGCAAGATCCGGTTGTGATTTGCTGGGATCGACACGGGTAAGGATAGCGAGTGAAAGCAAGCCGAATATGAAGCCCGTTCCTGCCAACGCGATCAGCGTTTGTGGTAAACGCGACGTGTAGCTGCGGAAATTCAAAAGAAAGGCAATGATCGCAAACTGCACACCCACTGCCAATAAAGTGCGCGGGGCGCCATCGGTATCGCCGAGTATATGATCGGCAATAAAGCCCTGGGCGATGTAGGCCAAAGACATTGCTATCGCCAATGTCCAGCCGGACGGCATATCCTGGGGGCCGGACCGCAGGCGCAGCATGTCCAGTATTTTCAATGCTAATTGGCCCGTCACGGGACCCTCGTGCACACAGGCGGTTCCGTCAGGATGCTGAGCCCATCTGCAGGACGCCCTTCAGGCGCTGGAACACTTCGTCGATGCTCCCTTCGCCCAGTACACGGGACAGCAGACCCTTGTGCGCGTAGTAATCGACCACCGGTGCGGTCTGTTCCGAATAAACCTTCATCCGGTTCCGAACGACTTCTTCGGTGTCATCGCTGCGACCCTCTTCTGCGGCACGCCTGGCGATACGGGAGATGACCATCTCAACGTCAATGTCGATTTGCAGCGCCTCGTCCACCGGCTGCTGGAGCCGTTCGAGCACGACATCAAGCGCCCGTGCCTGTGCAAGGTTGCGGGGATAGCCGTCGAGTATGAAACCGGCCTCAGCATCCGGCTGCGACAGGCGTTCTTCGATCAGGCCGAGCATGATGTCGTCAGAAACGAGTTCACCACGATCCATCACGGCCTTGGCTTGCGTTCCCAGTTCACTACCGGACTTGGCAGCCGAACGCAGCAGTTCGCCGGTAGATATGTGAGGCAAGCCCACTTCTTCTACCAGCAGTGCAGCTTGTGTTCCTTTTCCTGAACCTGGTGCACCCAGCAATACGATTCGCATAAGAGGCTATCCGTCAATTAGAATAAGTGGCTAACGCTAACCGCTCATAAACTCCAAGTCAATGCGACTTTTAACCGCCCAGAAGGGAGCTCGTTACTAATGAAGAAAAATATCCTCTATGCCCAATCGGGTGGTGTAACACCGGTCATTAACGCCACTGCCTGTGGCGTGATCGAAACCGCACGCGAGAACAAGGACAAAATTGGGAAGGTTTACGCCGGCAAGGACGGCATTATCGGTATTTTGCGCGAGGAGCTGATCGACACTAGCCGGGAAAACAAGACAGCGATCGCCGGCCTGAGGCACACACCGGGTGGCGGCTTCGGCTCCTGCCGTTACAAGCTGAAAGGCATCGAGGAAAACCGGCGTGAATACGAGCGATTGATCGAAGTTTTCCGCGCCCACGATATCGGCTATTTCCTTTATAACGGTGGTGGCGACTCCTCCGACACCGCGCACAAAGTTTCCCAGATCGGAAAGAAACTGGGTTTTCCCGTGCAGTGCATCGGCGTGCCCAAGACCATCGACAACGACCTGCCGGTGACAGACAACTGCCCCGGCTTTGGCTCTGTGGCCAAGTACGTAGCCGTTTCCATTCTGGAAGCAAGCCTTGATGTTGAATCCATGGCCTCGAGTTCAACCAAGGTGTTTGTGCTTGAAGTCATGGGACGCCATGCCGGCTGGATTGCCGCTGCGGCAGGCCTTGCGGGCACGGAAGAAGGCGATCCGCCGCATATCATTCTGTTCCCGGAAGTCCCATTCAAACAGCGCGAGTTCCTGAAGAAAGTGAAGTACGCCGTGGAGAATTACGGCTACTGCACCATTGCTGTCTCGGAAGGCGTGCGCGATACCAAAGGCAAGTTCCTGGCAGATGCGGGTACCCGTGACGCCTTCGGGCATGCACAGTTGGGCGGCGTTGCGCCGGTTGTGGCCAACCTGGTGCGCGAGAAACTGGGTTACAAGTATCACTGGGCCGTATCGGATTACCTGCAGCGCTCAGCCCGCCATGTCGCGTCCAGGACCGATGTGGAACAGGCCTATGCCGTAGGCGAAGCCGCTGTGAAACTGGCCCTCGAAGGCAAGAGCGGTGTTATGCCCACCATCAAGCGTTTATCTAACAACCCCTACCGTTGGGAGATCGGCGAGACGACACTGGGGCGCGTCGCCAATCGTGAGAAGATGCTGCCCAAGAGTTATATTTCTGCCGACGGCTTTGGAATCACGCCGGCTGCGCGCCGTTACCTGTCTCCCCTGATCCAGGGCGAAGACTACCCGCCGTACGGGCCTGATGGCTTGCCGAAATACGTTCGAATGAAGAAAGTTCTGGCGAAAAAGAAGTTGCCGGATTTTGAAGTCTGAGCCAAAGAACTAAATTGTAAATAAAGAAAACCCCGCACCAGGCGGGGTTTTCTGCATCTGTCGAAAGGGTTTTGTTTAACCCATCAAAATACCGCCGTACTGAACGAAGAACGGTGCAAACACCAGGCTCAGAATGGCAGACAGCTTGATCAGGATATTCAGGGAAGGACCTGAAGTATCTTTCAGCGGGTCACCGACGGTATCGCCGACGACTGCAGCTTTGTGTACTTCAGAGCCCTTGCCACCGAGGTTACCTGCTTCGATGTACTTCTTGGCATTGTCCCAGGCACCGCCGCTGTTGGACGAGGCGATGGCGAGTACGCCGCCTGTGACCAGTGAGCCAACCAGCACACCGGCAACCGAAGAAACACCGAAAAGGTATCCGGCCATGATTGGCGTTCCCATGATCAGGATACCCGGTGCAATCATTTCGCGCAGGGCAGCATTGGTTGAGATTGCGACGCACCGCGCATAATCAGGTTCACCGGTACCTTCCATGATGCCAGGAATGGTTTTGAACTGATGGCGGACTTCCTCGATCATGGCGAAAGCCGCTTTACCCACTGATTTCATGGTCATTGCGGTAAACAGGAAGGGCAGCACAGCTCCAATAAACACGCTGGTGAACACGACCGGATCGAGCAAGCTCAAGGAGACCGGCTCGCCCAGCAACTTCTCAGAAGCCGTGATGAATGCGGCGAACAGTGCCAGCGAAGTCAGTATGGCGGCGCCGATGGCGAAGCCCTTGCCTATGGCAGCAGTGGTATTACCTGCGGAATCGAGAATATCTGTGCGGCGACGGACTTCTTTATCCAGCCCGACCATTTCCGCGATACCGCCGGCATTGTCTGCAACCGGGCCGTAGGCATCGATGGTCAAGGCAATGACCAGCGTGCCGAGCATGCCCAGGGATGCGATGGCAACGCCATACATGCCCCCTAGTCCCCAGGAGACAAAAATACTGGCTGCAATACACAGGTAGGGCAGAACCGTACTCTTATATCCAAGCGCCAAACCGTAGATGATGTTGGTGGCAACACCGGTCTCACAGGATTTGGCCACTTCCCTGACGGGGCCATATTTTTCCGACGTGTAATAACCCGTCAACAGCCCTACCGCCAAACCGGCAACCAGGCCGGACAGGAAGCAAAAGTAAATGCCCATCGAAGTATAGGTTGCGCCACCCAGCTCGAATGTAGCCGGAATGAGCATCTTGGTGGCGAAAAATATGACAATGGCCATCAACACGCTGGAGATGATCAACAACTTCATCAGGGCAGGAGCCACATCGTCTTCCGTCTTGACACCGACCAGCAGTTTTGTGAGCAGGCTGACAGGAATACCCAGTGCACTGATCAGGATCGGGTACAGCAGGGCATCCGGGTTACCGGCGAAAGCGATGGCTGAAATAACCATGGCCGCACAGGTGCTCTCGGCGCAGGAACCGAACAAATCGGCGCCCATACCCGCCACGTCGCCAACATTGTCGCCAACGTTGTCTGCGATGACGGCTGGGTTGCGGGGGTCATCTTCGGGAATGCCCTTTTCTACCTTGCCCACCAGGTCGGCGCCAACATCTGCAGCCTTGGTGAAAATTCCGCCGCCCACACGGGCAAACAGTGCAATGGTAGACCCGCCGAGACCAAAGCCAGCGATGACTTCCATCAGGATGTGGTTGTTTTCAGGACCAAGATCTGCCAGCAGAAATTTCATGACCACGTAAATAATGACCATTCCGAGTGTGGCCAGACCGACCAGGGCAAAGCCCATCACTGCGCCCGAATTAATGGCGACATCGAATGCGTGTGAGATGTCTTTCTTGGCTGAAACTGTTGTCCGTGCGTTGCCCTGGGTCGCGACCTTCATGCCAATGTAGCCGGAGGCAATGGAGATGGCTCCGCCAAACAGGAAGGCAATGGCGGTGTAGATACCTTCCCGGATATCAGGCGTATGTGAATCGTCGATCAAAACGATGATGATCGCAGCAAAACAGACCATGAAGATGGTAAGAAACTTGTACTCCTGGCGCAGGAACGCCATGGCGCCATCGGCAATCGCCCCGTGGATGAATTTCAGGCGCTTGGAATCCTTTTCATCCAGGTCCATATCCAGCGGCACATTGATTACCTTCTTCATGTAAAAGTAAGCGATTGCCAAGCCCATAAGAGACAGGGCTGTGGTGACATAAATTGTTATTCCGAACATTTATTTTGCACTCCCAAAATTTGCATTTTTCTTAAATCGCGCGAACTTTACCACAAACCACTGGTGGCTTGATAAGCATGGGTAACAAAAATGTCCTAAATCAACCGATTAACAAGGTTTGCCAGTCAGTGGGGAATGGGGGCTGAAAATTTTCAAGTGCCCTGTTTATGCGCGTTTTTTAGCGGGCGGTCGTAATTGCAATGCCTCGGTCAGCAACGACGCCAGTTCAGGATAGTTATTTCGGTCCACCAGATTCAGCGCCTTGTGCCCGGAAAGTTCCTTGACCAGCTTCACCGCTGCGGTGGTATTTGCGGCGGGTCCCGTCACCAGGTCGGCTTGCATGCGGTCGCCATACGCCGTTTGCACGCCCAGGACCGAGTAGGGATCCGATGCACACAGCACGGTAAATTTCGTGAGGTCACGCAGGTATTCGACCACGGCCCCGCCATTGTAGGGCTCCAGCGGTGATGCGCCGGCTTCGGCAACCAGCACCTGGGCATCAGTGGCGGCAATCCTGGAGAGCATCAACTCAAGGGCCTGTTTGAATACCGGCTCCGGGCAAACGGTGGAGGGCAGGCCAGCGTCGACAAAATCGAAGACCTCGCGCGCCCCGGCGTCTCGAAATTTCAGGATATCCCGGTAGCGGGCTGCACCGGTGAGCTTGGCGCCGACTACATCCAGGCCCAGGTAACTCAGGGCCCGGATAATGACCTGGCCAGCGCTGGTCTTGCCTGCTGACATCGAAGTTCCGATCAGCAGGATCACCGGAATATCGAGCCTGCGCGGCTGCGCCGGGACCACGAAATCCTTCATTCCAAGTTTTTTCCCCCTGCGCGTGGCATGCCCCAGGTACTCAAGCCGCATCAGGTCAGGCAGCATGGGCGAAATCGATGTGGCGCGCCCCAGCAACCCGGCACTGGTCAGTGCGTCAAGCTCCCGGTTTGCGGTGGTTTTGCGCCAGTCGCCAACGCCTTCCAGAGTTGCGGCGCGCTCGCCCAGCGCACCGACAAGCAGGTCGCCCCGGACCAGGTCTGCCATTCGGCCGGTTTTGGTCTCGCACTCCCATAGCCGGTTACGTTTACCGGTCGCGCGTCCGATCACGAAGTCCCCCGTCGCCCATGCTGACCGGTCTAGCTTGACGGTTTTGAATGGAACCGTCGAAAGGTTGGAACAGCGGGTGACGGAGGAGAAAAAGTAGTGTGATTTCATGCGGGTTCGCCAACCGGCTCCAGCGCAGGAGCCATCAACAGGAGGGTAAGTAACGCAGCGTGCTCAATCGTGCGGTCCAGGCATAGGTGTTCGTGTCGGGCGTGCGCGCCGTCACCCACGGCCCCCAGACCGTCCAGTGTTGCCGTATAGAGGCTGGTGAAATTTCCATCCGAACCGCCTCCGGCGAGGGCCTCTTCCAGTTCCAGCCCCAACTCACCCCCCAGTCGGCATGCCAGTCGCCAAAGTTGGCGATTGGCTGGTGTGCGCTCCATCGCGGGGCGGCCAAAACGACCTTCAATGTTCAGCGAGGTGCCTTCGATAGCGGGTTCAAGCCCGAGGATGGCGCGCTCCACACACACTCCGTCCGACTTTGTCGCCACACGAACATCAACCACAGCCTGACTTTCCGGCGCCACCACGTTGGGCCTCAGTCCGCCGTCGATGGTGCCAACGTTCACAGTGATGCCTTTGTCAAAGTCGTTCAGCGCAAACAGGGTCTGGATCACATGGGACAGCTCAAGAATGGCGCTGGCACCGGCTCCTGGATCGAGACCCGCGTGGGCGGCCTCGCCGGTGACCGTCACAGTGAAACGGCCGATTCCCTTGCGGGCCGTCTTCAGGCGCCCGGCAGTTCCGAGCGAGGGTTCGAGGACGAAAACACGGTTCATCAAGGGGGCCAGTGTTTCAATATAGCGACGGCTTTCCCGACTCCCGATTTCCTCGTCTGAATTCAGAAATACGTGTGGAGTGACTGCAGGTGTCACCCGGAAATGCTGCAGAGCCTCCAGCGCCATCAATGCCTGGGCAACCCCCCCCTTCATGTCGTAGACGCCCGGACCCCGGACCACATCGCCATCATGCTCGAACGGCATATCCTGCAGTGTGCCCAAAGGCCAGACGGTATCGTAGTGACCCAGCAGCAACTGGGCGTCCCGGCCGGGGCGGCGCGTTGACGGGCGTGCGTGCAACATTCCACCGCTGCTGTGTCCTGGAATGCGCCTGACGGTGTAATCCAGTTGCTCGAACCCGGCCGCGATTATTTCTCTGATCTCGATCTGTGAAGCGGGATCATCCGAAGGAGATTCAGCTTCTGTCATATCACGTAACAGCTCAATCATGTCTCCGCGCTTACTCTGCAGGTGGCTGAGCACATCCCCGGCAGCCGGCACGGTGTTGGCGCCAGGGCTGGTCATTTTTTCATGCCTGATGGAAACGGAAATGACAAACTATCCCGGATTGTGGCGAAGCGCCCGGGGTGCAGATAGGCCATTAGCGGTGCTTCGTGAATCAGGCCAAGGTCATCCCGCTCATCCATGCGCTCAGAGTCTTCAGCCACGCGAGCGGCAATGATGCGACCGACGATCAGGCTGTTAACGCCGAAACCGTCGACCATCCGGTCAAGTTCGCATTCGAAGTAAAGATATCCGCCGGTCACCAGTACGCCATCGACTTTCGTGGCCGGGAACACGGGTAACGCAGCAATAGCCGGCTTGTCGCCCTCTTTGAAACGGGGTGATGCGGCCAGGCTGGTCAGCACCAGCTGGTCCGGGCGTGGATAGGAAACGGTGAAAACGCCTTCGCGGAGAATGTTCGAATAGGTGCGGTGACGCGGCGTGCAAACGAAGCCGAAATAGTTTTCCCAGCCCATTGGCATGGCCATGTGCTTGGGGGCAAGGTCATGGCCGCCGTCTGCCTCCCGGGTTCCGATAAGAACCAGGGGCGCGACCCAGAAGAAACGGTCCCAGACAGGTTGGTTTATGTCCAGTTCGACCAGTTGCTGTTCCTTCGAGGGACTTTGCATGGGCTTCATCTCCTGCCGAACGGCGCTGCCAATAACCCACTCTCCAAGTTACTACTGCGGGGTACTGGTTGCCATGATCTGGAGCATGAACTAATTTTCCGCCGTTTCGCACGTCCTTTCCGGTAAAATCCGCAGACTGAACATCTTCTCCAATGGCTGGTCTATGTAGCGCCGGCCCTGCAGGCTGTAAAACGAAACGAACCCATGAAAAGAATAGCAAACCTCTGGATGGCCACCCTCGTTGGCTTGTTGATATCGCCACTGGCATTGGCCATTGAGTTTGACCAGGTACGCAGCTTTGAAGACGTCTTCGTACTAAGTGGCTCCGCACCGGCCCGGAACCAGATCGAGATACGCTGGGAAATCGCGCAAGGCTACTACCTCTATAACAACAAGTTCTTGCGGTTTACTTCCGCCACCGAGGGCGTGGTGCTCGGCGAGCCCGAAGTGCCCCGGGGCGAAATAAGTTTTGACGAATTACTCGGTGAAGACGTTGAGAAGTATCACGATGAATTGACAGTGCTACTGCCGCTGGAGTCCGTGCCGGCCGGCCTGGACGCGATACAGTTGAAGGTCCGGTCCCAGGGCTGCCTGGAAAACGAGTTGTGTTACCCGCCGACCGAGCAGTTGCTGGAATTGAGCCTGCCGCGTGACTCAGGACTGGGCAATCCACTGGCCGCACTGTCGGCAAACCCCT
This sequence comes from uncultured Wenzhouxiangellaceae bacterium, assembly GCA_964443145.1. Taxonomy (GTDB): domain Bacteria; phylum Pseudomonadota; class Gammaproteobacteria; order Xanthomonadales; family SZUA-36; genus JAHEFT01. The sequence continues at coordinate 42,086 of CAYUBS010000001.1, read as the reverse complement.
TGTCCGGATTGGGCCAGCAAGAGCCACCTGCGCTTCAGCCGGAAGAAGCATTTGTCTACGAATCTATTGGCTACAGTGCTGACACCGCACTCGTGCGCTTCACCGCGCAGCCAGGTTACTACCTGTATAAGGACAAGTTCGAGTTCCGCCTGGTCGGTGATGCGGGATTCGTGATCCGTGACGTTGAACTTCCCGAGGGTGTGATCAAGGATGACCCGGAATTCGGGCCGGTTCCTGTTTACTACGACCAGGTCGAAGTCCCTGTCCGCTTCAACCGGCCTGCCGGCGATGTCATGGATATCGAGCTCGAGGCGAATTTCCAGGGCTGCAGGGATGGAGATATCTGCTATCCGCCCATGTCCCGTACGGCGGTGTTCCAGATGCCGGCAGCCGAGTCGGCAATCGGTGGTCCGCTGACCCCGAAACCGGGCACATCAGGGGCAGAGCTTGTATCGGATGCGCCGGTATCTGAACAGGATAAACTGGCGCGCCTCCTGACCAGTAACCCGTGGGAAGCCATCGGCTGGTTCTTCGTTGCCGGACTCTTGCTCGCTTTCACCCCCTGTGTTTTTCCCATGGTGCCTATCCTCTCCGGCATCATCGTCGGGCAGGGCGAGCGCCTGACAACGCTGCGGGCCCTGTGGTTGTCACTGGTTTATGTTCTGGCGATGGCGGTGACTTATACCGTTGCAGGCGTCCTTGCGGGGCTATTCGGTGAGAATCTGCAAGCCATGTTCCAGAACCCCTGGATCATTAGTGGCTTTGTATTGATTTTCATCCTGCTGGCGCTCTCCATGTTCGGCTTTTACGAATTGCAATTGCCGGGCCGGTTACAAACCCGCATCGCGGAAGCCAGTAACCAGCAAAAGGGTGGCCAGTTATGGGGCGTTGCAGTGATGGGGTTCCTGTCGGCGTTAATCGTGGGTCCCTGCGTTGCTCCACCATTGATGGCCGCACTGATTGTCATTGGTTCCACAGGTGATGCCGTTCTAGGCGGCGCGGCCCTGTTCTCTATGGCCATGGGCATGGGGGCACCGCTGATCGTGTTCGGTGTTTCGGCAGGAAAGCTGGTGCCCAAAGCGGGTGCCTGGATGGATGCGATCAAAGCTGTTTTTGGGGTTGGGTTGCTTGCTCTGGCCATCTGGATGCTGGAGCGGATTCTGCCAGGGTCGGTCATCATGTTGCTGTGGGGCGTGCTTGCGATCTCCTGCGGTACCTATATGGGTGCGCTGGACCGTCTCGACTCGTCGGTGTCAGGCTGGAAGCGGCTCTGGAAATCCATGGGGCTTGTGCTGCTGGTGCTCGGGGCCACTGAAATCGTCGGGGCAGCTGCAGGCGGGGACTACTGGCTGCGGCCGTTGGAAGCGCTCCGGTCGACCGGTGGCGAGTCGCCTGCTGATCAACACGTGACGTTCCAGCGGATCAAGTCGGTGAAGGATCTGGAGCAGGCAACTGATTCCGCCGGCCCAAATGGCAAGGCAACCATGCTGGATTTCTACGCCGACTGGTGCGTGGAATGCATACGGATGGAGCGCAATACCTTTCCCGAGGAGTCCGTGCGGGCGGCGTTGGCTCCGTTTCAGTTGCTGCAGGCCGACGTCACGGCCAATGACGACATTGATCAGGAATTGATGAAGTCCTTTGGCATTATTGGCCCGCCGGCCATCCTCTTTTTTGACCGGAAGGGCGCAGAAATGTCAGCTTACAGACTGGTGGGGTATTTTAATTCTGAAGAGTTTTCGGCTCACCTGAACAAGGTGCTGGCCGCACAATGATCAGAAACACCCTGCTCATTCTGGTGGTGGCGTTGGTTGCCGCCGGTGCAGGCTACTTTCTGGCCCGGGCCATGAGTCCGGCTCAGCCCGTTCAGTCCGGCACCGGCCTGGGGGCTGAGAGTTCGGCGGCACCACGCATTGATGACCTTTTGGGCCAGCGCCGCCCGGACTTTTTGTTGACCGATACCGCTGGCACAGAGGTCAGCGCCAGTGATTTCGACGGTCAGGTCTGGCTGCTCAATTTCTGGGCGACCTGGTGTAAACCCTGTGTGGAAGAGATGCCGATGTTGTCGCAGCTGCAGCAGGATTATGCCGGCATTGGCCTGAGGGTGGTCGGCATCGCGCTGGACGACCCGGATCGGGCCAGCAAGTTTGTTGCGGACCTGGGTATTGATTACCCGGTACTGGTAGGGAAGACCGACGTCGTGCTGACCGGGCGCCGTTACGGCAATGCGACCGGTATGCTGCCCTTCAGCGTTATAGTGGACGCAGCCGGCATCATACGGTGGAGTCACCTGGGCGCAGTCAGCCACGAGGCATTGATGCAACAGTTGAGTAACTTCGATTAACTTGCTGCTATTTGTTCTCATTTGTGGACAAATTGTCGATAATGCTTCAATATTTCATTCCCTGAACGAGGTCTATTCCCATGGCTAGTATTCTGGTCCTCAACGGCCCCAACCTGAACCTGCTTGGCAGCAGAGAACCCGGACAGTACGGGCATCGCACGCTTGAAGAAATCATGGAAGAGGTCGCCCGCTTTGCAGGTGCCTGTGGCCATGAATTAACGCATATTCAGGAAAACAGCGAAGGCATATTGGTCGACGCTGTTCAAAAGGCGGCCAATGACGGCATCGATTACATAATTTTCAATCCCGCGGCCTATACACACACCAGCGTGGCGCTGAGGGACGCGCTGCTGGCCGTCCGGATTCCATTTGTCGAGGTGCATCTGTCGGCCATTGCGGCCCGTGAGCCATTCCGCCAGGTTTCATATTTCTCAGATATCGCCATGGGCGTGATCAGCGGTTTCCATGGTGAAAGTTACATGCTGGCCTTGCAGGCGATTATTAACTTTCAAGACCCATAATTAATAGACGCCGGGCCCAGGCCACGGCTGGAGTATATCGAGTGGATATCAGAAAGATTAAGAAACTAATCGAGCTGCTGGAAGATTCCAGCCTCACTGAACTTGAGATCGTCGAGGGTGAGGAATCGGTTCGCCTGAGCAGAGGCGGTATGGCTGCACCCATGATGCATCAAGCGATCGGCCCCCAGGTACAGGCCGCCTGGCCGGCTCCCGCCGCACCCGGTGCTGCTCCAGCCAGCGCGGCTCCGGCCGCACCTGCAGCGGAAGAAGAGCCTGCAGTGCCGGAAGGGGAGCTGGTGCGCGCACCCATGGTGGGCACGTTCTATTCGGCCTCCAGCCCTGAAGACGGACCTTTCGTATCGCTGGGGCAGCAGGTTTCCGAGGGCGAAATCATGTGTATCATCGAGGCAATGAAAATGTTCAACCAGATCGAAGCAGAAACTTCGGGCACGGTTGTGGCCGTGCTGGCTGAGAACGGGCAACCGGTTGAATTCGATCAACCGCTGTTCGTCATCCGATAAGTATCCTGACATGGCTGTTCTGGAAAAAATCGTAATTGCCAACCGCGGTGAAATCGCACTACGGATTTTGCGGGCCTGCCATGCGATGGGCATCAAAACCGTGGCCTTGCACTCGACCGTGGACCGCAACCTGAAGCACGTTGCGATGGCGGATGAGTCGGTCTGTATCGGTCCGGCTCCCGCCAGCGAAAGTTATCTCAATGTGCCCGCCATCATTGCTGCTACGGAAGTCACCGATGCGGTTGCAATCCACCCCGGTTATGGCTTCCTGGCTGAAAACGCAGATTTCGCGGAGCGGGTCGAGGAAAGTGGCTTTATTTTTATCGGCCCGAGGCCCGAAACCATCCGCCTGATGGGCGACAAGGTTTCCGCCATCAAGGCAATGAAAGAAGCCGGAGTGCCGTGCGTTCCGGGCTCAGACGGTCCGTTGACGGACGACCCGCAGGAATGCATCAAAATTGCACGGGAAGTGGGTTACCCGGTCATTATCAAAGCTGCCGCAGGCGGTGGTGGCCGCGGTATGAGGGTAGTCAACACCGAGGCCCATTTACACAACGCACTTCAGTTGACGAAGCAGGAGGCTGGTAGTGCTTTCGGTGATCCTACCGTATACCTGGAGAAGTACCTCGAAAACCCGCGACATATTGAAGTACAGGTGCTTGCGGATGAGCACGGTAACGCCATTCACCTGGGCGAACGGGATTGCTCCAGCCAGCGTCGCCATCAGAAAGTCATTGAGGAAGCTCCGGCGCCGGGAATCACCCCGCAACAGCGTGAGGAGATTGGTACGGCTTGTGTCGAGGCATGCAAGCGCATCGGCTACCGGGGTGCCGGCACTTTTGAGTTCCTGTACGACGAAGGCCGGTTTTATTTCATCGAAATGAATACCCGGATACAGGTCGAGCACCCGGTATCCGAGCGTATCACCGGTGTCGACCTGGTGCGGGAGCAGATCCTGGTGGCTGCCGGCGACCGGCTCTCTCACCGGCAGGAGGACATCAATATCCGCGGTCATGCCATTGAGTGTCGAATCAATGCCGAGGACCCGGTTACCTTCATGCCCTCACCAGGGCTGGTAGAAGGGTTTCACGCCCCCGGAGGGCCGGGTATCCGCACGGAATCACATATTTATGACGGCTACCGCGTGCCGCCCAACTATGACTCCTTGATCGGCAAGATCATCGCCCACGGTGAAGACCGGGAAATGGCGATCGCGCGTATGCGGGTCGCACTCGATGAAATGGTTCTCAACGGCATCAAGACCAACGTGCCTTTGCACAAGTGGTTCTTGTGGGATCGCGGCTTTTTGAAGGGCGGTTTCAACATCCACTACCTGGAAAAGCGCATCGAAGAGCGTAACGGCTGAAGGCCCGCCTGATGAGCTGGACTGAGATCAGTGTCAGCGTTTCCCGGGAAAACACAGAGCTTGTCGAGCAGGCACTGGAGCGGTTGGGCGCGCTGGCGATCACCCTGCAGGATGATGAAGATAACCCGGTGCTGGAACCCGATCCCGGGACGACACCTCTGTGGCCCACCGTTCATGTCCGTGGCCTGTTCGAGGCCGCCATTGAGCGCGAGCCGATCCTGGTCTCCCTGCAATCGGTGCTCGGTGCAGATCGCCCTGAAAACATTCGCTGGCGTGAAGTCGGTGACCAGGACTGGGAGCGGGCCTGGATGGATCGTTTTGAACCGATGAAATTCGGCGAACGACTTTGGATTGTTCCGAGTGGAATGCAGATCCCGTTTGATCCGGACCACACAGAAATTCGTCTCGACCCCGGCCTGGCGTTCGGGACCGGTACCCATCCCACGACTGCGTTATGCCTGGAGTGGCTGGATAGTCAGGATGTGAGCGGCAAAACCGTTGTTGACTACGGGTGCGGCTCCGGCATCCTGGGGATCGCTGCAGCCCTGAAGGGAGCCACCCGTGTGATCTGCGTGGACAATGACCCGCAGGCGCTGGAAGCAACACAGGATAATGCCGCGCGTAATGAAGTCTCTGCTGTGGTCGAATGCCTGGCGCCGGAACATTATGTCGTTTCTCAGGCAGACGTCCTGCTGGCCAACATCCTGGCTCGTCCGTTGTTAATGCTGGCTCCTCTGCTGCTCGATTCGCTGCATCCGGGAGGCTCGATGGTCCTGTCCGGAATCCTCGAAGAGCAGGCAGAAGAGGTCAGGTGCGCTTACCTGTCCGGCCTGGATGGCATCTCGATCACCAGCATGGACGGCTGGGTACGCCTGTCCGGAATTCGGCGCGACCGTCTGGACTCAAGCCTGGGCCCGACGTTATGAAGCGCCGAGGTGGAATCTCCCGACAGCTTACCGACCTGCTGGCCTACGTGCTGGTGCCTGCTTTTTCCTTACTTGTAACTGCCTCATTCTCGAGACGTGTTTTGCGCCGCGTCTCCAACTGGCACTGGCTGCTGGCGGCGCCGGCTGAGGCGGCACTTGAAGGGGCACGTAAACACGTAGTCATTGACGATGAAGAGCGGTTTAAACGGCGCTGGAAACAAGTGGAAATGCTGGATGCCCGCGACCTGTACCTGATGCTTTTTGGCCGCACGCGATCGGCCTTGTCGGAAATCGAAATCCCGGCTGACTTTGAAATTGCCAGGAACAGGGTCATGGTGGGTATGCACTGGGGCCCGGCCATTTCGATATTGAAACTGCTTGCTGTTTCCGGCATGCAGCCGGCTTTCCCGTATCGTCCGCCGGAAAGGCAGTTGCTGAGTTCCCGTCCGTTTTACTACCTGTTTAGTCGTCTGGCCGCACTCTATCTAACCAGGACTCTGGCTGATCGGGCAGTTGCGGTGGGCGGTGCAAGTAAGATCCTGCAGGACATGCTGGATGTGCCGGGAAGTATTTGTGTTCTGATGGACGCCCCACCCATGCATGGCCGTCCGGCGATTGGCAAGCAGGTGTTGGGTTCGCCGGCGCGGCTCAACGCCGGATTTCCGGCTATCCTGACGGCAAAGGATAAGGAATATGTGCTCTATGCGATGAACCTGTGCGCCGATGGATCAGCCAGGAAGAAACTGGAACTCGCAGGGCCGTTCCGTTCAGGCAATGCGGAGGAATTTCTCAGTAACTACGCGGCGTTCCTGGACAAACACCTGGCAAAAGATGCACCACAATGGCGTATCTGGCACGCCGAACACCAGTTCTGGGGTGAAACAACCTAGCCAGGGACTTACCAGTTTTCAGGTTTTTGTGGCAGTGAATTGTATCGCTCGACTGAGTCCAGGATTTCCTGGCGTGCCGCTTCAACGCCTTCCCAGCCATGGATTTTTACCCACTTGTTGGATTCAAGGTCTTTGTAGTGGTCGAAGAAATGGGAAATCTGAAGTCGTAGCAGTTCTTCTACGTCTTCAAGGTCTAACACAGCCCTATAGAGGCCTGTCACATCCTCGGTCGGAACCGCGAGAATTTTCGCATCTTCACCGGACTCGTCTTCCATCCGCAACAGTCCAACCGGCCGGCAGGTCACAACCGCACCGTAATTGATCGGAACCGGCATCACAACCATGACATCTGTAGGGTCGCCATCACCACACAGGGTATGCGGTATATAGCCATAATTACAGGGGTAGTGCATGGCCGTTTTCAACATGCGGTCGAGGAATAATGCACCTGATTCCTTGTCGACCTCATACTTCACCGCGGGGCTGTGCATGGGGATCTCGATAATCACGTTGACGTTGTTCGGTACGTCTTTGCCAACCGGCACGGCCTGCAGACTCATGTTGACTCCAATAACGTTTGGTAAGCGGAGTATTATACCTTTAAACTAACGCGCCCCGTCACGCCGTACCGGCCGAAAAAGGAGCGCAAATGCTGACTCTGATCACAAATGCCGACATTTATGCTCCGCAAGCTCTGGGCGTTGGCTACCTGTTGCTGGGTGGCGGCAAGATTTTGCGGGTCGGGAATGGTGAGCCTGATTTTGATATTTCCTGCGTTACAGACACCTTCGATCTGAAGGGTGCTGCTCTGACTCCCGGACTGATCGATTGCCATGTCCACGTCACCGGCGGTGGGGGTGAGGATGGCTTTTCTACCCAGGCGCCGCCGGTTCCGCTCACCCGCTTCACGCGTTATGGCGTGACTTCCGTGGTGGGGTTGCTGGGAACAGACGACGAAACACGGTCAACTGCGAGCTTGCTTGCACGCACCCGGGCGCTGAGGGAGGAAGGCCTGTCTGCCTGGTGCTGGACCGGAGGCTATCATGTGCCTCCGGCGACACTGACCGGCACGGTCCGCAGCGATATCGTGAATATCGACTGCGTGATCGGCCTGGGTGAGTTGGCAATCAGTGATCACCGTTCGAGCCAGCCGACTTTCGACGAGTTGGCGAGGCTGGCATCCGAAGTGCACGTGGCCGGCTTGCTGAGCAAGAAGGCGGGCGTGATGCACCTGCACCTGGGAGACGGGGAGCGGGGACTGGCCCTGGTCAATCGTTTACTGGATGAAACAGAGCTTCCTGCCAGGGTGTTTCACCCCACGCACGTCAATCGGCGCAAGGAGCTGTTCGAAGAAGCCTGTGAACTAAGCCATAGAAATGCCGTGATTGACGTGACGGCTTTTCCGGTGGAAGAAAATGAAAATGCCTGGTCGGCGGCAGATGCCTGGGAGCTCTTCCACAACAAGGGTTGCCCGGCCGAAAACATAACTATCAGCTCGGACGGGGGCGGTTGTCTGCCGCATTTCGACGAAAACGGTGAAATGGTGAGTATGGAATTTGCAACCTCCGCCGGGCTGCCTGAAACATTGCGTGAGTTGCTGGGCCGGGGTCACGGACTTGCGGAGGTTTTACCCGCGGTGACCAGCAACGTCGCCCGCTTGCTTCGGCTGTCGGGTAAAGGACGAATTGCCGAAGGCTTCGATGCAGATCTGGTGAGCCTGGATAGCAACCGGGGCGTGAGGCATGTCATGGCAGGCGGCCGATGGATGATCCAGGATGGTTCGCCTTGTGTGAAAGGCACATTTGAAGATTGAGTGTGATCTTCTTTGATTTTTAATTGATGGATGAGTGAGATGCCCGCAATACCCGAAGAAGAAGTAAGCAGGGGTTACATCATCCCTATCGGCGGCGCCGAGGGAAAAAAAGGAAAGAGGCCCGAGATTCTGAGCCGCTTCGTGGAGCTGTGCGGGGGTAAAGAGGCCAGAATCATGGTGATCCCCACGGCCTCGTTGCTGAACGAAACCGGCCCGCTGTACCAGGACCTGTTCACGGATCTGGGCGCGGAATCCATGTGCGTACCGATCGAAACGCGCGATGAGTGTTTCAGCGAGGAGACCCTCAGGGTACTGAACGGAGCCACCGGAATTTTCATCACCGGCGGTAACCAGCTGCGCTTATCGACCATACTGGGCGGAACGCCGGTAGCCCGTCGTATCCGCCGTCTGAATGCCAGGGGCGTTCACGTAGCAGGCACATCGGCAGGTGCGGCGATTGTATCGGAGCACATGATCGCCGGTGGCCGCAGCGGCTCTTCACCCCGTGAAAGCGGCGTCGAGCTGGCGCCGGGCCTGGGACTGACCAACCGGGTGATCATCGACCAGCACTTCAACCAGCGTCAGCGCATGGGCCGGCTACTGGCGGCCCTGTCGTTCAATCCGTTTGCCTGCGGCCTGGGGATTGACGAAAATACGGCCGGCTTCATAGCCCCCGATGGCCGCATGGAAGTGGTTGGCCGTGGAACAATAACGGTAGTTGATCCCTCTGACCTCAGGCATTCATCCATGAGTTATGTGCGCAGGGCGGAGGCTGTCACACTGATCGGTCTGAAGCTTCATGTGCTGGCTGCAGGCGCTCACTTCAACATCGAAACGCGCGAAGCAACCCTGGATTGATCAAATAATTTTGGCGGGAACCGCGGTCGGGCGTTAATATGCTTTGACCGCTTTCTATTACAGGTCCTCGTCTTATGAAAATCCTGGCTACCAATGTCTACGTCGGCCCCAGCCTTTATGCCCACTTTCCTGTCATCCGCCACCAGGTCGATATCGGTGTGCTGGAAGACTGGCCCTCTGTAAAACTGGGGCCTGAATTCATAGATGGCCTGGTCGAGGCACTGCCCGGCCTGGCCAACCATGGTTGTTCCTATGGTGAGCCTGGCGGTTTTCTGCGGCGCTTGAGAGAAGATGAAGGCACCTGGATGGCTCATATCTGGGAGCACACGGCGATTGAATTGCAGAACATGGCGGGTTCCGAAGTCTCATTCGGGAAAACCCGGGGCATTGGACCGCTCGGCCAATACAACATGGTGTTTGAATACAAGCAGCGCGACGTCGGGCTGGAAGCAGCCAGGATTGCGCGGCAATTACTGCTGAACCTGCTGCCGGCCCAACTGAAAGAAGAATTATCCAGTGAGCTGGAGTCGGATTTCGATTTCGAAGAAGAACGTGATGATTTTATCCGCTTTGCCCAGCGCAAAGAGTTGGGCCCCAGTACGGCTTCCCTGGTCAAGGCGGCCGAAGAGCGCGAAATACCTTACCTGCGGCTGAACAAGTACTCGCTGGTGCAATTTGGCCACGGCCGGTATCAGCAGCGTATCCAGGCCACCATCACCAGCAAGACCCCCCATATTGCCGTTGAAATTTCATGTGATAAGGAAGACACGCACAACCTGTTACGCGATCTGGGCTTGCCGGTCCCGCAGCAGCGATTGGTGTATTCAGAGCGGGAGGCGGCGAGGGCTGCTCCTCGGATAGGATACCCGGTGGTGTTGAAGCCATTGGACGCGAACCATGGCCGGGGCGTTTCCATCAACCTGGTGGATGAAGACCAGGTCCGTAAAGCCTATGGTGCTGCCCGTGAACATGCACGCGGCAGAAGCGTGCTCGTAGAGAGCTTCATCGAGGGCATGGACCACCGGATGCTGGTTGTGAATAACGAACTGGTGGCGGTCGCCAAGCGCGTTCCGGGGCACGTGGTGGGCGATGGACAGCATACGGTTGAAGAACTTGTCGATATTGTCAACGAAGACCCGCGGCGTGGCATTGGACATGAGAAGGTGCTGACACGACTGGAGCTGGATCACCAGGCGGAGCGGCTGATGGAAAAAGGCGGGTTCGACAAAGACTCCGTTTTGCCGAAAGGAGAGCTGTTCTACCTGCGCTCTACAGCCAACCTGTCGACCGGTGGAACGGCGATAGACGTGACGGACGTGGTCCACCCGGACAACCGGGAAATGGCGGTACGCGCGGTTCAGGCGGTTGGGTTGGATGTAGGGGGCGTCGATTTTCTGACAGCGGACATCACACAGTCTTACAAGGAGATAGGGGGCGCCATAGTCGAGGTGAATGCGGCACCCGGTTTCAGGATGCATGTGGCACCTTCGGAAGGCGAACCACGCGACGTGTCAGGCAGTGTCATGGACATGCTGTTCCCGCCGGGCAGCCCACGGCGCGTTCCGGTCGCAAGTATCACTGGAACCAACGGTAAAACTACTACCTCAAGAATGCTGGGACATATTCTCAAAAGCGCAGGCCATACGGTCGGCATGACGTCGACCGATGGCGTGTACATTGATGGGCGGCTGTCAGTGAAAGGAGATATGACGGGCCCGGCATCAGCCCATATCGTCTTGCGTGACCCGACCATCGACGTGGCTGTGATGGAAACTGCCCGGGGAGGGCTGTTGCGCTCTGGTCTGGGTTACCGCCGCTGCGATGTTTCAGCCTGCCTGAACATTTCGTCAGACCATCTTGGTCTGAAAGGTATTGATACGCTGGAACAGCTGGCGGAGCTCAAGCGGATCCCGATTGAGATTGCCAGAGATACGGCCGTTCTTAATGCCGACGACGAATTGTGTCTGCATATGGCTGATTACACGGAGGCTGAACACGTCTGCTACGTGACGATGAACCCGGCGCATTTGCTGGTCAAGGAACATATCCGTGCCGGCGGCAGAGCGGTGGTGCTTGAGCAGGGTATTGGCGGGGATATGATCACCCTTTATGACAATGGCACGCATTTCCAGGTGTTGTGGACGCACCTGATTCCAGCCACGATGGAAGGCAAGGCTACGCACAACGTCCAGAACGCGATGTTTGCGGCCGCGCTGGCGTTCAGTATGGGTAAAACCCTTGAGCACATCCGTCATGGCCTGCAGACCTTCAACGCATCTATCTTCCAGGCGCCGGGCCGCATGAACGTGTTCGATGAACATCCGTTCCGTGTGATCCTGGATTATGGCCACAACGCGGCCGCTATCGCCAGTATCAGCCAGTTGGTTAGCCGGCTGGAAGTGGGCGGTAAGCGCATTTGTGTATTGGCGGCACCAGGCGACCGGCGTGACGAAGACATTCAGGCTATTGCCGATAACGCTGCCGGCCATTTTGACTACTACATTTGCAAAGCGGACGATAACCGGCGTGGGCGAGGGGTGGACGAAGTGCCCGAAATGCTGCGTGCGCAGTTACATGAGGCCGGTGTCAGTCCGAAAAACGTCAAAGTCATTCCTGACGAAGTCGATGCCCTCGCGGCCGCGCTTGAAATGGGCCGCGATGGTGACCTGGTCGTGATTTTTGGCGACAACATCGAGCGTTGCTGGAGCCAGGTCGCCGGGCACCAGGTGGACGAAGATTCAGATGCCGACACGGTGGCAGAAAAGCCCGTACAGAGCTTTGTCGAGGAAGATCCCGATGCCTTCACGCTGGATCCGGGTTCAGAGCTGATAAGGGATGAGCGTGGTGTCCGGATAGCGCGGGTCGAAGAGGAATCAGATTGATCACTACTGGAAAGAAATGAAGCTGACAGACAGCAGGCGCCTGACCGGTGCCAATTTATACTGGGACCGCCCCAGCGCCATCATTGACGTAATGATTGATGGCCCGCCGGGACCGGCGATAAATGTCTGGCGATGTGCGGCGGAAGAGTGGCTGGGCAAAGTCGGGTACGCCGATGAGAAAACCTGTTACCGGGTCTTCGAAGGCGGTGCCAGCTTGCTCATTTCTGCGCCGATCGATGTCTTGTATTCCATGTGCGAGCTGAACGAACTGGCCTGGGCTTGTGCGTTGGCAAAGTGCGTGGGAACGGAAAACCCTGATGCGGATGAAGAGCTGCCGAGATTGACCCGGTTATTCGATGAGGAACGGAACCCCGCCTTGCTGGCATTGCAGGAAAAGGCTCATGAGAAAGGCGTTCCCTTTCTTTGGGATGACGATGAAGTGTCCGTGGGATTTGGCAGGACTACACAGGTCTGGGCGCCGGATGATCTGCCCTCGCCGCAACAGGTTGTCTGGTCTGAAATAGAATCGATCCCGGTGGCCATGGTTACCGGTACTAACGGCAAATCCACCACGGTCCGTATGACCGCCGCTATCATGACGGCAGCTGGACTCCGCGCTGGGCTGACATCAACGGATTTTATTCGCGTGGCTGACCGTGTCATCGATATTGGTGATTATTCGGGAACCGGTGGCGCGCGGATGCTGATGCGTCAAACTGACGTGGAGATGGCTGTGCTGGAGGTTGCCAGGGGCGGTTTGTTGCGCCGCGGACTGGGGCTGGAACGAGCCGACGTGGCCGTTGTGACTAACGTAGCGGCCGATCACCTGGGTGACTACGGCATCAACACCGTGGCTGAGCTGATACCCGCGAAGTTCATTGTCAGTCGAGCCCTGTCCGGCGATTCCCCGCTGGTTTTGAATGCCGATGACGAAGGCGTTGTGGCCTATGCGGGGACGCTGGAAAACCGTGTCCACTGGTTTAGCCTGGATCCGGAGAATCCATCCATGTTGAACTCGCTGGCCGATGGCGGGACGGCGTGTTACCTGGACTCGGGCTGGCTGGTCGCTGCACAGGACGCCACCAGGCGCAAAGTCGTTCAGGTGGCGGATATACCGGCAGCAATGAACGGCATCGTGCGCTACAACATCGGCAATGCGCTGGCCGCAATGTCTATTGCGGTGAGCCTGGGAATTAGCGACGACGCAATTAGGAATGGTCTCGCGCTTTTTCGTGGCGACGAGCACGATAACCCCGGCCGCGGCAATTGGTTTGAGCATGCCGTGGAAGGCGGCGTTATCCAAATATTGGTTGATTTTGCCCACAACGAGCACGGCATGAAGGCCCTTGCTGATGCCATTTTGCAGGTCAATGCGCAGCGGGTTATTTTGTTGATGGGGCAGGCCGGGGATCGCCTGGACCAGGACATTGCGGATCTCGTCGTAGCGGCCTGTAGCGTCAATCCGGATCGACTGCTGGTCGCAGATTTGCCGGGTTATGAGCGTGGCCGTCAGCCCTTCGATGTTCCAAAGCTGATCAGCGCTACGGCGATCGAGTGCGGTATTGCACAAGATGCAATCGAGATCTTTTCTGGTCCGGGAGAAGCGACGGCTCACGCTCTCCAGAACGCACGCCCGGGAGATTTGCTGGTGCTGTTGGCATTGACGCAACGTTCAGAAGCGTTGTCGCTGGTGCATGAATTCATAGACAGAAACGGTCCGCCGGATGGCTAAGCTGTATTTCTACTACTCGGCGATGAATGCGGGGAAGACCACCCTTCTGCTGCAGTCTGCCCACAACTACCGTGAGCGCGGTATGCGGCCTTTGTTGTTTACTCCGGCGCTGGATGACCGGTTTGCAATGGGTGTGATCAAATCACGGATCGGTCTGGAATCGGAAGCGGTCGCATTCGCCAATAAAGACGACCTGTTTGAAGAAGTGCAGGGGCAGCTGGAGAGTCAGAACATCCATTGTGTGCTGGTGGACGAAGCGCAATTCCTGACGAAAAGCCAGGTGTTTCAGCTCAGCGAAGTGGTAGACCGGCTAAACATCCCGGTTTTATGTTTTGGCCTGAGAACTGATTTTCAGGGTGAATTATTCGACGGCAGCCGATATCTGCTGGCCTGGGCCGACCAACTGGAAGAACTCAAGACCATTTGTCATACCGGAAAAAAGGCCACAATGGTGGTGCGTGTTGACGACGATGGCTACGCGCTTCGTGAGGGTTCGCAGGTAGAAATTGGCGGAAACGAGCGTTACGTGTCGGTTAGCAGGAAAGAATTCAAGGACGTTTTCTTTGCAGGAAAACGCATCCGCTTCATCGATCCGCTGGAAGGTGGTGCGGACGAATCGGAGCCTGAGAAACTAGATCTGAAGGATTGAATCATGCGCTTTTTCATTATCCTGATCATCATTGCACTGGCCGTGTTCAAGTTTTGGCCGGAGCAACCTGTGCCCACTGCGGAAGAGAGCTTTATCGGCCCTCAAATCCAGTCCATGAAGCAGGCGGAGCAGGTCGAGCAACAGTACCTGGATGCGTTGGAGCGTTCAGACCAGCAGATCGAAGAAGCATCTGACGGAGGGGGGTAGGAGAAGTCTCCCGGCTTACAGCCCGCTTATCGCTGGCAGTGTGGGCAATAGTAGCTTGATCGCTGGCCGATCACTTTTCTTTTCACAGCTGCCTGGCACTGAAAACAGGGCAGGCCTTCGCGCTCATAGACCAGTAACTCCTGGGCAAAATAGCCGGGGTTGCCATCGGAACCTACGAAATCCCGAAGGGTCGTGCCGCCTCGCCTTATCGCCCGGCTCAATACGTCCCTGATCGCGCCTGCCAGGGCGTTGTAGCGGGCAGCGGAAATTCGCCCGGCAGCCCTTGCCGGATGAATTCCTGCCATGTAGAGCGCTTCTGAGGCGTAGATATTGCCGACGCCGACCACCGTTTTCCCATCCATGATGAAATTCTTGACCGCTGCCTTCCTTCTGCGGGATTTGTCCCATAGAAGCTGTCCGGAAAAATCGTCCGAAAGCGGTTCAGGCCCAAGATGGCGCAGCAGTTTGTTGTTTTCTACCGGTGCATCCCACCAGGTGAATACTCCAAATCGGCGCGGATCGTTGAAACGAATGCACTGACCGCTGTCCAGAACCAGGTCAACGTGGTCGTGTTTGCGCGGTTCATCATCGGCCTGGCAAATACGCAATGAACCCGACATGCCGAGGTGAATCAGTAGACCGCCGCAACCCGCGTCAAGGGACTGGATGCTACGTTCAGTTTCGATCAACAGGTACTTGGCGCGGCGCCAGCACCGTGTAACCCGGCAACCCACAGCCTGCTGAACTGCGTCGGGAACCGGCCAGCGCAGGCTGGCGTTGCGGATGACGATGTCCGTGATGACACGGCCCGCCAGGGCGGGTTCGATGCCGCGCAGTGTGGTTTCGACTTCGGGCAGTTCAGGCATGAAAGGGCTTCACCGGGGTAGGAGGTGGTATCTGCGGCATAAAAAAACCCGCCAAAAAGGCGGGTCTTTCGCATATATGCAAGGCAGCATCGGTGTTACTTGATTTTGCCTTCCTTGTACATGACGTGCTTGCGTACAACGGGGTCGTATTTCTTGACCTCCATTTTTGCAGGCGTGTTCTTCTTGTTCTTGTCGGTCGTGTAAAAGTGACCGGTGCCTGCTGAAGAATTCAGGCGGATTTTATCTCTTGCGCTCTTGGCCATTGCTCAAATCCTCCTTTATACCTTTTCGCCACGTGCCCGCAGGTCTGACAGTACAACATCGATACCTTTCTTGTCGATGATGCGCATACCCTTGGTCGAGACGCGAAGCCTCACCCAGCGATTCTCGCTTGCCACCCAAAAACGGTGGCGGTGCAGGTTAGGCAAAAAACGTCGCTTGCTCTTGATATTAGAGTGCGACACGTTATTTCCGGATATAGGCTTTTTTCCGGTGACCTGACAAACTCGTGACATGGAAATTCCCGTAATAATGCGTTGAAAAATACAGCCGCACTTTATAACCCATACAGCAGAAGTATGCAAGGTTTTCAGAGAAGACCACGGGCCGCCATGGACACCGGAGACCCTTCGCCGACGACAAAATGGTCGAGTAACCTGATATCAAGCAAGGCCAGTGCGTCCTTCAGGCGGCGTGTTATGGCCTGGTCAGCCAGGCTGGGTTCGCTAATACCTGAAGGATGATTATGCGCCACTATCAGGGCTGCAGCACCATGTTGCAAGGCTTTTTCAGCCACCACCCTGGGGTACACGGTGGCGCCGTCGATAGTGCCGTGAAACAGTTCTTCAAAAGCGATCACCCGGTGTCGCGTGTCCAGAAAAAGGCAGGCGAACACCTCGTTGGGGTGGTCGCGAAGGGCGGTCTTCAAATATTGCCGCGTCAGGTCAGGGCTTTCCAGGGGCTTGCCGCGCACCAGGACCTCGTTCAGGTGTCGCCTGGACAGCTCCAGCACGGCCAGAAGCTTGGCAGTTTTAGCCGGCCCCAGTCCCTGTTGCTTCTCCAGCGTGCGTCGATTGGCTTGCAGCAGTCCGCGAAAGCCCCCGAAGGTAAGCAGCAGGCTCGCGGCCAGTTCCGTGACACTCAGCCGGCCAGTACCGGTACCCAGGAGGATGGCCAGAAGTTCGACGTCATCGAGTGAGGTAACGCCGGTAGACGCCAGTTTTTCTCGTGGCAGGACTTTGTTCATACCCCCATTGTGAAGATGTAAAAACCCTTTCGTTGCAGAAAAATCCCCTGAGTGGATGTAAGCTATTAACCAGCAATAATAATGGGTGGAGAATTGAACCGATGAGCGGCAGACGGATTTTGCTGGGTGTAAGCGGTGGGATAGCAGCTTATAAGTCGGCTGACCTGGTTCGGCGTTTGCGCGATACAGGCGCGGAAGTCCGGGTGGTGATGACCCCCGGAGCAACGGCGTTTGTAACGCCGCTGACGTTTCAGGCTGTCTCAGGAAATCCAGTTCATACGACCCTGCTGGATGAAGCCGCCGAGGCTGGAATGGGGCACATCGAATTGGCCCGGTGGGCAGACCAGGTCCTGGTTGCGCCGGCCACTGCAGATTTTATGGCCCGCCTTGCGCATGGATTTGCGAATGACCTGCTGTCCACAATTTGCCTGGCAACCTCAGCCCCGGTGATGTTGGCGCCAGCGATGAATTACCAGATGTGGATCAATGCGGCCACACAGGCCAATTACAGCTTGTTGCGTGAACGCGGGGTGCAGTTCGCCGGCCCCGCCAGCGGCAGTCAGGCCTGTGGTGAGACAGGCCCGGGCCGTATGCTGGAGCCTGTTGAAATCATCACTGCACTGGCTCCCGCCCCGAGCCGTTGTCTTGAAGGTGTCCGCGTTTTGATTTCGGCCGGCCCTACCTTTGAGGACATTGATCCGGTGCGCTATATCGGCAACCGCTCATCCGGGAGAATGGGGTTCGCTGTTGCCCGGGCGGCCGTTGCAGCGGGTGCGGACGTTAGCCTGGTGGCGGGTCCGGTAACACTGGAGACCCCTTCAGGTGTCAAGCGGATAGACGTTCGCGGGGCTGTCGAGATGCGGGATGAAGTGGTTCGCCTCGCGGCCACAGCGGATGTGTTCATCAGTGTGGCCGCTGTTGCAGACTACACGCCTGCCCGCAAGGCGGAACAGAAGATCAAAAAAGGCTTGCCAACGCAGAAGCTGGAATTGGTGGGCACGCCGGATATCGTCGCCGAGGTGGCTGCTTTGGACACAGGGCCGTTCACCGTCGGCTTTGCGGCAGAGACCGAGAATCTCAAAGAGCACGCGATTGAGAAGCTTTCACGTAAAAGGCTTGATATGATTGCTGCCAACCGGGTCGGGCAGGATGATTCGGGATTTGATAGCGAAAACAACGAAATACTGATTTTGGTTCCGGGTGGTGAGAAGTACCTGGGTAAAGGAAGCAAGCAAGAGCTTGCGCGGCTGCTGATCGAAGAGGCGGCTGCTCGCATGAAGGAAAAAGAACGCATTGAAACCCGTTCAGATAAAAATATTAGACCCGCGTCTGGGAACTGAGTTTCCGTTACCGGATTATGCGACGGCCGGCTCCGCCGGTATGGATTTACGGGCCTGCCTCGAGGAAACCCTGACCGTTTCGCCTGGCGAGACGCATTTGATCCCGACCGGTTTTGCCATGCACATGGGAGATACGGGCATGGCTGCGGTGATTCTTCCGCGTTCGGGTTTGGGGCATAAACATGGAATTGTGCTGGGTAACCTGGTGGGGCTGATCGACAGTGATTACCAGGGGCAGGTCTTCGTCTCCTGCTGGAATCGTTCAACTTCCCCGTTTACAGTAGAGCCAGGCGCCCGAATCGCTCAGCTGGTATTCGTGCCGGTTGTTCTGGCTGACTGGGAAATCGTTACAGAATTTGATGCCTCTGACCGGGGTGGCGGCGGATTTGGTCACACCGGACATTCGTAAAGGACTGCGATCTATGGAGTTTAAGGAAAAGCTGGGTGAATTCGTCCAACTGTCGACCCGGAAGTATGTCGGCAAACGCTTCATCGTCCTGCTGGCCGCGTTTGGTCTGTTGACCATCGTTGTCGCCATATGGCTGACTTTCAGTGATTGGCGCTATGTTGGCGTAGCATCGCAGGCCCACGAAGAAGGGCGCTATGCAGTTAGCAGCCTGATGCCGCCGGTGCAGGCACTGAAAAATGCGATGGCTGATGAGCAGGCGCAGGCGCTTGCTATCCGGGCACTGGAAGACCCTGACGCCGGAGTAGAGCTTACCACCTGGATGCAGGGAAAAACGGGTGATGCCACCAACGTGTCGGTTTTTGGTGCGAGCCTGGACGCTTTGAATCCAGCTGAATTCGGGCCAAATGGTTATGCCGTTTATGACATGATCCTGTCCACCCTGGAAAACGGGAGGGGGCTGATGCAGGTCCATTTTACCCTGCAACCGCCACGGCTGTTAGACTCGGCGGTCATCCTGTCAGAAGAGCTGGTTGTTGGCGTGATGGTCGTAGAAATGGATCTCGACTACCTGCTGACGGGGTTTAATCCCGAGTATTCGTCGTTGGGATTCATCAGCCTTACGCAATACAACGGCAGGCAAAGGGTGAGCCATCTGCGGGAGTGGGGCGACCCCAGCATCCAGGATGAAATTCCGGACCGGATTCCGGTACCCGGTACGCTGTTCCGGGTTGAGTACCCTCAACCCACACACATTGGTCTGATCAGCGGCAAAACGACTCTACTGGCGATTCTGGCCGGTGTGCTCTGCATTGTCGTGTCTCTTCTTTTATATCGCGCCAGGGATGCCTGGAAAAAGGAATACGAAGCCAGGAAACGGGAAATCGAAATACGGATTGCAAAGACCCGTGCAGAGAAAGCCTTGCAAGCACCAGAACCCGTTGCAGCCGATGCTACTACCAGCCCCGCGCCTGCGATTGCCCGCCCCCCAGCAGATGTGAGCGAAGAGCAACAGGGGCAGGAAAAACAGGTCGAGCCGGACAAACCACCGATGTCCCCGGATGCTTCTGATCCTCCGGCTATGCGGTTGCGATACAACCTTAACGAGAAACACAAATTGAAAGAAACGACGCACGCGCCCGTGGAACTGACCCCGGAAATATTCCGCGCATACGATATCCGCGGGGTGATCGACAAAACCCTGGACTCCGGTGTGGCCAGGAGTGTGGGGCAGGCCGTGGGTACCCTGGCCCTGAAGGGTAACGTTGGGCCTGTCGTTGTTGCCCGGGACGGACGTCTGTCCGGCCCTTACCTGATGGAAGGGATGATCGAAGGCATCCTGGCTTCCGGCTGCGATGTGCTGGATATTGGCGCTGTTCCAACAGGCGTCCTCTACTACGCGGCCCATGAAATAGGGGCCGGGTCCGGTGTAATGATCACCGGCAGCCACAATCCGCCTGACTATAACGGTTTCAAGATTATGATCGGCGGCGACACACTGCACGGTGAGGCCATCAGTGATCTGTACCGCCGCATCATGGCCAGCGATCTGAGTGCGGGTGAAGGAACCCTGACCCGTAAGAATGTGGTTCCGGATTACATTCAGCGTATCGCGGACGATATCCAGGTAGAGCGTGAGTTGAAAGTGGTCATTGATTGTGGAAACGGCATTGGAGGCGTTTGTGCGGCTGAAGTACTGCGGGCCATCGGCGTTGAAGTCCTGCCATTGTTCGACGAGGTCGACGGGACCTTCCCCAACCACCATCCGGATCCGAGCGAACCTGAAAACCTGGCGGACCTGATCGAGTCTGTACGCCTGATGGACGCCGACCTGGGGTTGGCACTGGATGGTGACGCCGATCGCCTGGGCGTGGTTACATTGGGCGGAGATATCATTTTCCCGGACCGGATCATGATGCTGCTGGCACTCGATGTACTGGACCGCAACCCGGGCGCCACCATCATTTACGATGTGAAGTGCACCAGTCATTTGCCCAAGGTGATACAGCAGGCGGGTGGTAACCCGGTTATGTACAAGACCGGCCACTCCCTGATTAAAGCGAAAATGAAAGAGATCGGATCACCCTTTGCCGGCGAGATGAGCGGACATTTCTTTTTCGGCGAGCGCTGGTATGGCGTCGATGATGGGATTTACGCGGCGGCACGGCTGCTGGAAATTCTCGGTAGCACGGAAACACCACCGGAAGCCATCCTGAACGCCTTGCCGACCAGTTTCAGCACACCGGAACTGAAAGTGCATATGCAGGAAGGCGAGAATCACGCTTTTGTAGAGGCCTTCATTGACAGGGCTCAGTTCCAGGGGGCCAGTATCAGCACGATAGACGGTTTGCGGGCTGATTTTGATGACGGGTGGGGGCTGGTCAGGGCGTCGAACACAACACCGATCCTGGTGGTCCGCTTTGATGCGGAGACCGAGGAAGCACTGGAAAGGATAAAGGACACTTTCCGTTCACAGATGCTTGAACTCAATCCCGATCTTGAACTACCGTTTTAAAGAGGTAAAAAATAATGGTTATCAGAAACTTTACACTGCTCGGCATCCTGTTTTTGGCAGTACCAGCCGCCCAGGCGGACGGCCTTTCGATTGAACCGGGTATGTGGGAAATGACAAGCACAATGCAAATGCCGATGTTGCCGCAACCGCGCGTGACAACCGTTAAGGAATGCATGGACAAATCAGAATTGTCCATGGATGAGCTCGTTGGCGAAGGAATGGACCCGGCCTGCACCTTCGAGATGAATCAGCTGTCTGGGGACACCATGTCATGGGCGATCGATTGCCCGGTAGACGGCGGCACGATGCATGGTGAATGGGAAGCCACATCCCATGGTGACAGTGTCACCGGAGGGGGGCTGATGACCATGTCCGTACAGGGTCAGAACATGGAGATGAACATGAGCTGGGAAGGCCGCAGGGTAGGAGCTTGTGCGCCCTGATCAGTAAGCACACTCGGTGAAAACGGGATCGACTGAGCCGTTCCACTCACCATGATATAGCTTTAGTTTTCGTTCAGCGGGGGTTACCCCGCTTTCCACTACGTCCCGCAATGGGTTGAGGAAGCCCGTTTCATTGTCCCCTGCTGCGTTGAGTCTGCCGCGGGCAACCAGGCCGTCATTCGCCAGTTCGATCACATCCTTTGCGATAGATTGCACGGTCCTGCCACGGATGGTCGCTTTCAGGCCGAGTCGGGGAACGTCCTCACGCAGTTTCAGTCGTTCTTCCATGCTCCAGTCCCGGGCGATATCCCAGGCAGCGTCCAGCGAGGGCTGGTGATAGAGCAAGCCGGCCCAGATGGCCGGTAGCGCACACAAACGGCTCCAGGATCCACCGTCCGCACCGCGCATTTCCAGGAATCGTTTCAGTCTGACTTCCGGAAAGGCCGTGGTCAGGTGGTCTTCCCAGTCTTTAACCGTGGGGCGCTCGCCGGGTAAGGCCGGCAGTCTGCCCTGGAGGAAATCTCGAAAAGACTGGCCTGAGGCATCGATGTAGACACCCTCCCTGTAAACGAAGTACATGGGCACATCCAGCATGTAGTCGGTGTATTTTTCAAAGCCCATGTCGCCATCAAATACAAAGGGCAGCATACCGGTACGGTCCGGGTCGGTATCCTCCCAGACGTGTGAGCGGTAGCTCACGAAACCATTCGGTTTGCCATCGGTGAACGGTGAGTTGGCGAATAGCGCGGTTGCGATTGGCTGCAGCGCCAGCGAGGTCCGGAATTTGTGCACCATATCCGACTCTGAGCCGAAATCCAGGTTGACCTGAACCGTACAGGTGCGAGACATCATGTCCTGGCCCATGGTACCAACCTTGTCCATGTATTCCCGCATGATCCGGTAACGTGCTTTGGGCATCCATTCCATCTCATCGCGCCGCAATCTGGGCTGGAAGCCCATACCCAGGAATGCAATATCCAGTGGTTCCGAAATTGACCGGACCTGTTTCAGATGCGTATTAACTTCGGTGCATGTCTCGTGGATGTTATCGAGTAGAGCTCCGGAAAGCTCCAGTTGCCCACCGGGCTCGAGCGTGATTGATGCGCCTGTGTCGTCCAGCAGCGCTATAGGAAGCCCGTCCTCAATAACCGGGCGCCAGCCATACCTTTCGGCGAGACCGGTCAGTATCGTGCGAATGCCGCGTTCCCCCGCATACGGTAACGGGCGCAGGTCATCCAGCGTATAGCCGAATTTTTCATGCTCGGTACCCATCTTCCATTGCGACTCAGGTTTGCAGCCGCTTGCAAGGTAGGAGACCAGTTCGTCCCTGGTTCCGAGGGTGTCGATTTTTCCCGAATCTGTCACACACATGCTCCGTAAAAACTGGGTTTCTTTCGCACAGGACCGGTAAATCGGTAAGCCAATCACAGTCATCCGAATAAATAACATTGGAAAGCCCGGTCCGATTGCCTAGGATACACGCAGGAACACGGACGAAACAGACTGGACCACCACATGCTCTTCCTCAAACGGCGCATTTGCGCGTACATTCTTGCAAGCTTGTCAATGATGCTGGTGGTGCAGGTCGTGGCAGCAGCGGAAATTTACCGTGGTCTGGGTCCGGAGCCCGACTCCCTTCACATCCACCAGGCCCAGGGCCTCGCTGCGATCAACCTGTTGCGTGACATCCGGGAGGGCCTGGTAACCTTCGATGAACAGGGTGAGCTGGTCCCGGGACAGGCTGAGTCCTGGCAGGTGCTGGACGCAGGCAGGCGCTACCGATTTACGCTGCGGCCGGATGCCCGCTGGTCAAATGGCGATGCGGTAACGTCGGCAGATTATGTCCGTGCCTGGCAGCGTGCCTTCACTCCGGAAACGGCAGCAGCGACGGCGGGTCTGCTCAAAGACGTGTTGTTCGTGGATAAAATCCTGAAAGGCGAGGCCGATGTTTCTTCGCTGGGAATTAAGGCGCTCGAACCCGGCCTGCTTGAAATTTCACTGAAGGAACCGGCCCCGTGGATCCTGGAGATACTGGCTCACCCGGTAAGTTACCCGCTGCATTCAACAGCGATGGATGATCCGCTTCACGGGCCGGTGAACGGCCCATTCCTGCTAAAGGACTGGACGCCGCGTGCGAGCCTGAAGCTCGCGAAGAATCCCGAATACTATGCAGCGGACAGTATAGAAATCGAAACGGTTGAATATTTTCCAATCGAAGAGCCCGCCGCCGAGCTTTCGCGTTACCGGGCTGGTGAACTGGATATTACCGAAACCATCCCGGCCGGTCGTTTCAAGTGGTTGAAGGAGAACCTTTCGCAAGACCTGAGGATCCACCCTTACCTGGGCACTTTTTGGCTGGGATACAATTTCAATCATACGGTTCTTGGACACTCCGGGGCGCTCAGGCGGGCACTGTCACTTGCCGTCAATCGAGAAATACTGGTGAACAAAGTACTGGGTGCCGGTGAGTTGCCGGGCTGGAGTGTGGTTCCGCCGGGCATCAGTGGCTACCAGCCGGTGCAGATGGCGGAGTCGGTCATGACACAGCGCGAACGCGAAGAAAAGGCTGTGCGCCTGTTTCGTGAGTCCGGGTTTGGAAAAAACGAACCCCTGTTACTGGAAATTCGCTACAACACTTCCGGCGTGCACCGGCGCGTCGCCGTAACTGTGGCGGCCATGTGGAAGCAAGTGCTGGGTGTAAACACGCAACTGGTCAACGAGGAGTGGAAGGTCTTCGTTAATAACCGGAAAATGGGTGTCGTTACCGAAGTTTTCCGGGGCGGCTGGATTGCAGATTATGCCGACCCTTCCAGTTTTCTGGATTTGTTCATTGGCGTGAGTGCGCTGAATAACACCTTTTACAGGTCTTCTGAATTTGACATGTTGATGAAATCAGCCGAAATATCCAGTGGAAGTACAAGAACCGGGCTATTGCAGCAGGCTGAAGCCAAGTTAATGCACGACATGCCGGTGATACCGCTTTATTATTATGTTTCGCGACACCTTGTCAGACCGCGTATTACCGGCTATTCGGACAATGTCCGGGATGTTCACTTGTCCCGGTATCTGGGTGTGAAATCGGAGAACCCTTGAAGCTCGCCATACCAACCAGCGTCATCCTCGTGTTTAGCCTGCTGGGCTTGTCTGCCTGTGGTGACAGGCAAGGGGATTTCGGCCGGCCGTTGGAACAACGACTGCAACCGGTTGAGCTGCTCCTTCTGGAGGACGGACGTCCTGATCCTTCCGTGCTGGCGGCCGAACAGGTTGTTCGTCGCGGCAATGGCGAAGAGCCTGAAACACTTGATCCGCATCTGGCGCAGGGCGTTCCGGCTTCCCACATATTGCGTGACCTGTTCGAAGGCCTGACCATGGAGTCAGCTGACGGAGACATCATCCCGGGCGCGGCACTGCGCTGGAACATTTCCCGGGATGCCAGGACTTATACGTTTTACCTGAGGCGTGACCTGGTCTGGTCGAACGGCGATACGCTGATCGCCGATGACTTTGTGTACAGTCTGCGCCGTGCACTGAACCCGGAAACCGCTTCCAGTGCGGCCAGGACGCTACTGCCTGTCCAGAATGCGCGGGAAGTGCTGGCCGGCGATTTGCCGGTTGAAGACCTCGGGATTGCGTTGCTGGATGAGTTCACATTACAAATTACACTAACCGGACCTACGCCTTATTTCCTGGGGTTGCTGGCCAGCCCGGTAGCTTATCCGGTTAACCGTAAAAACATCGAAGCGTTCGGAAACCAGTTCTCCCGGGCGGGCAATCTCGTATCAAACGGCGCCTATCTGCTAACGAAATGGACGCCGCGAGTCAGTATCGAGCTCCTGAAAAACCCACGCTTTCGTGAGGCAGACGACACTTATATCGAGCGTGTCATCTACGTGCCAGTTGAAGACCAGGCCACCGAGGTCAAGCAATTCCGGTCCGGAGAGCTGGACTGGACTAACGAGGTGCCCAACAACCAGTTCAGATGGCTTTTGCAGCACTACCCCAACGAGTTGGTCGTGAGCCCCTGGATGGGGTCGTACTTTTTTGGTTTTAACCTCACGCAGGAACCGTTCATCGATAACCCTTCCCTGAGGATGGCGCTGATACTGTCGATAGACCGGGAGATCATCACCGAAAAGGTGACGCAATTTGGAGAGAAACCCTCGTTTGCCCTGGTGCCTCCGGGGATCGACGGTTATGTTCCGTTTTCTCCCGAGTACGCGGATTGGACCCAGGAAGAAAGAGGACACGAGGCCAGGCGCCTCTATGAGCAAGCCGGTTACTCGGAAGAGCAACCCTTGCGGATCGAAATTCGTTACAACACCAGTGACAATCACAAGAAAATTACGTTGGCGATCGCATCGATGTGGAAGCAGACGCTGGGCGTCAATGCCACGCTGGTCAACGAGGAGTTCAGGGTATTTTTGCAAAACCGGGAACAAAAGGTCATCACCCAGGTATTCCGGTCCGGTTGGATCAGTGATTACAACGACCCGTATAGTTTCCTGGAGCTTTTTCGCACCGGGCACGGGCGTAATGACTACGGCTACAGTAATCCTACCTTTGATGCCTTGCTCGATGAGGCTGGCCTGGAGCGTGTGCGGGCCCGGAGAGAGCGGCTGATGTTTGAAGCTGAGCGTGTGCTGATGTCAGACCATGTCATCATTCCGGTTTATACCTATGTAACAAAACGACTGGTTGACCCGCACCTCAGGGGGTGGCACAACAACGTAATGGATCATCATCCCACCCGCAACATGTTCAAGCTGAAATCGCGTCCCGAAACGCTGGACGGTGAGCCGCAATGAAGCAGGAAGGTGTGCTGCGCCATGCTGCGCTTCGCCTGCTGGGTCTGGTACCCACCCTGCTGGTGCTGATTACGATCGCATTCTTCCTGATTCGCATGGCGCCCGGCGGGCCGTTTGACGGTGAAAAAGTCCTGCCGCCGGAAATCCGGGCGAATCTGGATGCCCAATACCACCTCGACGAGCCGTTGCTGCAGCAGTATTTTCGCTATCTGGGCCAGATTATTTCAGGGGATTTCGGCCCTTCGTTTCAATACAAGGACTGGACGGTTAATGAGCTGATCGCCCGTGGTTTCCCTGTGTCGGCCACCATAGGCGGCCTGGCGATGCTGATTGCCTTTGTGCTGGGTACGTTGATTGGCACGCTTGCGGCGCTGCGCCAGAACACGGCCGTGGATTATTCGGTCATGGGGGTGGCAATGCTGGGTATTTCGATACCCAATTTTGTCGTGGCCCCATTGCTGATCCTGGGGGTCGCTGTTTACGCGGGCTGGTTGCCGGCCGGCGGTTGGGACTGGTCGTGGCAGAGAATGGTGTTGCCAGTAGTGACCCTGGCGCTACCGGCAATTGCGTATGTCGCACGCCTGACAAGAGGCAGTATGATCGAGGTGCTGCACAGCAATTACATCCGCACGGCCCGGGCCAAGGGTCTGCCCGAACGCCTGGTCATTTTCCGTCATGCACTGAAACCGGCTATTTTGCCCGTCATTTCATACATGGGCCCGGCTACCGCGGCCATGATTACCGGTTCGGTAGTGATCGAGCGCATTTATTCCATACCTGGCCTGGGCAGCTATTTTGTCCAGGGCGCGCTTAACCGGGATTACACCCTGGTAATGGGTGTGGTTGTTTTCTATGGGGTCGTGATCGTCGTTTTGAACTTCATGGTCGATCTGATCTATGCCTGGCTCAACCCCAGGATCCGTTACAACGAGGCGCAATGAGCAGCGACGTCAAAACAAAATCCGTTGACGGGGGGGCGATAACAGATCCTTTCGCGAAGGCGTTTGAAGATCCGGATGTCCGCGGCCGTTCACTGTGGGTGGATGCCTGGCATCGTGTGCAAAAAAACAAGGCGGCGGTAGTAAGCGGCGTCATTATGGCGCTGATGGTATTGATGGTGGTATTTGGCCCGCTGCTGTTGCCGTGGGAAGCCGACTTTACCGACTGGGACAATACGTCCTCTCCGCCCAGCCTGGAGACCGGTCACTGGTTCGGGACCGATGCCGTGGGCCGTGACATCCTGGTGCGCACCCTCGAGGGTGGCAGGATTTCACTGCTGGTTGGCCTGGTTGCAACACTTGTCAGCCTTGCCATCGGCGTTACCTACGGGGCCGTCGCTGGTTATTACGGCGGCATGACCGACCGGGTCATGATGCGGATTGTGGATATCATCTACGCCCTGCCTTTCATGTTTTTCGTGATTTTGCTGATGGTGGTTTTCGGGCGCCATATCGTTTTGATCTTTGTTGCTATTGGTGCGGTCAACTGGCTCGACATGGCAAGGATTGTGCGGGGACAAACCCTGAGCCTGAAAAATACCGAGTTCGTCGAAGCAGCCAGGGCCTGTGGTGTGGATCACAGGTCCATTATTCTGCGTCATATCATTCCCAACTTAATGGGTGTCGTGATGGTGTACGTGACGCTGACGATTCCGCAGGTCATCCTGGTCGAGTCTTTCCTGAGTTTCCTGGGCCTGGGTGTCCAGGAACCGATGAGTTCATGGGGTGCGTTGGTTAATGATGGCGCACAGGACATGGAGTCAGCCCCGTGGACCCTGGTGTTCCCGGCGGCCTTCCTGACAGTGACGTTGTATTGCTTTAACTACATCGGCGATGGCATGCGCGATGCGCTGGATCCCAAGGACCATTTGTAATGGCGTTACTCTCGGTCTCCAATCTTGAAGTCCACTTCCAGACGCCCGAAGGTGTTGTCAGGGCAGTCGATGGCATGGACTTTGAGGTTGCAGAGGGTGAGACGCTGGCCATTGTCGGCGAGTCGGGCGCCGGGAAAAGCCAGCTGGCTTTATCTTTAATGGGCTTGCTGGCCGAGAACGGTAGTGTACGCGGGGAGGCACTGTTCCGGGACAAAGACCTGTTGAAGATGAGTTCTCGCGAACTCAACGGAATTCGTGGCCGCCATATTGCGATGATCTTCCAGGATCCGATGACCTCGCTGAACCCGTTCCTGACCATCGAGAAACAAATGATGGAAGTGGTCATGCACCACCAGGGCCTGCGCCGGGAAGAGGCGCGGCAACACGCGGTGGAAATGCTGCGTGCGGTTCGCATTCCCGACCCGGAGGAACGGATAAAGCAGTATCCGCATGAGTATTCCGGCGGTATGCGGCAACGGGTCATGATAGCCATCGGTCTTTTATGCGAACCCGATCTGTTAATTGCAGACGAGCCGAGCACGGCACTGGATGTAACGGTGCAGGCACAGATTACCGAGCTGGTCAGTGAGCTCAGAAAACAGACCAGGATGTCCTTGATCCTGATTACCCACGACATGGCTGCGGTCGCGGAAATTGCCGACCGGGTCATCGTTATGTACGCCGGTCAGGCGGTTGAGTCGGGTAGCGTGGACGATGTGTTCTATCGCCCGCAACACCCCTATACACGCGGCTTGCTGGCTTCGGTGCCACGGCTGGACCGGGCTTCGGATGACGAGCTGCAGGCCATACCCGGCAACCCGCCGAATTTGCAGGATTTACCCACCGGTTGCCGCTTCAGGGATCGTTGCGTCGAGGCGACCGAGTCTTGCCGGGAACGGCCCCCGGTGTGGCTGGCCGAAGGTGGCCGGATGAGCCGCTGCGTGTTGCCGATGGAAGGCGGTAAAGTGATGGTAGAAACGGCAGAAACGGTAAAGGCGGAGGTGGCTGAATGATCAAGCCTGTCCTCAGGGTACAGGACCTTGCCGTCACCTTCAGGAGTTTCACCGGGGGTATTTTCAGCCGCCGTGAACGCCGGTTGCGGGCGGTGGACGGGATCAGCTTCGAGCTGCACGCCGGCGAGACCCTGGGAATCGTAGGTGAGTCAGGTTCAGGAAAATCCACGCTTGCACGGGCTATCCTCGGGCTGGTCCAGCCCGCCCGCGGACGTGTGATGTGGCGAGGCGAAGAGCTGACCGGGCTGGAAGAGGAGGAAATGCGCCAGAAGAGGAAAGACCTGCAGATCGTATTCCAGGACCCTGTGGCCTCCCTCAATCCCCGCATGACGGCCGGCGACATCATCGCGGAACCGCTGTGGACGTTTTACCCAAACATGGCGCGCCTGCAGGTTGAGGAGCGCACCCGTGGAATGATGAAGGTTGTGGGTCTGCTGCCCAACCAGATCAACCGCTACCCCCACGAGTTTTCAGGCGGGCAGTGTCAGCGTATTGGTATTGCGCGTTCGCTGGTGCTCAATCCGCGCCTGTTGATATGTGACGAGCCGGTCAGCGCACTGGACGTTTCGATCCAGGCGCAGATCATCAACCTGTTGAAGGACTTGCAGAAAAAGCTGGGCCTGGCCCTGATCTTCATTGCACATGACCTGTCTGTTGTCAGGCATATCAGTGATCGCGTGATGGTGATGTACATGGGGCAGGCCATGGAGGTCTCGGACAAAGCGAACATGTACCGCCGCCCCCTGCACCCCTATACCAATGCGCTGATGAAGTCGGTTCCGATTCCCGATCCAAAACTGGCGGCTGTGGTCAGGCAGGGCAGTTGGCTGACCGGAGACATGCCGTCGCCTTACGAGCGCCCCAAAGGTTGTATTTTCCACAACCGCTGCCCCTTCAAGGTAAAGCGCTGTGAGGCGGATGTTCCGGCTCTGCGTCGAATGGAGAGCGGCGACTGGGTAGCCTGCCACCGGGCCGAGGAACTCGACCTGTCGATAGAAGTTCTCGCTTCCGGCTAAACCAGCCATGGGTTAAGATGCTCGTTTTACGCTTGCGGATTACCCCATGACCTTTCAAATGCTTAGCTACACCGGCCGACTCAT
Source organism: uncultured Wenzhouxiangellaceae bacterium (assembly GCA_964443145.1). GTDB lineage: Bacteria > Pseudomonadota > Gammaproteobacteria > Xanthomonadales > SZUA-36 > JAHEFT01. The sequence goes on along the minus strand of CAYUBS010000001.1, from coordinate 11,770 downwards.
TCTCCTGGCGATCGCGGCCTCACTGGTCCTGCCCGCCTGCGCACAAACGCGCACGGTCGACAACTGGAAAACCGATAAACCGGTTACACACAAGCCGGACAAGGTCGCCGTTGTTGTTGTATTGCCCGACGCCTTGATGCGTAAAGCCGTCGAGATCGACGTTGCAAAGATCATGAGCAAGAAAGGGAATCCGGTGATTCCCAGCAGTAATATCCCGGGTATGAGCGGTGGTATCCGCGGTGAGATCGACCCCGAAGTGGCCACCGGGATGCTTCGTGACGCCGACGTCGATGGCGTGATCGTGATGTTTTACGCGGGCGCCGGGGAACAGGAGAAGTACGTCCGTTCCGATTATTGGCTGGAATACCTGGGCAGTGGCTCCAGTTATGGATGGGGTCGGCCGTACTTCACCGGGATGACCAGCGTATACACGGTGCGCCAGGGGCCGGGTTATGCAGATTTCAGATCCAGCGCCTACGTGGAATCAAGCTATTACGATCTGGAAACAGAAATGCCGGTCTGGCGTATCGTGACCTTTACGAAAGATACTGAACATGCGGATACGGCCGCCGACATCGCCGAAACGATGGCCAAGGAAATGCGCTCTGCCGGCCTGAAGAAGTAGCGAAGGATATCCCGTGCCGGTAGATTTTCTTGCACCAATGCTGCATGCCGGCATTCTTCAACTGGACGAGCTGGACATCGGCCCTGCCCAGGAGCAAATGCTGCTGGAATACCTGGTTCAGCTGGAACACTGGAACAAGGCCTACAACCTGACCGCGGTCAGAGACCCGGTAGAAATGGTCACACGGCACCTGCTGGACTCCCTGTCCGTTGCCCCCTTTATTGCTGGTGGGCGTCTACTGGATGCCGGGACCGGCGCCGGACTTCCGGGCATTCCACTCGCGGTTGCCAGGCCTGCGCTTGAAGTGACCCTGTTGGACAGTTCGGGCAAGCGGGTACGATTCCTTAACCACGTGCGACGCCAGCTCGGCCTGGAAAATATTCACCCGGTGCAGGAGCGACTCGAGTCATTTGCACCCGATCAACCGTTCGACGTAATTATCAGCCGGGCCTTTTCCAACCTGGTTTCGTTTGCCCATGCGGCACGGCACCTGGCGGCAGCTCCGGTCAGTCTCCTGGCGATGAAGGGGCGTTACCCGGAACGCGAACTGCAAGAGGTTCCGGAATGGCTACATATCGATTCAGTGGAAAAACTTATCGTGCCGGGATTGCAAGAGGACCGTCACCTCGTCATTATGTCCGTCATTGCATGAACCCCAATCCAAGACTTAAAAAAGAAGCCAGCCCATGCCCGCCCGAATCATTGCAGTAGCAAATCAGAAAGGCGGTGTCGGAAAGACAACCACCTGTGTCAACCTGGCCGCGGCATTTGCCCGAATGAAATTTTCCGTGCTGTTGATCGACCTGGACCCACAGGGAAATGCCTCCACAGGCTGCGGCATTGATGCCTACAAACTTGATGTCTCCGCCTGCGAGGTTCTGCTGGAAGAAAGTTCTGTCGATGAAACCATCCTCAGCCCGGAAAATATGGGGTTCGACCTGCTCCCCTCCAATGGCGACCTGACCGCGGCAGAGATCGCCCTGCTGCAACGTGACGGCCGGGAATATGCCTTGAAAAGGGCGCTGCAACCGTTACTCGAGCGTTACGACTGGATCTTCATCGATTGCCCTCCGGCGCTGAGCATGCTGACTCTGAATGCACTGGCAGCGGCTAACAGTGTGTTGATTCCGATGCAATGCGAGTATTACGCTCTGGAGGGACTGACGGGCTTGCTGAATACGATTGAGCAGATTCGCGGCAGCGTCAATCCGGGTTTGCATATAGAGGGCTTGTTGCGCACGATGTACGATGGCCGTAACAACCTGGCGACCGCGGTCTCCGATCAGCTGATCGAAAACTTTGGTGAACGGGTCTACCGGACATTGATACCGCGTAACGTGCGGGTAGCCGAGGCGCCCAGTTACGGTTTGCCGGTATTGCTTTACGACCCGCGATCGAAAGGCGCTATCGCCCACATCGCGTTAGCCGGCGAGATGCTGCGGCGTCACGAGAAACAGGGCATGGCCCGGGAAATGGCATAGAACATGACGAATCGAAAAAAACCCGTGTTGGGGCGTAACCTGAGCGCCATGCTCAGCCAGAAAACGCTGAACCAGGTTCAGCACGAGTCGCCGGATACGTTGCAGAACCTGCCGCTTGATGTGATCCGCCCGGGGCGCTATCAGCCGCGATCGGTGTTCGACGAGGAAAAACTGGGTGAACTGGCTGACTCGATTCGTTCGCAAGGGGTTGTTCAGCCGATCGTTGTCCGGCCGGTGGGAGAGGGCCAGTATGAGTTAATCGCAGGTGAGCGACGCTGGCGGGCTGCCCAAATCGCAGAAATCAGTGATATTCCGGCGGTCATCCGCGATGTGCCCGACGAGGCTTCGATTGCGATGGCGCTGATCGAGAATATCCAGCGCGAGGACCTCAATCCACTGGAGGAAGCGACCGCCCTGCGTCGCCTGATCGATGATTTTGAGATGACCCACCAGGAAGCCGCTGACGCAGTCGGCCGCTCGCGCGCAGCCGTTTCCAACCTGCTGCGACTGCTGGAGTTGATGCAGGAAGTGAAAGACATGATCGACATGCGCCAGATCGAAATGGGGCATGCCAGGGCAATACTGTCTCTGGATGACGACCTGCAAGTACAGGCGGCACGCGAGGTGGTTCGCAAGCGCTTGTCGGTGCGTGAAACGGAAAACCTGGTGCGCCGGCTGCAGCAGTCGAAAAAGAAGAAGGGCACCCGTCGTCTCGACCCGGACATCCTGAGCCTGCAAACTCGCCTTGGCGAAACGCTGGGCACCCGGGTCAAGATCCAGCACCTCGCCTCCGGCAAGGGAAAACTCGTCATCAGTTACAACAACCCCGATGAATTTGAAGGCATTCTCGATCGCCTCGACCTTTCTGATTAAAGACCCATTGCCGGGACATATTAATAGTTGCTAAAATGGGCGGTCTTTGGCCGGCTGCTTGCAGGCTGTTGTCTCGCGGGCTGATCGAAGTCAAAGAAATACGGAGTGCTGGAAGGTAAATTGAAAAGCCTGAGAATCCAGTCCCTGACTGCAATTGGATTGGCTTCACTGTCATTCCTGGCCGGTCCGGTGGCGGCATATTCGTCGCTGTTCGGAAGCCTGGCGGTCTATTTGCCGGGATTGCTGTTTACCGTGTTGGTGTTAAGGAAGGTAGGCAGTGATAGTGCAGACTTTTTGCGCACGGCAATGCTCGCCGAATTCGGCAAGCTGGTGCTGACCGGACTGCTCTGTGCGCTGGTCTTCATCTGGGTGAAGCCGCTGGCTGCAGGGTTTTTCTTCCTGGGGATGATCGGCGTGCTGGTCGCCAACTGGGTCGGATTGGCCCTGGCTTTTCAGGAATAGCGTAAAAAGTCCCACGGGGCACTTGATTTTTGATGGTTTGAACACACTTTCGGGTTGGGCGCGGTAGCATCGCCCCGGCTGGAAAAGAAGCGAAAAAGCAGGATACGGAATGGCTGGCGGTAGCGAAAACATCACAACAGGCCAATACATCGGGCACCATCTGCAGAACCTGACGTTTGGCAATCATCCCGAAAACGGATGGAGTTTTGCCCACTCGGCTGCCGAGGCGCAGGCTATGGGTTTCTGGGCCTTCCATGTAGATACGATGTTCTGGTCCCTCGTGCTCGGCGTAGTCTTTCTATTGATGTTCCGCACCGTCGCCAAAAAGGCCAACTCCGGTGTGCCAACTCGCTTCCAGGCCTTCATCGAGACAATAGTTGAATTCGTAGACAACAGTGTTCGGGAAACCTTCCACGGCACCAGCCGCCTGATCGCACCACTGGCGCTGACACTGTTCGTGTGGATTTTCTTCATGAATTTCATGGATCTCATTCCGGTTGACTGGCTGCCATGGGTAACGCAACAGGGCGCTGCAAAGCTGCTCGGCGCCGATCCACACCTCGTGTTCCAGAAAGTCGTCCCGACCACTGACGTTAACGCCACCCTGGGCATGTCCCTGACGGTGTTCGTCTTGATCATCATCTACTCAATTCGCTTCAAGGGTGTGGGCGGTTTTGTCAGTGAACTGGTAATGAACCCACTGAATCCGAAAGAGCTCGGCATGCCCAAAGTCGTCTGGCCGTTCGTGATGGCGTTTAACCTTGTTCTGGAGCTGGTTTCGTTACTGGCCAAACCCATTTCGCTTGGCCTGCGACTGTTTGGAAACCTGTACGCTGGCGAACTCATTTTTATTCTGATCGCGCTGATCTTTACAGCAGGATCAGCCTGGTTCGCCTCGGGCCTCAGTTTTCTTTTTCATGGCCACGTTCCGGCATGGTTCTGGATTATCGCGACTGTGACGATTATGGCCACGCTCTGGTTGAACCTCAAAGGCAAACTGGCCATGAAACCTACGTTGCTGTTATTGCTGGTGGAAATGCTGCTGGTGGGTGGCCTGGCATTCCTCGGCGGCCAGCTGATGCATTTTGGTTGGGCGGCGTTCCACTTGATTATCGTGACGTTGCAAGCCTTTATCTTCATGATGCTGACCATTGTGTACCTGAGTATGGCGAGCGAGCATCATTGATGGATTGAAGTTTTAATGAATTGAAGTTTTTGTTTGGTTTTTTGGTTTTATTTTTTTGTTAGCAATATCTGAGAACGGGAGTTTTTGATGGAAATTGTAATTGGTATGACCGCGATCGCTGTAGCCCTGCTGATTGGTCTGGGTGCACTTGGCGTTGGTATCGGTGTGGGTATCCTGGGTGGTCGCCTGTTGGAAGGTTCTGCGCGGCAGCCTGAATTGGCTCCGATGCTGCAGGGTAAGTTCTTCCTGGCAATCGGCCTGCTGGATGCTGTTGCGATGATCGGTGTGGGTATTGCGTTGTTCTTCACATTCGCTAACCCGTTTGTTGGACAGCTGCAAGCTGCCCTGGGCGGTTAATTTTTTAACCGGCATACGCCCGCCCGGGTATCCGGGCAGGTAAACTGAATCATCTGAATGAGGTAAGGCATGAATATCAATGCCACTTTAATTTTGCAGTCAATCGCGATGATGATCTTCGTGTGGTTCTGCATGAAGTTCCTCTGGCCGCCGCTGATCAAGGCAATGGACGAACGTCGCGAGAAAATCGCCGAAGGTCTGGCTGCATCTGATCGTGCTGAAAAAGAACTGGAAGCTGCAAAGGTGACGGTTGACCAGCAGATCAATGAAGCCCGTGATAAAGCGGGTGAGATCGTTGATCAGGCGAATCAGAGACACTCGCAGATACTCGACCAGGCGAAAGACGATGCGACGGCTGAACGTGGCCGGCAGGTCACTGCGGCCGAAGCGGAAATCGTCCAGGCAGCGAACCAGGCGCGGGAAGAGCTACGCTCGTCCGTGGCCAGCCTCGCGGTGCTGGGTGCTTCACAGATTCTCGAGAAAGAAGTCGATGAAAACACCCATCGCGAACTTCTCGACAAGCTGATTACCGAGATCTGAACATGAGCAGCCTGACCACACTGGCACGTCCCTATGCGAAAGCCGCGTTTGAGCTGGCTCAAAGTGAGCAAGCCCTGGCGCGCTGGGGTGACATGCTGAACCTGGCAAGCGAGATCGTCGAAGATGCTTCGATGGCGAGTTTGCTGGAAAGCCCTGACGTGAGTAACGCTCAGTCTGTCGCCATCCTTAAGGAAGCCGCAGGTGAAGCCTTCGACGGCCGGTTCCGGGATTTTCTTTCCGTGCTGGCTGAGAATTCGCGTTTGTCGCTGCTGCCACAGGTTAAGCGCCTGTTCCGTATTTTGCGTGATGAAGCTGAAAAACGAATAAGCGTAAAGGTCGTTTCAGCGATTCCGCTGGATGAGGGCCAGGCAGGCCGCATGCGAGACGCTCTTGCGCGTCGTTTCGATTGCGAAATCGAACTCGAAAATGAGATAGACGCAGGTGTCATTGGTGGTGCGGTGGTTTATGCCGGCGACCAGGTAATTGATGGCTCTTTGCGTGGAAGGCTTCAGAAGCTGTCTAACAGCCTGGCCACTTAAATATTTGAACCGGTCGCCGTTGTAACGGCAACCACATGGGAAAAAAAAGATGCAGACGACATTGAATCCATCTGAAATCAGCGAGTTGATCAAAAAACGGGTTGAAGAGCTGAATGTATCAGCCGAGACCCGCAACGAAGGCACGGTAGTCAGTGTCTCCGATGGTATCTCGCGCATTCACGGTCTCGAAGACGCCATGCAGGGCGAGATGATCGAGTTCCCCGGTAACACGTTTGGCCTGGCGCTCAACCTTGAGCGTGACTCGGTTGGTACTGTAATCCTGGGTGATTACGAGCACATTACTGAAGGCGATACCGTCAAATGCACCGGCCGTATTCTCGAAGTTCCGCATGGCCCCGGCCTGCTGGGCCGAGTGGTCAATGCACTGGGCGCACCCATCGACGGGCAGGGCCCCATCGATAACGATGGATTTGCTCCCATTGAGAAAGTCGCACCAGGCGTTATCTGGCGTAAGTCAGTAGACCAGCCGGTTCAGACAGGATTGAAATCAATCGACGCCATGGTGCCGATCGGTCGCGGACAGCGCGAATTGATCATTGGTGACCGTCAGATCGGTAAAACAGCCATCGCCATCGACACCATTATCAACCAGGTGGCATCCGGCATTAAATGCGTTTACGTGGCGATCGGTCAGAAACAGTCTACCGTGGCTAACGTGGTTGCCAAGCTTGAAGAGCATGGCGCGATGGAACACACCATCGTGGTCAACGCTTCGGCTTCAGAGTCGGCAGCCATGCAGTACATAGCACCGTACGCTGGTTGCACCATGGGTGAGTACTTCCGGGATCGTGGCGAAGATGCCCTGATCATTTATGATGATTTGACCAAGCAGGCGTGGGCTTATCGCCAGGTTTCCCTGCTGCTGCGTCGTCCGCCGGGCCGTGAAGCGTACCCGGGTGACGTGTTTTACCTGCACTCGCGTTTGTTGGAACGCGCGGCACGTGTAAACGTGGACTACGTCGAGAAATTCACCAATGGAAAAGTCACCGGCAAGACCGGTTCTCTGACGGCTCTGCCGATCATTGAAACGCAGGCAGGTGACGTTTCAGCCTTCGTACCGACCAATGTGATCTCCATCACTGATGGCCAGATCTTCCTTGAGGCCGATATGTTCAATGCGGGTATTCGCCCGGCTGTTCACGCGGGTCTTTCTGTATCCCGTGTGGGTGGTGCAGCCCAGACCAAGGTTATCAAGAAGCTGGGCGGTGGTATTCGACTGGCGTTGTCCCAGTATCGTGAGCTGGCCGCATTTGCGCAATTTGCTTCCGATCTCGACGAGGCGACCCGTAAGCAGCTGGATCGCGGCCAACGCGTTACCGAATTGATGAAACAGAAGCAGTACAGCCCGCTGTCGGTTGGAGAAATGGCCGTATCGTTGTTTGCTGCGGACCGTGGTTTCCTGGATGACGTGGACCTGGCCAAGATTGGCACGTTCGAGACAGCTCTGATCGATCATATGGCCTCAGCCAAGGCTGAACTGCTCGGCACCCTGAACGAGGGTAGCTGGAATGACGACATCGAGTCTCAGCTCAAGGTAGCCCTGGAAGAATTCAAGGCAACCGGATCCTGGTAAGGAACGGCCTTAGGTATTAATTGGGAGCAAGCCGAGTATGGCAGGCGGAAAGGAAATTACGACCAAAATCCGAAGTATCGAGAACACCAGAAAGGTGACCTCGGCGTTGGAGATGGTCTCAGCCAGTAAGATTCGCAAAACGCAGGCACTGATGAATGCGACCCGTCCTTATGCGCGTATGATTCGCCGTGTAATGGGTCACCTCAGCAAAGCCAACCCGGAATACCGTCATCCTTTCACCGTGCGGCGTGAAGAAATCAAGAAAGTCGGGTACGTGATCGTTTCTTCTGATCGCGGACTGTGTGGTGGACTGAACAACAACCTGTTCAAGCTGGTGCTGGCAAGTGTCCGCGAGTGGCAGGAAAAAGACGCAGAAGTCAGCATGGTTACGCTCGGCAAGAAAGCGTCTGGATTCTTCAAGAACATTAAGGTGGAGATTGCCGCTCATACCAGCGAACTGGGCGAAAAGCCTCAGATTGAAGATCTGATTGGGTCTATCAAGGTGATGCTGGATGCCTATCGGGAAGAGAAAGTCGACCTGGTCTACGTGGTGTACAACGAATTCATCAACACGATGACCCAGAGTCCGACACTGGAGCAGCTGCTTCCGTTGCCGGACACGGACGATGAAGAAATTCATGACATCTGGGACTACATCTACGAGCCGGACGCTGAAGAGTTGCTGGATACCGTATTGGTCCGCTACATCGAAGCAGACGTATACCATGCTGTGCTTGAGAACCTGGCTTCGGAAAATGCCGCTCGGATGATCGCGATGAAGAACGCGACCGACAATGCCGGTGACCTGATTGACGAACTGACATTGGTATTCAATAAGGCCCGCCAGGCGGCAATTACACAAGAAATTTCAGAAATAGTTGGTGGTGCGGCCGCCGTTTAAGGCCGGTCGTCAACAAGATTTAGAGCTTAGGAGCTAACAATGAGTGGTGGATTAATTGTTCAGGTTATCGGCGCTGTCGTAGACGTGGAATTCCCTCGTGACAAATTGCCTAAAATATTCGATGCCCTGGAGGTTGACGGTACCGAAATCATGCTCGAAGTCCAGCAGCAGCTGGGTGACGGCGTCGTTCGCACGATCGCGCTGGGATCAACAGACGGTTTGAAGCGTGGACTGGCAATCACCGGTACCGGTACAGCTATCATGGTGCCGGTGGGTGAGAAAACGCTCGGTCGCGTGATGGACGTCATGGGCCGCCCGATCGACGAAGCGGGTCCAATCGGTGAAGAAATACGCATGCCCATCCACCGCAAAGCACCTTCATACGAAGATCAGGCGGGCGGCAACGAATTGCTGGAAACCGGCATCAAGGTGATCGATCTGATCATGCCCATATCCAAGGGTGGTAAAGTCGGCCTGTTCGGCGGCGCCGGTGTCGGCAAGACGGTAACCCTGATGGAGCTGATCCGTAACATCGCTATTGAGCACAGTGGCTTCTCGGTCTTTGCCGGCGTGGGTGAGCGTACCCGTGAAGGTAACGACTTCTATCACGAAATGAAGGACGCAGACGTACTCAACAAAGTTGCACTGGTGTACGGCCAGATGAACGAGCCACCCGGAAACAGGCTGCGTGTGGCACTGACCGGGCTGACCATTGCCGAGCAGTTCCGCGATGAAGGCCGTGACGTACTGATGTTCATTGATAACATTTACCGTTACACGCTTGCCGGAACGGAAGTATCAGCACTGCTGGGCCGTATGCCTTCAGCCGTGGGTTACCAGCCGACGCTGGCTTTGGAAATGGGCCTTCTGCAGGAACGCATTACCTCGACCAAGACCGGATCAATCACCTCTTTCCAGGCGGTATACGTACCGGCCGATGATTTGACTGATCCGTCACCGGCAACGACTTTTGCTCACCTGGATGCGACCCTGGTTTTGAGTCGTGCCATTGCCGAGCAAGGTATCTACCCGGCCGTTGACCCGCTGGATTCAACTTCACGTCTGCTTGATCCTAATATCGTTGGTACCGAGCACTATGACGTGGCTCGCGGTGTTCAGTCCGTATTGCAGCGTTATAAAGAGTTGAAGGATATCATCGCCATTCTGGGTATGGATGAATTGTCAGATGAAGATAAGGCAATCGTAGCACGAGCTCGTAAGGTAGCCCGCTTCCTGTCACAGCCGTTTTTTGTGGCTGAAACCTTCACCGGCGCGCCCGGCAAATATGTTTCGCTGAAAGACTCCATCCGTGGTTTCAAGGGCATTATCGAAGGCGAGTACGATCACTTGCCCGAGCAGGCTTTCTACATGGTGGGTTCAATCGAAGAAGCAGCCGAGCAAGGCAAGAAAATGGCAGCTGAGGCTGCGTAACAGAAAACGGCAGGGCCATGAAACATACCATTCAATGTGACATCGTATCCGCTCAGGAGGAGATTTACTCCGGCCAGGCTTCGATGATTTTTGCCACCGGTTCGGTAGGTGAGCTGGGTATCAGTCCGCGCCATGCGCCACTGATTACACAGCTCAAGCCAGGTTCGGTGCGGGTTCAGCAAGCGGATGGCGAAGAAGCATTTTTCTTCGTTGGTGGCGGTATTCTGGAAGTAATGCCACACATCGTGACCGTGCTGGCTGACACAGCCGTTCGTGCCGATGACCTCGATGAGGCGGCGGCGACACGTGCCAAAGAAGAGGCGGAACGTGAGTTACAGGACCAGACGGGCGACATGGAAATTGCTGAAGCCCAGGGACGTTTGCTGGAAGCGGCAGCCCAGTTGAGAGCACTGGATCAACTCAGGAAAAAGGGCAGACGGTAGCCCGTCCTGTTGCAGCGGTTATCATCGCAAATTGAAACAAGGCGCCGGCTTGAGCAATCAAGCCGGCGTTTTTTTTACGGAAGATGCGTTATAAACTACCCGGAGCCGATGTAAGGCTTCTCAGGAGATATCAATGCGACACGTAATCTCAGTCCACGATTTTTCAACAGCTGAAATTGTTGATGTGTTGGATAGAGCTGAAGATATGGTACCCATCGCCCGCGGTGAGGCATCATCCGATCTTTTGAAGGGCAAGATTCTGGCCTGTATCTTTTTTGAGCCATCGACCCGCACCCGGCTTTCATTTGAAACCGCCATGATCCGCCTGGGCGGTGGCGTCATTGGTTTTGCAGGAACCGAAGCAACGTCGGTGGTTAAGGGCGAAACGTTGGCTGACACGACGAGGATGGTTAGCGGCTATGCCGACGCCGTCGTGTTACGTCACCCCCGCGAAGGGGCTGCAAAACTGGCTACCGAATTCTCTTCTGTGCCGGTCCTGAATGCAGGTGATGGTGCCGGTCAGCACCCTACCCAGACTCTGCTGGATCTGTTTACGATCAGAACAGAGACAGGTCGTCTGGAAGGTCTTAATATCAGTATGGTCGGCGATCTTCGTTATGGCCGGACGGTTCACTCCCTCGCCATTGCATTGGCCAAGTTTGGAAATACCATCAACCTGGTAGCTCCGGAAGGGCTGGAGATGCCGGGTGAGGTGACCAGCTATCTCAAAAGCATGGGACGCCTGGGCACAATTTGTCGATCCCCGGAAGACGTAATTTCGAGCACGGATATCCTTTATACCACCCGGATTCAGAAAGAACGGTTTCCGGACCTGGTGGAGTATGAGCGGGTGGCCGGTATGTACCGGGTGGATCCTGATCTGCTGTCGCGTGGGCCCCAGAGCCTGATTGTCATGCACCCGTTACCCCGGGTAAACGAGATCGCACCGGAAGTTGATGTCATGCCGCAAGCCAAGTATTTCGAGCAGGCATTCAATGGAGTTCCCGTAAGAATGGCGCTGCTTTCCATGGTAATGGGAGGAGAATGAAATGTCGGACCACCTGATGAAAGTCCAGCGAATTGAGCACGGTACGGTCATCGACCACATCCTCGCCGGAAAAGCCTTTGACGTGCTTAGTGTGCTTGGAATATCGAACGAAAAAGGCATGAGTATTCTGATCAACTCCCATTCAAAAAAGGGTGGTAAAAAGGACATCCTGAAAATTGAAGATGTTGAACTGTCCGCAGTGGAGGCGAGCAGGGTAGCGCTGATCTCTCCCCGGGCCACGATTAATATTATTGTTGGCGGGCACGTGGCCAGGAAGTTCAACGCCGAGG